>JBGCDX010000098.1:0-76872 GCA_045105815.1 Gammaproteobacteria bacterium
TCGATCATGCGTTTCGATGACCGTTACTTCACTTCCAAATCGGCGATACATTTGTGCAAACTCTAAACCAATATAACTACCGCCAATTATTACCAGGTGTTCTGGCAGAAAATCGACCTCCATGATGTTGGAGTTGGTGAAATATTCAATTTCATCTAGGCCTGGCATATCCGGCACGCGGGCACGTGCGCCTACATTGATAAATACTTTATCCGCTTGCAGTTGTTCACCATTTACGCTGACTACATGTGAACCTTCAAGCTTAGAATCTTCAAATTGGCCATGACCCTCATATACATCCAGGCCTTTCATGTCTTTCATCCAACCGGTTACGCCTTGGTTAGATTGCTGCACCACAGCATCTTTTCGGGCTTTGACTTTTTTCATGTCCATTTTGACATCGGGGATATCTACGCCAAACTCCTCCCCACGCCGTGCCATGTGTGCCACCCGTGCACTGGCGACTAATGTTTTGGTAGGAATACAACCATTGTTTACACAGGTGCCGCCAAATAGCTTGCGTTCAATAATCGCGGTTTTAAGATTTTCTGAAACCAACTTAGCCGCAAGCGATGGACCCGCCTGACCGGCACCGATTACAATGGCATCGTATTTTTTCACCTATTCTCTCCCGATATTTGACTTATTTATTATGGGTACTAATGCAAATAATACTCTTAATAAGCTTACTTTGGGCTACGTAACGCTCTACACCAGGCGTAGTATGTATACATATGAATGAACCTATTGCTAAGTTAGTTTCAATTAATGTAGGTACGCCTAAAGAATTTGAATATAAAGGTCGTACTGCCATTAGCGCTATTTGGAAATTGCCGATTACAGGCCGCGTGACTGCAAAAGGCATTAATTTAAACGGTGATGATCAAGCCGATCGGAAAGCACATGGAGGTTATGATAAAGCTATTTATGCCTATGCCATGGAAGACCTGCAATGGTGGGAACAACAAATTAAACAAGAGATTGTGCCCGGTCAGTTTGGAGAAAACCTAACCACACAAGGGCTGGATGTAAACCAGGCATTGATAGGCGAACATTGGAAGATTGGCAGCACCATTTTAGAAGTTTCTGAACCGAGAATTCCATGCTGGCGCTTTGGCGTGCGCATGAAGGACAAAACCTTCCCTAAGATATTCACTAAAGCATTACGCCCAGGTGCATACCTGCGCATTATTGAAGAAGGTGACATAGGCACAGGTGATGAAATTAAGATTATGCATAAACCCACGCATGACTTAACTATTAAAGATGTGTTTCGCATTTTCACTAAAGACCGAAACGAAGCCGCGTGCTTACTTGAAGTTGAAAAAATGTCTGATGCCTGGAAAGCCTGGGCAAATAAACAATTGAAGGCAAAATTGTAATAAAGGTAAAATTCATATCACTACGCAACCTGCTTAGTACTTGATAAAAGGGGAACTATCATGGCAGAAACCAAACGAGTTAAAAATGCGCAGGCGGATGTGCCTGATTTTCGTGATTGGATTTACAAACCCACCCTCTATCCCGTTACTAAAAAGATTGACCCACCTTTTCAAGACTCTTTACATATCCTTGATCAAAAAAGTGAAGGCGCCTGCACCGGTTTTGCTTTAGCTGCAGCGATTAATTTTACTTACCAAAAAATGGAAGAACCTACTCGCGTGAGTGCACGCATGCTTTATGAGATGGCAAAGCGTAATGATGAGTGGCCAGGTGAAGAGTATGACGGCTCTAGTTTGCGTGGCGTGATTGAAGGTTGGAAAAACATGGGCGTATGTAGAGATGAAGACTGGAAATACTCAATTCGTAATAAAGGTGATTTAACCATTGCACGTGCCAAGCAGGCTAGAAACCAAACTATTGGCTCGTATTATCGTCTAAAGCCCAGTAAAACCGATTTTCATTCCGCGCTTAATGAAACCGGGGTAATCATAGCTTCGGCGAATGTGCATAAAGGCTGGGATAAACCTCGTGATGGACTGATAAAGAAACATGCCACGACCAATGGCGGACACGCCTTTGCCATTATCGGTTATAACGATCAAGGCTTTTGGGTACAAAACTCTTGGGGCAAGTCTTGGGGCAAAAACGGCCTGGCGTTATGGACGTATGAAGACTGGATTGAAAACGTAATGGATGCCTGGGTATTTCAGATTAGTTTACCCACGCCACAAATATTTGGTTTACAACCTAACTCTTCAGTGTTGGCGAAAACCTCGGAAAACAAAAAAATAGAAAAACCCAGCACGCCTCGCGCGCAAATTGCTGGGCATTTCGTACATGTAGATGATGGTAAATACAAAACCTCAGGGCGATATTGGAGCACTTCAGATGATGTACAACAAACCGCAGCGCTGGTGGCGAATAATAAAAAATACAACCATATCGTTATGTATGTTCATGGCGGGCTAAACTCTCCCAAGGCTTCTGCACGCCGCATTGCAGCAATGAAAGAGGTGTTTAAAGATAATGAAATATATCCGTTTCATATTATGTATGACACCGGCCTTGTAGAAGAATTAAAAGATTTGATTTTCCGCAAAGAAAAACTAGCGGAGAACCGAGTCGGTGGCATTAGTGAATGGCGCGACCGTTTTATTGAAGGCTTAGTGAGAAGGCCTGGCACATTGTTATGGGAAGAAATGAAGCGAGATGCCGAAGTGGCTTTTGCTAGTAAAGGTGCAGCTTCCGATGCCTTTATGCACTTTAAGAGAGAGATTAAAAAATCTAAAAAAAGAATTAAAATTCACTTGGTGGGCCATAGCACCGGAGCAGTCGTCATTGCTCACCTATTGAAAACCTTTAAGCAACACAGCCTTAAATTTAACACCTGTACACTGCTTGCGCCGGCCTGCTCGATAGACCTTTATAACGAAGCTTATATTCCTGCCCTGAAGACAGGTTCGAAATTAAAAATATCAGATTTATCTATCTACAATCTTAAAGATAAACTTGAATTAGATGACAAAGTAACCGCTTTATACCAAAAGTCTTTGTTGTATTTAGTATCCAATGCGTTTGAACGTGAAATTAGCAAACCATTACTTGGTATGGAAAAGTTTAGTGCTGATCTACATTCAACACGTAAAAACCCTTCTTTCATTTACTCTAATGGAGTTGAAGGTACACGCAGCAAAAGCACTTCACACGGCGGGTTTGATAACGACACCTTCACCATGAACCACATCTTAAGAAGAATGCTAGGCAAAGCTCCATCCAGAGCCTTTACTAAAGAGGATTTAGATTATTAACTAATTTGGCAATCGCTACTTTGCATCGGCATAAACTTCATTACTTTTGGCTTAAGCTTAGTAATACCTCGGTTAAACTGACCTTTCCTATCGTCACCCTATTCTACAAACCAATATCTCCACTAAGCTAACATCAAATAAAACCGAACTGTATCTCAAAAATAAACGATTAGTCCTTTTTTATGGCTGATTATATTATATATCCACGTTAAACAAATTGGGTTGAATTGATGAGAGTTAATGTTCGCACAGCAAATATAGAACTTACAGATTTACTTAAAAGTAAAATAGAAAAGCGAGTTCGCTTTTTATTTAGAAACCTTAATCGTGAAGTTTTATCAGTAAACCTCTGCTTATTTAATGAAAATATAGTAGGCAGTGAAAGCAAAACTTGTTGCCAAATTCATATCAACACACGCGGTTTATCGGTAATTTATGCTGAACATAAATCTACAGATATGTATGTTGCATTCGATGCAGCGGCACATCGAGCACATAAATATACTGCAAAAAGATTAAGTAAATTTAATCGTTTATTGTCTCAGTTAAAACATCTTAAAACCAAGAAAATTAAATCAAACACTTTAAAAATTAATAAGTCACAACAACATACATTAGGTGGAATGGCATGAACATAAGTATGAATGTAAATCGTTACGCAAATAAATTAAATGCAAAAGTTACTACAGGTGTTATCACTGCGCTACTTTTGGCTGTAACCCCAATCAGTAGTATTGCTGATATCAATAAAAATGAACTAACAACAAAAGATGCACATTCTCAAGTTGATTCATTAATTATGAAGGTTTTAAAAAATACGGAACAATCACTTTCCTTAGTTGAGAGCAACACAGCAGATTCACTCCAGAATGTAGAGAATGCGATCACCTCAATACGAGACATCAAACAATATTTATCACCTGACACACATGTAGAAGCAAAAAGCCCGTTGTTTATGGATAGTACTGCTGAATATTGGTTTAAATATCCGCAGGTAAACCAATCATTATTAAACAATAGTGATACCTATCCTACCTTAAACAAAAAGCTACAGACTGGAGTGCTTTATGGCAGTGAGGCAACTAATAAGTCACAAAAGCAAGTGAAGGGTTATTTTGATTATGCCTTTGCATACTCAAGCCTTAAAACTGCACGTGATGCACTTTTAGTAAACAATTACCGTGAAGCAAAGAGTTCATTGAAATGGGTGTTTGAAGCAGTCTATATAAATCCAAAGTTTAATGTAGTAAGTACTGATAAGAAAATGATGATAGATAAGTTACTTGATAAACAAGCTATGCACCCTTTTATATCGAGCACACAATAACCTTATAAATAATATCGCTTAATTAACCAACCAATATTTATAAACTGATTTATAAATTAGCAAACAAAAAGGAAATAAAGAACATGATATGTAAAGACTGTTTTCAATGTCGTCTTTGGGGTGAAGTAACTATACTAACGGTAGGCATCGCATCGATTTTAGGAATAGTAGTAGTGTTGTTTAATTAATTAGGTACTTTATGCAATATTACGAATTTAATTACTCATATAAATAATTGTAGTTTTTACTCTGAATAGATGGCATTTAAACTTCCTCCCTTCTAGATGCCATCAACACATTCATAGTAGCCTTGCCCCAGCATTATCGATCCAAACCATTATGCTGGGGTTTTTTATTTTCACATAGCATGTTTTTAAATTTAACAAAGATAAAAAGTGTTTTGAGATTTAAATATACATATGCAAATTGAGCAATCATTAAGATTAATCTCCTTGTCAGAATATTTATCAAACTTATAATATTTACTCAAATAATGAATTAAATGTATAGATCAAATGGCATCCATAAACATACAAACAAAAGGACTTGAACTCAACGAGCATATGCAGAAATGCATCCTTCGGCGCATACATTCTGTATTTGGATTTAGTAAACATGAGATTCAGAAAATCGTCATCACATTATTGAATGAAAATGAGCATGATGCACGAAAGTTATGCAATATTTTAGTTAAACCAAAAGGTTTGCCTACTATTTCAACCCAGTTAGAATCATTGGATATTTATACGGCTATCAGCCTTGCAATAGAACGGGCACACTTAAAACTAGAGCGTCGAAATATCAATGATAAAACTATAGAAAAACAACTTGAAAACAATAAAAAAATTAGTTTATATGGGTCTCATAGCCTGTACAAATAATATTAATTCATATTATTAATAATTCATCTATACAACCCTTAGGAACCGAAGTCATTTAGTTACTGCGCTACAATGTTGCTTTCTCTTTTATTACTAATGACGTTGATTGAAAATATTCTAGATAGGACCATCACTGTATAGCCAACAAAATATTTGCCTAAACAATCTTCTCTATTTTCTTTCACAAATTTTGTCTGTTTGCGAAATTTTCAGCCGAAAAATAAAAGTTGGTGACACTGATTGGAAACCGATTATTTCTAAGAATAAGAAGCAAGGGGCTTATCACTTAGACCGCCACTCTATTACCTTTTAAGAAATCAGTAAAATCTGATGAAACCTTTTAATTTTTATTTTAAACCGCTAGTCATGGACATTTTGTAATTTGCAGGAGTAATTTCATTCCACCTGATAACTAACACTAAATTATTCCAGAAAAAATAATTGAATAGTTAATCTTGAGATTGCTTGTATTTTATTGACCCATTAGGTTATGCACACAGTCTTCAAGAATATATACCATTAGGCATCCCATTATTTATAACATGTGTGATAATAAATTCTGATTAAACCAATTTTTTAACCTATCACATATTTGTCAACTGGAAATTTTTATTAATGAGAATCTCATTCTTTTTATTTTATATAGTCTTTTATTTATTAATTTCACCAATTAGTCATGCAGATGAAGTCATTCTATACAACGATGACAAAATTAGCGGCAATATCATAAATAAGACAGATGATGTGCTCACCTTGAAAACAAGTTATGCAGGCATAATAAATATTACATGGAATAAAATTAAATCAATTTCTACTGACATACCTGCACATATTGTACTGAATGATGGTACTAAGATTAATGAAACGATATTAGCTAATAAAACCTCTAGCTCTTCTAGCATTCAACAGATTGCTGAAATTAATCCACCTGTAAGACCAAACTTCATCAACAAAGGCCAGATTAATTTTGGTCTTGATATAGAACGCGGTAATTCTGAAGTTGATGATTACCACCTAGACAGTGAAACAGAATTTAGGTGGCTACATGACAGGCTTTCTTTTGAATTGAATGGAGACTTGCAAGATAGTAATGGTAGAAGCTCTCAACAAAATGCTGAATTTCTGACAGATTATGACCATTTCTTAAATGATAAATTATTTACTTCAACCAGTTTACTACTTGAGCATGATAGATTTGCTGACTTAAATTTACGCACCACACTAACCGCTGGAATGGGTTATCAAATATTTGAAGATCGGCGCATGAATTTATTTATTGAAGGTGGCCCGGGTTATATTTGGGAAAACTTTGATGAAGATGATAATGACAATTTTCCAATAGCCTTCTGGGCATTACAGTTTGATCGCTATTTATTTGAAAGATGGGGTCTACAAGCTTTTCATGATCATCGCTATAGCCAAAGTTTTGAAGGTGTATCTGACTTTATCTTTACATCTAGCACTGGATTAAGAATTCCGTTAGCCAATAATTTACAAGCTACCATTCAATTTAATTATGATTGGGATAATATGCCTTCTGAAAATGCAGACGAAGACAATCACGAAACACTATTTACTGCTGGTTATACATGGTAATACTCGTTTTTATATCTACTACCGTTAGCTAACTTAAATATTTTAATAAATATATTATTACCACTATGACATTTAAATTTGACAATACATATGCCAAAGAACTTGATGGTTTTTACACTGCGCATCAAAGTGCTGGAGCTCCAGCACCTAAAATCATAAAAGTAAATACGATGCTCGCTAATCAACTGGGCATTGATATAAATAGCTTAAGCGAACAACAACAAATAGCGATCTTTTCCGGAAACCATGCACCAGAAGGCTCAGCGCCACTTGCACAAGTGTATGCAGGACATCAGTTCGGTGGTTTTTCACAACAATTGGGTGATGGTCGTGCTTTGTTGTTGGGTGAAGTGGTAGATAAGAATGGTTTGCGCTTTGATATTCAACTAAAGGGCTCTGGTCGCACGCCTTATTCACGTGGCGGTGATGGCAAATCTGCGCTAGGACCGGTCTTGCGTGAATATATTATGAGTGAGGCGATGCATGCATTAAATATTCCCACCACGCGCGCACTTGCCGCGGTGACAACAGGTGAAACCGTGATGCGCACCGAACCAACACCAGGTGGAGTATTCACACGCATTGCCGCAAGTCATATACGGATTGGTACATTCCAGTATTTTGCGGCACGACAAGAAATAGATCATATAAAAAAATTAGCGGATTATGCTATTGAACGACATTACCCAAAAATTAAAGAAGAACTAGAAGAAGCTGATAATCTATATTTGTCTTTTCTCGCTCAAATTTGCAATGCTCAAGCTTCATTGGTTGCCCAATGGATGTGTGTAGGATTTATTCATGGCGTAATGAATACAGACAACATGACTATTTCTGGTGAAACCATTGATTACGGGCCCTGTGCGTTTATGGACCATTTTGCTGCTGATACTGTTTATAGTTCGATCGATAAACAAGGTCGCTATGCGTATCACAATCAACCTTCTATTGCACAATGGAATCTTGCACGTTTGGCAGAGGCATTATTGCCATTATTTGGTGATGAAACTGAGCAAGGCGTTGAACAAAGTATTAAACAAGCCACAGAAATTCTAGAAGCTTTCCCAGAACAATACACACAATACTGGCTGATAGAAATGCGAAAAAAATTGGGGCTACACAGCAAAGAGGAAGAAGACCTAACACTTGCTAACGATTTATTAGCCAGCATGGATACTCAAAAAGTTGATTACACCCAATTATTCAATTACCTTGCGGATGTGTTGCAGGGCGAAGAGACACTGCCCCATACACTCTTTGATGATGCCACTGCCTTTACATTGTGGGTGGAACGATGGAAAGAGAGATTAGAACGAGATACTCATAATATTTCTGAAAGTGTTGAATTAATGAAGCAAGTGAACCCAGTTTATATTCCACGTAACCACAAAGTGGAAGAAGCGATCGAGGCTGCAGTTGTTCACGAAGATTACTCTAAATTTGAAATATTAATAGACACTCTTAGCAATCCATATCAGTTACAAGATGGAAAAGACGATTACTCACAACCTGCACCAAAAGAATTTAGTGCGTCATTTAAAACTTTTTGTGGTACTTAGCCAGCCCCAAATACCAAGTATTTATTCTAGCCTGGTAGCACTTCTGCATTAATCGGCAAACTATCGTCTCTCGACCATTCATTCCATGAACCAAGATAATTACGCAAATGTTTAAAGCCTGCTAAGTGCATCGCTACTAATGTATTGGAAACACGTGCACCTTTGAAGCAATAAATAATAATGTCGTCATCGGGATAAAGCCCATATTCTGCACACATGGCACGTACTTTTTCTGGTGATTTAAACAATGGCATCCCTTCTGTTCGTTCCATAAAGTTGTACCACTCTATCCAACGTGCACCAGGCAAACGACCCTTACGTGGCGCAAAATCAATGCCGTAGGGAGATGAACTTTCTCCCGTCCACTCCACTTTATCGCGATTGTCTAATAGCTTTACATTAGGGTCACTCAATGACGCCAATACCTCATCTTTTGTCGCGAGGATATTGTCTTGAGTCTTCACTTTAAAATTTGATGACTCAGTTACGGGGACAATGTCATCAACTGCAAAGCTTTTTTTATTCCACATGGAAAAGCCACCATCTAAGATGCCGGTATCAGGATGACCCAAATAGGTTAAAAACCAGTAACCGCGGCATGACCCACCATAGCGACTATCAAATGCATCTTCATAGATAATTACTTTCTTCTCATGTGTAATACCTGCAGCAGAAAACAGTGCTTGAAATTTATCTTGTAATTCTTTTAGTCCTTTGTCAGTTGTTTCTGCAAGATAAAAGAATATATCAGGAATACTTACCGCACCTGGAATATGACTTTTTTTATATTCATCTTCGTCACGGATATCAACCACTATTGTATTACCTTCAGAAATGAACTCTTGAAGCTCTTCTGGTGAGTAAAGTATTTTATTTGTCATAGTTAACCTAATAAATTCTTATGATGTTCAAAGTGTATTAATTTTTGTAGTAATCATTATTGACATGAATCATTCTAATAATAATTAATTAAACAGAGCGTTTGATTAGCCATAGAGTAGCCTCAAATATTATTTTTAAATTTATTTCGATGCATTTAAATCACTATGATGCTATTGCTACTACCAAGAAACAAATAGTTAAAAACTATGTATAGAATCAGGGTTACCTATATAAGCTAAATTGAATACCTAGATCGCTAAGCTAGCGCTACAATGGTCATTAGTAATGCATTGAGAGATATCGAACATGAAACTATATAACGCCGAGTTTTCTGGGAATTGCTATAAAGTTCGTTTGCTTTTATCTCTTCTAAATATCGATCGGGAAATTGTACCAATCGACATTATCAACAAAGAACATAAGTCCCCTAGTTATTTGACCAAAAACCCATTAGGTGAGTTGCCGGCTCTTGAAGATGGTGCACATACGTTGCGTGACTCCCAAGCAATTCTTGTTTATCTTGCAAAAAAATATGGTAAGGATGTTTGGCTACCAAACAACGCAAAAGAAATGGCTCTTGTTACGCAATGGTTATCTACTGCTTGTAACGATATTGCTCGTGGACCGATGGATGCAAGAGCTCACTATAAATTTAAATTTGATGTCGATATTGAAAAAGCACGTGAAAAAAGCACGTCTATTTTAACCGTGATTAACAATCATCTTGCTGCTAGAGAATGGCTAGAACTGAATCGTGCAACCATCGCAGACATTGCTTGCTTTCCCTATATTGCACTTGCCCATGAAGGAAAAATATCTTTAGAGCCTTATACTAATATAAAAAAATGGATTACTAATATAAAAAAATTACCTAATTACATTTCAATGCCAGGATTAGATTAACTTTCTAATCCTCTATTACCCGCATGCTTTTCCATGGCCCAGTTTTAAATCTCCAGTAAAACACCGCACAGTAAATAACTACATTAATGGTGATGATCCACCATAGCCCATGCATCGTTGCATCAAAGTATTTAATATATAAGTAACACGGAATAATTAATAAAAATATTGATATCACGATACTCATTTTCATAATGAAGCGTGTATCTCCCGCACCCTCTAACGCACCTAAAAACACTAAAAATATTGCATCAAATAAACAAAAGAATGCAACAAACCTTAAGAGCACTACTATCGTTTCAACACCGTTATCTAGTTCTTCTAGCCCACCATTTAAAGTAAATGGATAAATAAATATTTTAGGGATCGTTAAGTACATTACTGCGAGTACACCAAAAAATGCTAACGCTAAATGAATAGCTGACCAAGCTGCTTTTTCAGCCAACTCTGGTTTATTCTCACCTATTCTTTGACCCACTATCACTGCTACACCAATCATCATTCCAACCATTGGTAAAAATGAAAGCGCTTCAATATTGAAGGCAATATTGGTTGTCACACCTTCATGTGTACCCAATGTACCCACAAACATTAAAAAAGCAGTAAATGCTGACATGTCAATGAATAGCCTAAGCCCATTTGGCGCCCCAAAATAGATCAGTCTATTAAAAAGCTTTCGATTGAAATTCCAAGAAGCAAGTAAGTTAAATCGCTTGCGATATTTATTTTTAAAAATTAAATATAGATACACTAATGACCCAGATATCACTGCTATATTACTAGCTGTTGCTGCACCTCGAATACCCATTTCAGGGAAACCATAATTTCCAAAAATTAAAGCATAGTCCAAGCCTATATTGATGACCGTGATGAGTATACTTACCCACATCACCACCAGAGTTTTACCTAACCCAGAAAAGAAGCTTGCTAGTGCATTGTTTAGCACCATAAACATAGCTGAGTACATTAGTATTTTAAAATACAAGGTCTCTTGCACTTGCACTTGTGGCTCATGACCCACTAAAGAGAAAAAACTTTCTGCTAAAAAGTAGGCAGGAATGATGATCAACAACGACATGGCGCTAAAATATATTCCCTGCCAAATAATTGCGCCGATTTTATTCTCTTCAGTTGCACCATAATACTGGGCAACAAATGTATTTACATAGGCTGCTGTGCCAATAAAAAAACATAGCATTGCAAAGCTTGCCATCCCTGCTGGCATAGCGGCAGCTATTGCATCAGGCGAATACCAAGCCAGAAACATTCGGTCAAAAAATAATAATATACTCCAAGCACCTGTACTTAAAATTAATGGAGTTGAAATTACTAATACTTCACGATACCCACTTTCTTCAGACCAACGACGTTGCAAAGCTTTAAACATGCATGAATCTTACAGAGATTTTGTTCAGTAATAATATATGCATTAATTAACATACATAAAAAAAGCCTCGCATAGCGAGGCTTTTTTGGTTCTTGTAGTATTATCTTTATTTTATATTAGCAAATAGGTCATCTTTTTTTAGCGACGATCTCGGTTGCGATCTCTATCCCGACGATCTCTATCTCTGTTTGAATCTCGACCCCTATGATTATCATGACCTCGATCATAGTGTCGATCATGTTTTACATGGTGTCTTCGATCACGGTACTTATCATAATGATGTCGGTCCCGCTTATAGTAACGACGTTCTTTATAATGGTGTCGATCACGATGACCATAATGGCGCTTATAATCACGATGATAGTAATGATGCTTCTTGTGCTTGTAATAACGTTTACCATGACCACAACTTGGCCCATGCCTGTGTCCACGGTTATAACCATGTCCGTAATCGCTGTAACCAATTAGAACACTCCATGGATAATCGTTATAACCCACATTCCCATACACGCCTCCTCTGGCATGCGATGGAGCGGCGGCGGCCAATAACAGCATCCCTACTGGTATTAGTATTAGCTTTTGCTTGATATTCATTCCATATCTCCTCACTACTTTTTGCTATCGATACCCCTATAACGTCTAGCATGGCTAATTGGTTGACGCATACCTCAAAACCTTATTATTTTAAGCTTACTGGAATGCTAACTAACTGATAAATATGGTCATTGAATACGTTTAAATTTATCAGGTTTTTATTTAACCAATATAATTAACATCATTTTCAAATATACGCCGATGCATATTAAGGATGATTCGCTGAGCATCCATCTACACTAAAATGCTAGCCAGATTTTACGCCTGAAAAATCAATATTCGGTTATTTAAAGATGTCATCGAAATTGGTTAAAATTCAGCGCCAAATGTATTAAGATTCATACAGTTACGGGATACAATCGCCTTCTCGGGAATCAAAGCCCATCGATTAATATTTAGGGAGAGAATATTTTAATGACCACTCTTGATTATCCATCAAAAGAACAGCAAGCCGATACACACGAGCTTGAACTTGGTCTTGAAATCCCTGTGCTTGAAGCATCTGAAAATGAATTAGCTTCACTTCGTTCAGCCTACGAAGCCGCAAGTTCTATACGTGATGAATTACAAGTAAAATTAAAAACGGCTGTGGAATTCTCTAACGAGCAAGCCAAAGTTATAGAAGACATTAAAGATAGCCCATCGGAAGTTGCAGAATTAAAAGCTTTGCTTGGCAAAGCAACCGAACGAAACAATGTCCTCAGCACTAGTCTAAAAGAACGTGATATTGAAATTCAGGATGCAAATGATGAGATCACATTCTTACGTGCAAGTGTTGCTGAACTAGAAGCGGTAAAAACTCAGCTCGATAACGCTGATGAAGATAATCGAGTTATTAGCAAGTCACTACAAGAACGTGAAACTGAGGTTGCAAACCTCAAGGAAAAAATATCAGTATTGCGATCAAAAATAATTGATATACAAGAAGTCAGAGAACAACTTAAACAAGCCGATAGCGATAACCAAATATTAAGCAAAGAACTTGAAGACCAACGCATTCACTTAACTACACGAATTGAAGAGTTAGACAGCCAAATTGAATCGTTTGGCTCAATAAAGAAAGAATTTAATAAGCGTGGTACTGAGCTGAAACAGTTACAAGATGAATTAGGTCATTCTGATAATAAAATTTATCAACTTACCGGTGAAATTGAACAACGCACCGAAAGAGAAAAACTATTACAGCAACAAATTGAAAAAGACATGAAGTCTCTCGAGTTACATGAAGTGAAAATACAGGCGCAAGAGCTTCAGCTAGATGAGATGAATAGCTTACGCACCAATCTTATGGATCGAGAAAATCAAGTTACTGAACTCAATCAAAATCTAGAAGCTGAGCGTTCTCGTATTCGCTTACTTGAAACCGAAATGAGTGAAGCCCACATGGTAGTTAATAGCTTGCAAACTAAAATTGAAAGCGCCAACCAAGCTATACCAACTTTAGAACAAAATATACGTATACGTGATGAGAAAATTTCCTCGCTAACAGAAGAAATAGCTGCTCATCAAGAACGGCTTGAAGCTTATATTAATTCTATTAACTTACGTGACAGCAAAATCAACTCTCTTGAAAACGTCTTAAATCAGGCTAAAGAGCAGGTAAAACCACTACGCACTGAACTATCCACACAAGAAACTCGCATTCATGATCTTGAAAAATTATTTCAAGAAGCCCAAAAGATTGTTCCCATTCCTAAGCGGGAAGAAGTTAAATAAATATAATCAACGTTACCATCACACTCCGCATATCAGCTTCTAATCAGCGACCTGGTCTAAATGACAATAAGTCGAACTTCACATTTTATATGTAGAAGTCTTGACTTCATTTAGATTCGCCCTACAATGCCCGCCATGAATTACACAAGTACACAATATATTTTACGCACACTATGGCAACTGGTAACTAAACCAGTCTGGCAAAAACCTGTGTGTGAATCTATTTTATGTTGATGTAATAACCACAAAATTTAGTTTCATAAGGCCGCAGGTTTTTAACTTGCGGCCTTTTTTTTGGTTTTTTTTAAGGAAAAATGATGTTTGTACGTGCTGCCTACATTGGTGTGGTACTTATTTGGAGCACCACTCCCCTCGCTATTCAATGGAGTAGCGAATCTGGTGACTATTTATTTGCGATTAGCTTGAGAATGCTGATTGGCTTGAGCGTGTTGTATGTAATATTTTCTATCACACAATTAAAGCTATCAAGCGCTCGTTCTGCTATGCAGTGCTATGTGACAAGTGGTTTAGGAATTATTGTTTCCATGACTTGTGTGTACTGGGGTGCGCAATTTATTCCATCAGGATGGATAGCTGTAATTTTCGGACTATCACCCATTAGCACTGGATTGCTATCTGCATTGTTTATAAATGAGAAAAACATTTCATCATTCAAGGTTGCCGGCATGGTTATGGGCTTATTGGGCTTAATCGTTATCTTTGGGACAAGCAATCAGTTAAACGCGCAAGTGTTATGGGGTGTATTTGCAGTATTTGTTAGTACCTTTACTCATTCATTAAGTGCTGTATTAATAAAACGAATAAACGCACCCATTTCAGGTGTTGAAGCTTCGTTAGGAGGCCTTACTGTGGCAGTACCTATCTTATTACTAAGTTTACTTTTTTCAGGTAAAGCAGTACCTATTGATATGCCAACATATGCTTGGGCGTCGATATTGTATTTGGGGGTAATTGCAACAGCACTTGGATTTACTTTGTATTACTACATTCTGAAAAACTTAGAGGCAATTCGCGTCTCGATGATAACGTTGATTACTCCTGTAATTGCATTACTACTTGGTGGTGTATTGAATAACGAACCACTTACTGCATCAATCTTAATTGGTGTAGCTTTAGTGGTCATTGGATTAGCCATGTTTCAGTTCGAAAAAAATATTGGATACTGGTTGAGACAAGTACTAAAAATTCGGCCACTTATGCATAAATAAGTAATACCAAACTGAAGCTCTTAGATATCTTTGTGGGACGCTCCCATTCACCGCAGCCTTAGCTGCGGTGTTATATTAGAGGTTGTACAGGTTTTATATTATGAGCGTTTCCATTAATTACTATTTAATACAGTAAGTTAGGCTAACCACGATAAATCACTGCTTTTATTGTACAATACATGTATAAGTTATTTATGTAGTAGGTATATACATTATGTGTACATTTTACTACGATGGTCTCAAGAAATCTCAAATATGCCGTTATACATAGTCATATAAAAAGATTTCAACTTTTTAAGATAATTTTACAATATCTGTACAATGATTGTACATAAGGAGACTAAAGTGAAAAAATTACTCATTAACGCAAGGTACTTTTCAGCACCTCTGCTAATACTGGGAGCCTTGTTTGGTGTTCTCGCCGGCGGACCCTGGGTATGGACGGGTGTAGCATTACTCGGTGCTGCGATCATCATCGATACATTGGTAACCCGTGCCACCCCCGGCGCAGGTTTCGATGAAGACGGTAATACTAATGCAATTGTACCGTTACAGAATGGCATGATGTACGGAATGCTCGCCATCTTCATATTGTTGCAAATCGCATTAGGATGGCGCATTTCACAATATATGGATGCTGTGCCAATTGCGAACGCAACCTTGTTAGGTCTTGCTATTCAAAACGGAATAACAGGCTCGCAGTTAATCGGCGCAGTATTGTCTACAGGAATTTTTGCTGGTATCGGCATTATCTACGGACATGAGCTTGCACATACTAAAGGATTTAGTTTTGTAATCGCCCGTTGGATGATGGCTTTAAGTGGTAAAGCTCATTTCTGCTACGCACATGTATACAACCATCACTTAGAACTTGGACATCAAGACGATCCTGCTACCGCTCCACGAGGCAGAAGCTTATTTGCACATTACCCACTCTCAGGTATTGGTCAAAGTAAGTTTTTATTCCTAATGGAAAAGAGGCGTTTAGAAAGATTAGATGTGCCTTTCATATCATGGAAAAACAGATGGCTACGTGGCTACGCCATGACATTACCAACTGTATTTCTATTTTGGTTCGCTGGTGGATGGATTGGTATTACATGTTTAGCTGGTGTTTGGTTTATCGCAAACTTCGAATTAGAGGCGCTTAACTACCTTGAGCACTATGGATTAATTCGTGAAAAAGGACAGCCAATTGACTATCGCCACAGCTGGGATAACAGCACTGCATTCACTAGTTGGTTTTTCATTGAGATTGGTCGTCAAGCTGACCACCATGATCGTGGAGAAACCCATTACTGGGAATTAGATGAAGTAGGTGCTCCTGATTGTGGCCGCGGTTACTTCACGCTGTTTGCCTTAGCGTTAATGCCAAAGGTTTGGCATAAGTTTATTAATAAGAAACTTAACGACTGGGATAACGAAATGGCATCTGAAGGTGAACTTAAAATAGCCAAAGAAATGAATACACAAGCCGGATATTCATAACCCCCTCGTGTTGAGTCCATATTTCAACACATAACCTGACCCCCTCTATGGGGGTCTTTTTTTAACTATATTTTTTTCTCTACTATATGAAAATGCAATCAAGCGAATCAAAACTTAACTTCCCAAAGGATTCACCTCATCTTGTATTTTATGATGACCGCTGTTCATTATGCACAGCAGAGATTAATCATTATCAAAAACTAGAGACATGCCATCCTATACAATGGATTGGGATCCATAAAAATCGAGATATTGTGCAACAACATAGCTTTACACAAAAGCAACTTTTAGAACGACTGCATGTAGTGCAAGGAAATGGAGAAACGCATATAGGAGCCTCTGCATTTATTACCATATGGCTTTCTATTAAACGTTATAGAGTGGTTGGACTAATGGTGAAAAAATTAAGGCTTACACCAATACTAAATTATTTTTACGAACCCTTTGCGAAGCGGCGCTACCAGAAACGTATTTGTAAAATCTAGATTGAAGTATTCGCTCCTAATAGTGGCGTTTTAAGGTCAACGATATCTGCTAACAATGAATTACCCGAAAGAAACAAACACTCTTCTTTTCCCATCTTAATTTCAAGAGATTGTTGGAGTGAACGTGCTAACGCATTTGCGCCTAACCTTTGATAATACGGTAGTTGTTGCATAAAAAATGGTAATTTTTCTACCAAGGGAGTTTCATTATTAACGCTGTGAATAAAGGCTTGTTCAAGATCATTTACAGCCGTAACCACATCAGAATAGTCCTGCCAATCTAATGATAGGTCCAAACTCCAGCTCATATCTTTATTTAAGCTGCATTCAGAAAAATATACTCCCGGATCATGTGTTATCCATGCCTGTGGCTCTATTAAACTCAATTTCCATTCTTGCTTTTTATAATATAAGTAATAAGCCTTACCTATGACGGGCTTAAAGCCATATTTAGCACCTAGCACCAAAGTAGAAGTAAAGTAATCTGCTAACCACTGATGACTGTTTTTAGCCTGTACATTTATAGGTGTAACAGCACGCAGATCATCAACAACACCAACTACACCCTTGCCTTGTGGGTTACTTATTTTTTGAATCTGTCCTGACATGTACATAATTTTACCAATATTAAACCCGGATATTGAAAATTTGGTCTGCTTTTAATACCTGTATACACTTTTCCATTGAGTTTGCACTGTACGCATCATCTTCATACAGAGAGTTACACAAATTAGCTGCAGCTATGGGTTGGGTTGATTTTCTTTGGAAAAGATCTAATGCCTCACCTCCACCATTTGTAATATCTTTTATAACCAATGGGCTAAGCATTCCTGCGCTTTCAAGAACAGGGCATTGAACTACATTATGAATAGCAGTTAATAATTTTGGGCCAATATATTGAGGCGGCATGTTGCCCATATTTTTTAATACCAAACGTTCTGCTGTATCGATATAGAACTCTAAAAATGGATTACCTTTTTTAAACATCATAAATGCATTATGCACTTTGATATACGCAATCAGTTTCTTCGGATTATCATGTGCACTTTGAACCCATACTTCTCGCCCAACTGCATAATTTTCATCAGGTAGAACAAATTGTGCAGGTAAAAATATTAGGAAATCTGCATCGCACCATACAACCACCTCATACCCATCTTTCAAATATTTTTTTAATGCCAGCAAACGTGCTAAATCAGTAGCAATCACAATCTGATTTTTAGTCTTATTAAGAACATCATTAGATACATAATCAAATAACTCATCACCAATGAATTTATAATCATAGTTATTAATTGAAGCCCAACTACGAACTGAATCTATACATATTTGTAGCCATTGCGCGGGCAGCGGTTGCCGATGGGACTGAAGAACAAGAGTTTTAGGCATGATCTAAAGTGAGATAATAACTTTTAGTCCTGGCTGGTTATCTTCCAGTGATATAGAAGCTTTGTGCAACTTCAAAACCGCATTGACCAGACTTAATCCCAAGCCTGATCCTTCTATATGTTGCTGCTCTTGATCACGATAAAAGCGATCAAAAGCTTTTTCAACCGAACCATGAGGGATGCCAGGTCCATTATCTTGAATAATAATTATTTTTTCATTACTACTATTTTCAAGAGAAATTTTTATCACGCCATTATGCTGAGTAAACTTAATCGCATTATCTAGAAGATTTGCTATCACTTGAAAAAATAAATCACGATCTCCCTTATAACTAATTGCTTTACTATCGACCGTAAATGTTTGGTTTTTTTCTTCAGCTAGGGGCATATATAGATCAACTGCATCTTGCACCACTTTTCCCAGATCAAATTCCTCAAACCTAGAGCCCTGACGCCCTGATTCCAAACTAGACAAACTCAGTAATGCGTTAAATGTTTTTAATAAACTATCAACGTCTTTAACTAATGATGCTTTTCCTTCAATCTCATCATATTTTTCCAAACCACTTTTATTTGAATTCTGCTCAAGTTTGTTTCTTAATCTTGCAAGTGGCGTACGTAAATCATGTGCAACCGTATCTGTAATATGTTGCACACCTTCCATTAAGGTTTCAATTTTTTCAAGCATTTCATTCAAGACGTCTCCCAGAAAACTAAGATCGTCCCAGCGTGAATCAATTTCGATTCGCTTAGTTAAATCACCTGTTGTAATTATTTCTTGCGCCGTATTCGCTATACGATTAATGCGTGTTACCACAAAAACACTTATCAGATAACCCATCACACCCATGATTAGCAAAGCTAATATGCTGATAACACTAAGTAGCACAAAAGCTTGGCTCAGCTCTGTTTCACTCTGCTGATAGAATAGATATATAGAAATGCTCAATGCAATTACAGCAAATGCCAATAAAACTGCAAATAATGTTGCGACTTTAAAGCTAGAGCTGCTTCTATAATGCCTTTTTTTATTGCTTTTAAGTGTCGTCAATGATGTAGCCTGCGCCACGCATAGTTTTAATGAGTTGTTTATCAGAGTTTTTATCTATTTTTTGTCGTAAGCGACTTATATGCACATCAATCACATTTGTCTGTGGATCAAAATGATAGTCCCATACATATTCTAGTAACATAGTGCGCGTTACGATTTGCCCTTTATGTCTTAAAAGGTATTCAAGTAATCTAAATTCTGTTGCTTGTAGAGAGACTTCTGCACCATTACTTTTGACTTTACGTGTCAATAAATCCAGCTCAACGCCTTGTGCTGATAAACATGTTTCTACATCTGCAGACTTTCTATTTCTTCTATCTAGCGCTTCAATTCTTGCCAACAGTTCAGAAAAGGCAAAAGGTTTAACTAAATAGTCATCACCACCCGCTCGCAAACCCTTTACACGGTCATCCACTTCACCAAGAGCACTGAAAATTAATATTGGCGTTATATTGCCAGCACCTCGTAACGTTTTAATAATTGTGAGGCCATCTATACCTGGAAGCATTCTATCAATAAGTAATACATCGTATTGCTCGGTTGTGCTTAAAAACAAGCCATCATTACCATCGGCTGCAGTATCTACAACATGACCTATTTCAGTTAGGCCGTTACTTACATAATCAAGTAGTTCTTGGTCATCTTCTATACAAAGGATACGCATAATAATCACTATGATACTGGCTACAGACAAATATCCAATGTTTGTAAAATTACAAAAATTTAATGCTCGGTTAAGGTCAATTTTAAGCAAGAAAGTACATACTAGAGGGGATATTTAACACACAAACCAATAACCATGCAGATAAAGCACTTAAGTTATTCATTACTTTTACTATGGTTTTTTTCATCGGCATCATCGGCGACTAGTAACCAAGTATTCAGTCCATTACCTAACCAAGTGCTAGAAAGATGGAATAATTTTTCATTCGTTGGTGAAACCACGTTACGTCGTTATGGATTCCACGTGTATGACGCTTCTTTTTGGATAATGGGAGATAAATCAGACAATTTTAGCTCTTCTGATATTTTATCTAACCATTCGTATGCTTTAAGCATTACCTATGCACGAAAAATAAGTGCACAACAATTATTGTCTAGTACAAAAAAAGAATGGCAAAGACTAGGGTTTGCGAAGCGATACCCTCTCAATGCATGGTTGATCATGTTAGAAAACATTTGGCCAAGTGTTGAGAAAGGAGATCAATTAATCGTGGTAGTAACTACGCAAGGAAAAACAACATTCTTTAATAAAAGCAATTCACTGGGCACCATTGATGATTCAAAATTTGGCCCAGCATTTTTATCTATCTGGCTAGACGAAAATTCACGCTTTAAGAAGAACCGTGAGGAACTATTAGGTGAGTAAATTACAATTAATAAGACATTTAACTAGTTTTTTAGCAATAGTACTGATTTTAGGCTGCAGTACTACCACTTCAGATTATCAAGATACTCAACCTGAATTTGACCTTAAAGAGTATTTCACTGGTGAACTCAAAGGCTGGGGCTTAATAAAAAATTATCAAGGGAAAGTTACCAAACGGTTTACCGTAGAAATGACTGGCACATGGAAAGAAAACAAAGGTGTCTTATATGAATTATTTACATACCAAGATGGCACTACACAAGAGCGTACGTGGTACTTAACGAAACAAGATAACAATATAAATACTGGTACTGCTAGTGATGTTGTCGGTGAAGCATCAGGCACACAAGAAGGTTTTTCATTTAATTGGAATTATGACTTGTTATTTGAGTCAGATGGCAAACAAATTCAAGTTCATTTACAAGATTGGTTATACCAAGTAGACGACCATGCCGTTATTAGCGAAGCAAAAATTAAAAAGTTTGGTATCAATGTTGGCGAAGTGATCATATTTATACTCAAACAGGATGCACAACAATGAGCTCACCACAAATTGAACAATTCATAAAAAATATGAATTCCATCCAACATGAAAATGCTAAACATGTGTTAGCAAATATATATACCGATGATGTTGTTTTCATTGACCCTGTAAAAACTATAAAAGGTGTAGAAAACTTAACAAAGTACTTCGAAGACCTTTATAAAAGCGTCTCTTCTTGCCATTTCAAGTTAACTAATAATGTACCTAATAATAATCGCTATTCATTGGAATGGATAATGACTCTACAACATAAGAAAATATCAAATAATCAAGAGATTGAGTTGAATGGAGCATCATTTATTGAATTTATCGACGATAAAGTTTGTTACCACCGTGACTACTATGATCTCGGCGCTTTAGTTTATGAACGTATTCCGATACTTGGCTCAGTAATTAAAAAAATTCGTCATGCTATCTAATAAGACACAAAAACATTTTGAAAATAAAGTGATCTGGGTGACCGGTGCTTCATCAGGCATTGGCCGAGCATTGGTCATTATGCTATCTAACATAGATTGTAAAATATATATTTCTTCACGCTCTGAAGATAATTTACATAAGACAATCGCCCAATGCCGAGACTCAAACAAAAAAAATATAGTCGTTCTAGCAGGAGATTTAACAAACAAACAAGTTAATCAAGAAATTCTAAAGAATATTGAACAAACCTCTGGAAAATTGGATATAGCAGTCTTAAATGCAGGTTCTTGTGAGTATGTTGATATAAATAATTTTGACAGCTCGTTATTTGAACGTCAGATAAAGACAAATTTTTTAAGTATGGTGTATGGAATTGAGGCAGCCCTGCCTTTATTAAAGAAATCCGTAGAAGCCCAGCTAATAGGAATGAGTAGTACTGCTGCATATCTGGGTCTACCACGAGCTGAAGCTTATGGTGCTACCAAAGCTGCAATACGCAATATGTTCGCTGCCTTACGTGTAAGTTTACAGGCTCACAAAATAAGCAGTTCGGTAATCTGCCCAGGTTTTGTTGAAACAGAGCTTACTGCAAAAAATGATTTTGATATGCCTGCGATGATAACGGCTGTTAAATCTGCTGAATATATACTTAATGGAATCGCCAAACATAAACAAGAAATACATTTTCCAAAGCGATTTAGCCTAACACTAAAACTAATAGCGTCTTTACCTAACCCAGTGGTTAGTTGGCTAATAAGAAAAACCATACCAAAAAGCAGCAATACCAACACATGAAGATTGCAATAATAGGTTCAGGTATTGCTGGTCTAACTGCCGCACATTTATTGCACCCAGACCATGACATTACTGTTTATGAATCAGATAGCTATGTTGGTGGGCATGCGAATACTATCGACGTAACTATGAAAGATACCACTATTTCTATAGATACCGGTTTTATTGTATTCAATGACTGGACCTATCCCAACTTTGAAAAACTAATTAACTCCTTAGATATTCAGATTCAAAACTCAGAAATGAGTTTTTCGGCAATATGTGAAGAAAGCGGATTTGAATGGTCTGGTAATGGCTTAAAAGGTTTAATTTTTAATTCTGATAACTGGAAACAACTAAAGCCTTATCAAATATTTTATGACATTGTTAGATTTAAGAAATTAGCATTAGCATTTTTAAACCAGAAAAATGAACAAATGACTCTTGGTGATTTTTTAGCTACTAATGAGTTCAGCGCACCCTTCATCAAGTATTACATTTTACCTATGGGTGCAGCTATATGGTCTTCTACACTTGAGCAGATCAATGAATACCCGTGCAAAAGTTTTTTAACGTTTTTCAAAAATCATGGCTTATTAAATTTAAAAATCCGACCACAATGGAAAACTGTTGTCGGCGGATCTAAACGATATGTCACTGAACTAATCAAACCATTTGAAAATAAAATTCATACCAATAGTGCAGTAACCAAAGTAAAGAGAGTTGCAGGTCGAGTTGAAATCTTCTCAACTGGACGCAGTCCTGCGTATTTTGATCATGTCTTCTTTGCTTGTCATAGTGATCAAACATTAGCTTTATTAGACCATTGCAGCTCAAATGAAATTAATATTTTAGGTGATATCCAATATCAAGATAATATTGCTGTTTTGCATACCGATGAATCAACCATGCCAAAAAGAGAAACTGCCTGGTCGTCTTGGAATTACTTTATCCCCAAAGAAAATACAGGCAATGCGAATGTAACTTACTATATGAATCGCTTACAGAACCTAAATTGTAAGAAAAATTACTTTGTAACACTAAACCCTTGCCAAAATATACATTCATCCAAAGTTTTAAAAACTATTCACTACAAGCACCCTGTATTTGATACTCCTGCAATTAATGCACAAAAGCACTATGAAACCATCAACGGAAAAGAGAATACATGGTTCTGTGGCGCTTATTGGCGTAATGGTTTTCATGAAGATGGTGTATGGAGCGCAATCCGCGCTGTTGATAACTTTAACATGTATTTAAAAGATGAAGAGCTGCATTTACAAAGGGCGAGTTAGACATCAGCGCTATGCACCTCGCGTGCATGCATTCACGTATTCATTATTTATGATGTATGTGGATTTAGATGAATTACCTACATTATTCAACAAACATTTTTTATGGGCAGTAAATAAAACCAATTTGGCCTCATTTCATCGCAATGATCATCATGGCGACAATGTGTCTCTTGCTAATTCAATACGTGAGCTAGTTTTTGATAAATCTGGAGAAAATGTAGAAGGACCAATTAGACTGCTTACTCACTTTCGTTATTTTGGCTATGTATTCAATCCTATCAGTATGTACTTTTGTTATGACGCTGCTGGAGAAAATGTGACCCATGTTGTAGCTGAAGTAATGAATACACCTTGGAAAGAACAACATTGTTATGTGCTGTCAAACAAACAGCATGATCAAGTTATTTCAGCTAAACATAAAAAAGAATTTCATGTGTCTCCTTTTATGCATATGAATATGGAGTACCACTGGAATATTCATACCCCTGACCAACATATGAATATAAATATTGAGAATTGGTCTGATAATAAAATGGTTTTTGATGCATCCATGTACTTAGAAAAGATTGAATTATCCACCTCTAACTTAAGAAATGTTTTATTTAATTTTCCTTTAATGACATTAAAGGTTACTACGATGATTCATTTTGAGGCACTAAAACTTTGGATCAAGGGGATCCAATATATACCCCACCCTAAAAACTAACAGGTTTCAAGAATGTCGATAGTCCCTAAATATAAAAATACACAAAATATTCGTAGCGAATTGAGCTGGTCTGAACAAATAGTATGCGCAGCTTTATTTAAAAAACTTGATCTAATTAATGTTGGATTTTTGCAAGTTCATGTAAATGATATTGTCTATGATTTTGGCATCAAAGAGATGCAAACCGAGTTACATGCTGTAATTCATGTAATTGATACGCGTGTGTTCAAAGCCATACTATTTGGCGGTGAGCCTGCAGCAGGAAATACATACGTAAAAGGTTGGTGGTCTTCAGACAACTTAATCAATGTAATGCGTTTATTCACACTAAACCGAGAAGTATTGTTTTCATTTAAATCTGGGTTTGCTTCATTAGCTAAACGCGCTTATGCGATAACACATTTTACTAACAAAAATAACCAACAAGGATCAAAGCGAAATATAACTGCTCACTATGATATTGGTAATGACTTATACAAGTTATTTTTAGATGAAAGCATGATGTACTCTTCCGCATGCTTCACCCGACAACACACAACACTGGAAGATGCCTCAGCGCACAAGCTGAATATAATTTGTGAGAAATTGGAGCTAAACTCAACTGACCATGTGCTAGAAATTGGTAGCGGCTGGGGTGGCTTTGCCATCTACGCTGCACAACACTACGATTGCAAAGTTACCACAACCACTATTTCAGATGAGCAGTACTCATATCTGCATGACAAAGTCACTAGCCATAATTTAACAAATAAAATTACAATATTAAAACAAGATTATCGCAACCTTGAAGGCCAGTATGACAAATTAGTTTCGATTGAAATGATCGAATCTGTAGGACATCAATTCATAAATGAATATTTCTCCATTTGCAGTAGATTACTAAAACCAAATGGAGCGATGTTAATTCAGGCCATCACTATTTCAGACTATCTGTACGATCACTACATTCAATCAATGGATTTTATACGTAAATATGTTTTTCCTGGTGGCAGCTTACCAAGCATGTCATCAATGCTTAGCGCTATAGCCAGCAGTAGCGACTTAACCTTATTTCATAGTGAAAGCTATGCGTCCAGTTACGCTAAAACATTAAAAATTTGGCATCAACGATTTATTACTAATAAAGAAAAAGTAATAGAACTGGGTTATGGAAATGCATTTATTCGCTTATGGGAGTATTACTTAAAGTACTGTCAAGCAGGTTTTGAAGAAAGAGTTATCGATGTACAACAAATTGTATTAAAGAAACCAGAAAATCGTTTCTAAATAAATAATGAAAAATAACTTAAGGTTCTTAATATTTAACTTTGTTGGACTTCAAGTGACATGGGCCGCATGCGCCTATGGAGCAACCCATTCCTTTCCAACGCTTGGTCTTTATGTAGGTTTAGCATACATAATCTTACATTTTTATTTGAGCAAACAGCGTATACGCGATCTTAAAATTATGCTTATCATAGCTGTAGTTGGAATTATTCTTGATATGATACTTACGCAAATAAATATTTTGTCATTCCCAATTGCCACAAATGATTCTTTGATTATTCCTGCATGGTTAATGGCTTTGTGGTTTGTATTCGCCTTAATGGTACCTTATAGCCTGTATTGGTTAAGTAAAAACTTAAAGATTGCTGCTATTGCTGGAGCCATTGGAGGTAGCTTTAGTTACTTTCTTGGCCACCAACTAGATGCACTACAGTTAGCAGAACCTTTAATAATGAGCGTAGGAATTTATTTCCTAAAATGGGGGATTATATTTCCTGCAGCATTACTAGTCGTTAAACACATTACGAATAATCAGCTAAACATAAAGACCACTGCCTAAAAAAGCCATACTTAAGCTAATAAATCAGCATTCACTATATTTTCAGCAAACCCTTGATATGCATTTTCGAACTGCTTAGCCATACTGTCTGGAAAAGCATGGAACACTCCCTTCTGAAGCGCTTCAAGAATACTGTCCGCAACTAAACTTGGTGGTTCTGCTATTTCACCTATTCCAGCATTGGTAGCCATATCCGTTGCGATTGGCCCAGGATGCACACTTACTACCGTAGTACCTTGCTCTTTCAATAAATCACGTAGCGCTTGAGTAATTGAATAAGCTGCTGCCTTTGATGCGCTGTAGGTTGCAAATGGGGCAAAACACTTTATTGACGCAAGTGAATTGAGTTGTATGAGCGCTCCCCCACCATTCTTTTTCAGCACAGGCGCAAAAGCTTGAGCTATTCTTATTAAACCCGATACATTCATATCCATTTCATACGCCATGCTATCCAATGCATTTACATCTAAAGGAGTTGTTGTATTGAGCACCCCCGCATTGTTTACAACCATATCCACATCTGACGCATATTGTGCCGCTTGCAAAATCGTTTCAGGCTTTCCCAGATCTACATGTATCACTTCAACACGATCACCATATTTATCAGTCAAAGCTTTAGCTGACTCTATATTTCTAACTGCTAAATAAACTTTTTTAACACCCGCTTTATCTAAAAATGTTTCTGCAATTACTTTTCCTATGCCTCGGTTTGCACCAGTCACCAATGCAGTCTTACCTTCCGTCTCAAACGAAGTCGCCATGAAATTCTCCTTTATTATTTGAATTTGTTATCTCGAAGCACAACTAACCTAGCAGATATACTGTATATAATGGACAAGACTTACACTAAGTCTATTACAAAAATACTATACTCTTAACATATTTCGCATACCGTTTATTAATATTGAGAATGATAAATAGAACTTATGAATATTCATGAAAAAATTAATTATGTAGAACTTCCTGCTAAAAACATAAACGCCACCAAAGCGTTTTTTGAGAAAGCTTTTGGGTGGACATTCACTGACTATGGGCCTGATTATGCAGCTTTTGAAAACCAAGGACTTGATGGAGGATTTTTCACGTCAGACCTCATATCTTCAACCCATAATGGCAGTGCGTTAGTGATTTTTTACAGCAATACACTAGAAGAAACTCAAACAAAAATCGAGAAAGCTGGTGGCACTATAATTCAAGAGATATTTTCTTTCCCAGGTGGAAAACGCTTCCATTTTACAGATCCAAATGGCAATGAATATGCAGTCTGGTCAGACAAATGATAGCTTGGATATCAGCTACTTCATCGTTTAAATACTGCTAGTTATACAAACACATTTATAACTTAACACTCTCCTCTTCTAAAATCATAGTAAGCGTTTAATTACCTCCACTTACATCATTAAGAAGAAAAACTAGCTATGCTAATACTGTTACAAACTTTATTATACTTAATTGGAATTCTATTCACTGGATATCTATTGGTAGAAGGCTGGCTAAATCAAGCAGTATGGGTGAAAGGCTGCAGCAAAGGATTGTTTGCCAGTGTAACCGAAATGGAGTCATGGGCGGCAAAAAAACACCGTAGCTCTGAACCACAAGACTATTGGGGGTTCATGGGATTTTATTGCGTTGCTTTTATGTTTTTTCTTATAGTATTAATATTTTAGAGCATGTCATTACTATAAAAATATCTCAGCAGTCACCGAAAAAATTATATTGGAAACTACTATTTGATACTAACTAACACAGCACAGATATCTTAGACTAAGAACCAATAATATCCCCATCCTTACGCGTAATCACAATAGTAGAATCACGTGGAATAGTGACACCATCAAATGGCGCTGGGAAGTTTGTAAGAACAGGATCTCCATTACCAGGATGCTGTGTGTTTATAAACATAGTTTTGCGATTTGGCGTTGTAGTAATTCCAGTTATTTCATCACTCGCCACACCAGTGAATAAACGACGCAAATCTCCTGTGCTTAAATCTGCGACCAACATCTGATTATTAAGCCCATCCTTTTGCCCACCGTCAGTTTGAATAAACAAGCGGCCATCTGGATCCGCCCATAAACCATCTGGATTAATGAACGTATCTTCCGTTCCATGTGTAGTTTCTGCAATTAAGTATATATCCCACTTAAAGTGAATTCCGGTGTGTCTTTTGCTTTCTTTCCAACGAATAATATGACCATCTGCATTGGGTGCCAATGGGTTAGCTGCATTAGCTTCAGTACGTAAACTGTTATTTGTTAATGTGCAATACACAGTCCCACTTGGTCCAACTGTAGTCCACTCAGGCCTATCCATTGGTGTCGCACCCACAATGTCTGCTGCAATACGTGCGTAAGTAAGCACTTCCGCCTGACTACTGAAACGTTGAGCGATATTAGGATTATCAATTGTAAGCTCTAACCAATCCCCACTACCGTCATCATTAAAACGGGCGGCATATAACTTACCATGATCTAACGGGCTTTTGCCTTCGCGGCGCATTTGCCGCCAATTTCCTTCAGATACAAACTTATAAATATAATCAAAACGTTGATCATCGCCCATGTATCCTACAACGCAGCCACCTAAACCAACCGTAAGTGCAATACCTTCATGCTTTATTCGACCAAGTGCAGTGCGTTTAACAGGTATAGAGGTTCCATCAAAAGGATCAATTTCAACGACCCAACCAAAGCGGTTTTCCTCATTCTGGAAGTCAGGATCAGACAAATCAAAACGTTTATCAAAGTTTTGCCAACCATATCCAAATCCTCGTTCCGAAAAACCATAACGCTCTTGTTCTGTTGTTGGCAACCAAGAATTATTTTGATTAGTCACACCAAAATAACCATTGAAGTTTTCTTCACACGTTAGATAAGTACCCCAAGGCGTATAACCGTTGGCACAATTATTTACCGTGCCTAATGGACTGTTTCCGTTTGGAGTAGCAAGTAAATCGGATTCTGCAACGGGGCCACTAAACTCTACCGGTGTATTTACATGAATACGTCTTGCAAAAACACTCTTAACTTGACGCCATTGTCCTTGATGTTTTTTTAGCTCTACAACTGATACACCATGGGCATGCTGCATTACACGCACATCTTCAAGACTGTCCGGTAGATTTTTACCTAATACATGTGATGTCCTGCCAAATTCATGGTTAACACACAGCACACCATTGCGGTTACCGCCTTTGTAAGCATCTTTATTAGTATTTCTGATCCAGTCTAGATCGTCATCCCAATCCAAATCATCATTCCAACCACAACGAGGCTTACTTGAATCCTTAACCGGAAAGTAATGCATGCCATCATGTCCGATTCCAATTTGCTTAGCTTGATCAGTCGCATTGGGTGGGTAGTTATATGCTGGACCTCCTGGCTCTAATGGCTCGCCCCATGGGATCAGCACATCCCATTGATATTCAGGCGCAATACTGGGCCATGGGCCAGTACCTTCTGCAACTGTCACAGGAGTAAAGCCAACTTTAGCACCACAATGACTCCCAGCAAATGCTGCGAAAGATGCTGTCGCGAAAAATGCGGTAGAAGCTGCACCTAACCCCCCTTTTAATAGAGTACGCCTAGATAGGTTAACCTCTAAAACTTTAGCAAATGGGATATTTGTGGAATAATTGCAAACAACTTCATCACTGAGATCTTGTTTAATTACTCGAGACATGCAGTAGCCCTCTCTTCAGATTTCAAATTCATTAGGGCTTTAACCTTGTTTTTCACTTGTTTAATAATTTCTACCGTAATATTAATTATAACCTACCATCTTGTTAACCTTATTTGACGATTAACAAAAAAAGATTGGCTAGTGGACTTATAAGACAATAAATAGCTAGATATATATCAGACACTTTACTTATTTTTTTTGCGCCACTCCCATGGTTTGACTCTTTGTTTTTCAGGTAACTTCCATATACCTTTTCTTTTTTTCTCTGCTTGTGCTTGGTAATCGAATAACTTTTTTGAGACTGCATATCTCTCATACACATAAGCATAGCCATTTTTCACAAGCTCACCATTAACCCAAGTCTCTCCCATATAAACATGCCCAACTACTCGACCATATTGATCACGATCAAACTCTTCCACCACTACTTCTTTACCTGCCACATAGTTTTTTAATGCTTGGCGCGATTGTTTCCAAAAAGGTTGCTTATGTTCAGGTGCATCAATTTCAGCTAACCGCACACGAACTTCCCGACCTTGCTGTATGATATTAATGGAATCACCATCTAATACTTTAATAACTCTACCTTCATAGGTTTCTGCAAAATTAAAATTATCACACGCACTCAACCACAGTACTGATACTAGAAAAAGTACCGAAAGATATATTTTAATTTTATTCACGCCTGCAAAATAACCCGTATTGAAACACCTAACATGAATTTAAAGAACGACTATTTTGCAATTTACCAATATAAAACGAACCACAACCTATGATTAAAATTATTAGCGATATTAATAACAGTTTAGTGTATTTATGCAAATCACCCAGCCACTGGGTATAACCTGAAGACTCAAGAAAATATAAACCTGCACCCAATATTGCTGTAACAAAAGCTAATAAATAGCTCCATTTAGGAATTACTTTTTGATTGCCAAATATACAAAAAAATACAACAGGAGCTAAAAATAATGAAGCCGTACCACTAACCGCTACTGCACTAAAAAGATCTTGATTGCCAAAAAACACGCACAACAAACCCAGCAACATAAACACCAGCATAATCATGCGTCCATTTTTAACACTCGTGCCTACAAGCTTCATATCTACAGCAATTAATTTTGCAGAACTGGATAGCGTACTATCAAGTGTAGACATTGCTGAAATCACCAATGTGGCACTAAATAGTAGCATTGGCCATTCGCCTAATAAGCCCATCAACACAGTATTCATTGACTCACCTTCACTGGCATGTGCCCCTGCCCAAACCCCTAAACAACCAAATATTACAATACATATAATACTAATCCAGGCTGCATGATAAAAACTTTTCCGAGTAGTCTCTCTGTCTGCTATAAAACCTCGGTCCATCATTACTGGATCATGCATCGGATAACTCCAAATTTGCAGCAAAGCTACCAGCATAAGAACTGGGCCAGGTTGATCAAACTGAAATTCTTTAAACGTTAAATCTGAAATCGAAAACTGACCACCACCCAATACAATAATTAGCAGCATCAAGAGAACAAATACGAAAATACTCATCTGTAATACATCTGTTTTCAAAGATGCATGCAATCCACCCAACATTGAATAAAGTAATGTGACTGCAGAAAAAGCAATTATGGCTAATACATATGCGTTGGAACCCGCCATTCCAAATAATAATCCTATTACTAATAAATTTGCGAACACTTCACTTATTAAGCGAATTACAATAATAACGTTATAGCAAGCCACGCCCATACGCCCAAATCGAGCTTGCAAGAATTCTTGTACGCTTCCAAAACCTTGCTCAAAACGTAATTGATCTACAATTTTCCCACCCGTTAAAAATGACAAGTAATACAGCGCATAAGCGAGTGTTCCCCACAGACCATAATAATATCCAAGAATTGCAGCGTTCATTAATGAACGTGCAAATATCCAAGTGGTAACTTGGGAAAACGTTAGGGTAAGTAAACTAGGAGCATCACCTTGTGGCGACAATCCGGAATAAAATGAGTTTACTGTTTTTGCAATAGGTGCAAAAACAATAGATAACATAGCGATAACACCCGCTATCGCGATTAACGCATATTCCATTATTGTGATCTAATTTGGCTTAAGTAAGATTATTTGAGAATTGTGCCTACTATAGACAGGAATAACATGTGTTTAATTACACAGTCATTTTAAAAATGATTAACCTTTAACGTAGAAATTGCGTTGCTTAAAGCCTCAATAAAAGATGTATAGGTTAAAGTGCAATCAAATCAGAAGTGGCCAGTTCAAACATCAACATAGAAGGACATTATAAAAAACGCCTTATTGTCTATTTAGTAGGCAAAACTTTAACTTTAAATTAAATAATCTCCACAAATAGACTGAGCGCAAACATTTTTAATTTACTAAGATCAATATAAATCCAAATTATTTAACTTACGTCTTTTTCTTAATCTATTACATTAACTATTTTCAAAGTAAAGTTTTTTCTCAACTATTTCCTTAAAAATGGTACACCTATTTTGCTTAATGTAATAAAATTGTCAAAAGTTTGTCGAAAAAAATAGCATTAAACAATAATTAACAAGGGCTTAATGTAGGCAAATCTAATTAAAATAATTAATACCAACTACCTTATAAAAATAACCCGCTTGAGAGAATAAAGATGTCTTATTTGATTTCCAATTTCATTTTTGTATTGGCCGCAACTTTTTTTCTTGGCCTAGGAATGGGATGGTTTATGTGGGGCCGCTTAAAAAAGCGAATAGTGTCACTTGAGAATGATTGGCGCAATCGTTTTATTACTTTAGATGATGACTACCAATTATTAATTAAAGATTTCAATGAAGTTGAACTTTTACTTAAAGATCGAATAGAACATATCAATTCCATTAATGATGAAAAAAACGATTTAGCTATAAAGTTAAATTCTGCAACAAACCTTAATAGCAACACTGGTAATGAGATAGAAGAGTTAAAAAGCCAATTAAGCAAAACCACTACACATCATCGCATCATTAGCAAAGAACTCAATGAAACGAAAAGAGAATTAGAAACCCTTAACAGCACACCTGATGAAATAAGAGAACTTAAAACCCTTCTAGGACAGGCCACTCAACGTTATAACAATAACGGTCTTGAGTTAAATAACAAAAATGAAGAACTAATATCATTACAGAATCAGTTAGAAAGCACTAGCAAACAAACCAGCTCACTAAAAAATGAGTTAGACCATTTGCGTACAAAACTCTTAAATCGTGATAAAGACTTTGAAACTCAAGCCTTATTATTTACAGATACACAAAACAAACTACGCAATAGCGAGTCTGCATTACAAACCGCTCAAATAAAACTTGATGCAGGTGCTAATCAAAGCATCACAATTAGCACTCAATTAAAAGAGAGAGATGAGAAAATCTTAATTTTAGAAAATCAGGTTAAGCTCGTATCTAAACAATACAAAGATACTCAATTAGAATTAGCAGACACCAAAAAACATGTGCCTGCGTTAAATAATGAAATTAATTCTCTACGTGAGCGTGTCCCATCACTTGAGAGCTCTCTCAAGCAACGTGACTCAAGTATTGCGGCACTCGAGAACGAAGTTAATCGCTTGGCTACAGACTTTCCACCTTTACATGACGAAATAGAAACTCATAAAAAACAAGCTGATGATTTAAAGCAACAATTAAATACTTTGCAGCTAAGTGTTCCTGATCTTAAAAGCACTATTGCAGCTCGCGATGCACATATACGTGAATTAGAAGTATTTATGAAAGATGCTCAGAATGCCATTCTAAAACCTGCAAATGGAAAAAATGGCAATGGCAAAACTGTAAATGGAAATGGTGCCACAAACGGTAATGTTGTTCACATTAATGGCACATCTAAATCTAACAAAAATGGATCCAGCCAAGCCAATGGGTCTTCTAAAAACAAAGTTGCTACACATATCAATAATAAAGCTAAACAAAATAATTCAGCTAAACTAGTAGCTACAAACAATAAAGCTGCAGCCACAGCAGTCAAACCAAAAATTAAACCTTATGGGTTAAAGAAGCCAACTCGAAAGCCTGATGATTTAAAACTGATTACAGGGATTGGTGAAACACTAGAAAAAACGTTACATAAGTGCGGAATTTTCTATTTCGAACAAATCGCTAGCTTTAACTTAAAAGATGTTAATACAGTAGATCAATTACTTAATTTCAGAGGCCGTATTGATCGCGACGATTGGATTAAACAAGCAAGAGTTTTAATGCGTGCTAACAAAAGTACCAATACAGCCAAAAACACTAATAATGCTGCTACTAAAAAAACCACTCAAAGGCGCGTACCTAAACGCAAACCTAAAATGAAGCCACTTGGCATGAAACGACCCAGTGGTGAACTAGATGATTTACAACTCATCAATGGTGTTGGGCCAACACTTGAGAAAAAACTTCACCGACTTGGAATTTATCACTATGAGCAAATTGCTCATTTAACTGCAGAAGATATTGCAACCATAGATAGCAAACTTAAGACCTACAAAGGTCGTTTAAAGCGTGATAAATGGCCTATGCAAGCACGTAGATTACATAAAGAATTTTATGCAGGATTGTAAGGACTACAAACCGCTATAGAACAACAGCAAATATCGATCAAGATGTTTGCTTCAATCATTTAAGTCCCGGTATTAGCTTGTTCAAGCAATACTTGATTAGCAAGATATTCCTCGTAACTCCCTTGAAATAAGTTTAGTTGCTGATCTTTAATTTCTACTATGCAGTTCGCCAAGGAAGAAACAAATTCACGATCATGACTGACGAAAATTAAGGTGCCTTCATAATGCTCAAGCGCTAAATTTAAAGCTTCTATACTTTCCATATCAAGATGATTGGTAGGCTCATCCATGACCAATACATTTGCATCAGACAACATTAACTTACCAAATAATAGTCGATTCTTTTCTCCACCCGAACATACTTTAGCTTGTTTCTCAAAGTCATCTGAAGAAAACAATAGACGACCGAGTGTTCCACGCACCGCCTCATCATCATGTTTAGGTTTTCTCCATAGAGACATCCAATCAAACAAGTTCATATTTCCTTCAAACTCATTACTAGTATCTTGTGGGCAATAGCCTAAACTTGCATTCTCAGACCATTTAACAACTCCTTGATTAGCTTCAAGTTCGTTCATTAAACAGCGCAGAAATGTTGATTTGCCAACTCCATTTTCGCCAATCACAGCTAAGCGTGTACCAGACTCAATTATCATCTCGCCACCATTAAAGAGCTCTTCACCATCAAACCCATGCGCAAGACCTTCGACCGTTAAAGCATTGCGATGTATTTTTTTATCTTGGCCGAATCGAATAAATGGGCTGCGACGGCTCGAAGGTTTAATATCTTCAAGTTGAATCTTTTCAATTTGCTTAGCACGCGATGTTGCTTGACGGGCTTTTGATGCATTAGCAGAAAAACGACTAACAAATTGCTGCAAATCTGCAATTTGAGCTTTCTTTTTAGCATTCTGGGATTGCATACGTTCACGTACAGCAGTTGAAGCAATCATGAAATCATCATAATTTCCAGGATATAAACGCAGTTCACCAAAATCCATATCAGCCATATGAGTACACACTGCGTTTAAGAAGTGTCTATCATGAGAGACGATAATCATAGTGCTTTTACGTTCGTTTAATATATTTTCCAACCAACGGATGGTATTAATATCTAAATTATTTGTAGGCTCATCTAACAGCAAAATATCTGGATCAGAAAACAAGGCCTGCACTAGCAACACTCTAAGCTTCCAGCCTGGAGCCACCTCACTCATCAAACCATTATGAAATTCTAACGCTATACCTGCACTTAACAACAAGTCACCTGCGCGACTTTCAGCGCTGTAACCATCTAACTCAGCAAACTCTACTTCTAAATCAGCGACCTTCATGCCATCTTCTTCAGACATCTCAGGTAAAGAATAAATATGTTCGCGTTCTTGTTTAATTTCCCATAATTGCTGATGACCCATAATCACGGTATCAATCACCGTGAACTCTTCAAAAGCAAATTGATCCTGACTTAACTTACCGAGACGTTCATTAGGGGTGATTGAAACATTTCCAGATGTTGGTGTTTGACTACCATCTAGAATTTTCATAAACGTTGATTTACCGCATCCATTTGCACCGATTAGGCCATAGCGATTACCATCACCAAATTTTGCTGAAATGTTTTCAAATAACGGTTTCGCACCAAATTGCATGGTGATATTTGCAGTAGTAATCAATGAATTAATCCCTGAAGATATGGATGAACAAACGTTTAATCGCTGCGTACTATAAAGATTTGTAGCGGAATCGTCGAGTCAAACAGTGTAATTATATTTGCAAGATGATGGCGATATTAGCCATTTAGTATATGGCTACACTCAACTATTCATAATGAGATGGTTAAGCTACCACCTTAGCTACGCTGCATTTATGCTATTTGATCATCAGCCACATGATAACGAGGGTCTTCCAACACATTCACCTCTACCAAATCACCTGCTTTTGTAAGTAATTGACGACACTCAACGCTAAGATGACGCAAGTGTAATGTTTTACCTGCTTTTATATATCTTTCTGCCAGGGTATCAATCGCTTCAATCGCTGAATGATCTGCTACTCGCGAATTTTGAAACTCTATTACAACATCATCCGGGTCATCATTTGGGTTAAACATTTCTAAAAAGTTTTTTACTGAACCAAAAAATAGCGGGCCATTCAGTTCATGAATTCTGGAGCCTTTCTCATCATCATAACTATTGATGTTGATATGTTTGGCATTTTCCCAAGCAAATGCCAATGCCGAAACAATTACTCCGACCACAACTGCCACTGCTAAATCTGTAAACACAGTAACGGCTGAAACTAACACCAGTACGAAGGCATCCGTTAGCGGAATTTTCCTTATTATTCTTAGACTTGACCATTCAAAAGTTGCAAACACAACGATGAACATAACACCTACAAGTGCCGCCATAGGAATGCGTTCAATTAAGGGCGATGCAAAAAGAATAAATATTAGCAAGAAGATTGCAGCTGCTACACCTGATAAGCGTTGACGACCACCAGAGTTTATATTGATCATGCTCTGCCCAATCATCGCACAGCCTCCCATGCCACCAAACAGTCCTGTTACCGTATTAGCGATACCTTGCCCTACGCACTCACGGTTTCCACGTCCACGCGTATTAGTAACTTCATCGATTAACGTTAAGGTAAGTAGCGATTCTATAAGACCGATGGCTGCAAGAATAAACGCATAGGGCAAAATAATAAATAGTGTTTCAAAATTAAAAGGCACCGCTGGAATATGAAATGTTGGTAGACCGCCCTCAATACTTGCTAAGTCTCCTACGGTTGCGGTATCTAATTGTAAGCCGATGACCAACAAACTAACGACAATAATAGCAGCCAATGCTGCTGGAAATTTTCCAGTAATTTTTGGCAAAAAATGAATGATTGCCATTGTAAGAACTATTAGGCCAGCAAAAACAACCAAAGCATTCCCGCTTAACCATTCTTTTATTCCTTCAGGCGAAGTAATTTGAAAATGTTGTAGCTGCGCTAGAAATATCACAATCGCTAATCCATTAACAAACCCAAGCATAACGGGATGAGGCACGATTCGAATGAATTTACCAAGCCGCATTACTCCAGCTGATATTTGAAAAATACCAGTAAGCACTACAGCGGCAAATAGATACTCAACTCCATGCTCCGCGACCAAAGCCACCATGACCACAGCCATCGCGCCCGTTGCACCCGATATCATGCCTGGACGTCCACCAAAAATAGCCGCTAATAAACCCACCATAAAAGCTGCATACAATCCCACTAGTGGATCAACACCTGCTACAAAAGCAAATGCTACTGCTTCTGGCACTAAGGCTAACGCAACTGTTAAACCAGACAAAAGCTCATTTTGAAAACACGCGCGACTAGCGCAACCAAGCTGAAACATGAATTACCTATAGAGATTTCACTACACGAAGGGCGCGCAATATAACAGAATATTACTAGACAAAATATACAGCTATAGAGGCCCTATCTTGCCCAACTTGACTACAAATAAATTCAAGAACCCGTATGGTATGCAGACCAAAGTTGATCAGTAAGAAACTAATATTCTTACAAACCTAGCGATAACACCAATAATAGTTTCTAAACACAAAATTTTTGAATCTCAGCCTGAATATAAGGTAGTTCATTGGTAGTATGGGCAGTACACTTTACGCTGAACTGCAGATAACGTAATACCGTTAAAACCTCTTAAATTTCCGACCAAGAACCAAGCTACCTGTGACTACAAACACATTTTCTACTTTACCTTTAGCACCTGAACTTCTCTCAAATATAGAGTCATTAAATTATCTAAAAATGACTCCAATACAAGAACAAAGCTTACCGAAGATCTTACAAGGCAAAGATTTGCTTGCACAAGCAAAAACAGGTAGCGGCAAAACAGTCGCTTTTGGGATCGGAATTTTGCACAATTTTGATGCACAACTATACCAAACCCAAGCGCTAGTAATTTGTCCCACCCGAGAACTTGCAGACCAAGTGAGCAAAGAACTACGTCGCCTTGCGCGCGCAACACCCAATACAAATATTTTGACACTATGTGGTGGAAAACCGCTTGGCCCCCAACTCGCTTCATTAGAACGTAACCCACATATTGTAGTGGGCACGCCCGGCCGATTACTTAAACATTTAGAAAAAGGCACATTAAATCTTAATAAGTTAAAAACATTGGTGCTGGACGAAGCAGATCGTATGTTAGATATGGGTTTTCTAGAAGACATCATGCGTGTAATTGATGACACTCCAAAACATAAACAAACACTACTTTTTTCTGCCACCTATCCTGACGAAATTCAACGCATTAGTAAAAATATTCAGAATGATCCGATAGATGTACGCGTAGAGAGCTTACATAAAGACACAAAAATAAAACAAGTATTTTATGAAATAGGAAAAGGCGACCGGACTAAAGTATTAATCGCTTTATTAGAGCACTACCGCCCAGAGTCTAGCTTGATATTTTGTAACCGAAAACAGCAATGCCAAGAACTTGCAAATGAATTATGGAAACAAGGTTTTCATGCTCTAGCATTACATGGCGATCTAGATCAAAAAGATCGTGATCAAGTATTAGTGCAAGCTATGAATAAAAGCACTTCTATTTTAGTTGCAACTGATGTCGCAGCACGTGGCTTAGATATTAAAAACCTAGATGCAGTGATCGTATTTGAAATTTCCCCAGACCCAGAAGTCCACATTCATCGCATTGGACGAACAGGCCGTGCAGAAAGCAATGGCTTAGCACTTAGCTTATTCATGCCTTCTGAAGCAAAAAAAGTTATCGCAATTGAAGATTATCAGAAGAGTCCGGTTACCATTCATAAGCCCAGCTCCTTAAAAACTCGAGAAAACTTTAAACTTAGCCCACCTATGGTCAGTTTAAACATAAACGGCGGACGCAAAGAAAAAGTGCGGCCTGGTGATATTCTTGGAGCGTTAACAGCAAACACTACATTACCCGGTAAGCAAATTGGCAAGATTGATATATTTGATTATTTCTCTTATGTCGCAGTAGAACGTTCTATAGCCAAGCAGGCGTTTAATATCCTGGCTGACGGAAAAATTAAAGGTCGAAAATTTAAAGTGCGTAAATTGCGATAAAGATCTATAAAACTATTTGCAAAAATGACGGACTAAATTATATAAGCAGTAAAAATACTAATAATCATGTCAGAAATTAGATATATAGCAATAATATTAGCAGTAATTTTTTTATTATCAGCAGGCACATCATGCTCTACACCTTCAGAAAAAAATATTATTAAAAATATAGAACTTTGCACTACCTTAGTATGTAGAAACTTGACCTGGACAGATGGATTTAAGCATTGTGGCACCTTTATTCATGAATGTGGCAATTACACCGAGGCATCAATTAAAAACCAATATTCATTACAAGGATTTGCATTTCAATATGATCCCCAAAATTCAGGAAGCTCGACTTATATTGCTGATCGCGAAGCATTCCTAAACCCCAACAAAGAAGACGTTACCCATCAGCTCATACCCGCACCTACCGGCATATCATCAAATGAATTTGTCGGGCTAATTCGTTCTAATGCCAAAACGTATGCTGCGACTGCCTATTGGCCATATGGGCCTAATTCAAATAGTGCTGCAGATTTTCCTCTCTATAAAAGTGGCGCTAAAACGAAAAAAATTGATGGTGCATTAGGTTTGCACCATTACCACAAAGATTCTGAACTAGATGAAATAAAAAATAATGCAGTCAGATTATTTTATGAATATGCAAGCAGTAAAACCAAAACATTGGTTAAGCAGATTAAACAACAAACACTTAATGATGGCAGTTTCATGAACTTGAATATCGGCGACAATAAAGAAGAAATCATCAGTAGTTTATTTGCTCTACAGGCTTTTTATATCACTACACAAAATGGCCCTACAGGAAACACTATAGATTTACGCACCAACACTACATCTGATCATGCTCGATTACATGAAGCAGACCGTTGGAATGTAACCTATGATGATAATGGCGAGATATTTTGGTTTTTACAATTAGATTTTGACATGCAGAATCTTTATGAAATTAACGTTAAATCTTCAGGCTTAGAATTGCCTTGATTATTATTAATAAATGTTAAGTATTCCATCTACTCGTTCCTCACCAAAAGACGTTGCAAGATTAAAACGAGCTTTTCTAACTGCATTTTTATTTACAACTTTTTTATGGGCGATCGAAATACTAAAATATTTTTTTGGTCTCGAGGTATTTAAGCTTGGTGTTCACCCTCAAAGTTTATTAGGTTTAATTGGGGTAATCACCGCACCCTTAATTCATGGCTCATTCGAGCATTTAATCTCTAATACTCCTGCACTGCTCATCCTTGGCACGATTCTTTTATATGGATATCCACGCTCATGCTGGTTAGTGCTCACAGCAGTTTGGCTGATAGCTGAGCTTGGTGTGTGGTTTACTGCACGCCCTGTTTACCACTTTGGTGCTAGCGGGCTAACTTATGGCTTTATGGCTTTCATATTTATTATTGGCATTTTACGCAGAGACCGCCTGGCGATTACACTTTCATTATTAGTATTCTTTTTATATGGCACTATGATTTGGGGAGTATTCCCTCATCGGCCAGGCGTATCGTTTGAAACCCACCTATGGGGTGGAGGTCTCGGGGTAATATGCGCAGTATTATTGCGTAATTATGATCCTTCTCCCCCGCAAAAACGATACAGCTGGGAAGATGAAGACGAAGATGACCCTTATATAGGTGATGATTGGAATGATGCTGATAGTAAAATAGAAAATAATGAAAAAGCTGAATAATATTTTCAGCCATTATCACGTAAGATATCCTTATATGCATTCTCAACGATTTACTAAACTACAAAAACAGTTAAGAAGACAAACTGGAAAAGCAATTGCAGATTACCATATGATTGATGATGGTGATCGCATTATGGTGTGCCTATCAGGAGGAAAAGATTCATATACTCTTTTAGACATGCTTATGCAGCTACAACCGGTAGCTCCAATTAACTTTGAACTCATAGCAGTTAATTTAGACCAAAAACAACCTGGTTTTCCTGAGCATATCTTACCTAACTACCTTGACAAGCTAAATGTTGAATACCGTGTAATTGAAAAAGACACCTATAGCATTGTTAAAGAAAAAATAGCACCAGGGAAAACTACCTGCTCATTATGCTCCCGATTACGACGTGGAATTCTTTACAATACAGCCGAAGACATAAGTGCAAATAAAATTGCACTAGGCCACCATATGGATGATTTAGTTGAAACGATGTTTATGAATATGTTTCATGGCTCAAGACTAAAAACTATGCCACCAAAATTAGTAAGTGATGATAAGCGTAATGTAGTGATTCGGCCTTTAGTATATTGCCGAGAAAAAGATATCGCTAACTATTCAGAAAGAAAAGAATTCCCTATCATTCCATGTAATTTATGCGGAACCCAGCCTAACCTTGAACGCGTGCGTATAAAAAATATGCTTAGCGAATGGGACAAACAGTCGCCCGATCGTGTTGGAAATATTTTTCGCTCTATGAAAAATATATCTAGCAGCCACTTGCTAGATACTAGTTTGTTTGATTTTGATTCTATGACTTCAGAATCTGTTAGCTCAGAAAATGAAGAAGAATTAGTTTTTAGTGCACAACCTCAGTAGATATATTATCTAGCTATCCACTTACCGCAATTAATTCGGTTGAGAAATTTTATATACCAACATTCAATCTCTAGCCATATCTTTGTAATTATGCAGATGGGTGGCATAGCTACCTGTTGTTATCCAGTTGGTTTACAGAATTCAGGCAGCATCTATTGGTTAGTATTGTGTGCACTGGGTGCAATACTAGGTGTATTAACACTTTGTTATAACAAGATCGGCAACTTTAGCGTCTACCCTGAAATTAAAAGTAAAGCCATATTAATAACCATTGGTCCCTATCGATATATTAGACATCCTATGTATACAAGCTTGATAATAATGATGTGTGGTATCGCACTCTATAATTATCATTGGTTAAATGCTGTAGGTGTAATTCTTGTGTTAAGCGCAGTAATAAATAAAGCTAATATTGAAGAAAAGTTGTTACTCATAAGATTTACAGGCTACGCAAATTATCAGCGTAAAAGTCATCGATTTTTGCCATTTATATATTAAATATAAAAAATCTTAGCATTGCTCACCACTAACTCCGCTCTCGGCTTAGGACTATTGTCGAAGGGAATTTGTGGCTTACTCGATAAAGGCTTTGGTTAACGATTTATAGTGGATTCTTATAGAGCTTCAAACCTCTATACTCGCATTTGATTATTAGCGCTCAGTGCGCATAACAAGCACATAAAGCCCTTCAAACTGTTGTTTTGTGGCTAAAACAGTATAAATATTGTGGATATTAGAGGAATCGCCCTTACTACTCTATAATTCGCGGCCGTTTGTATAAAACACTCTAGAGTTAACTGCATGATATTCATAGCGAATAGCTCAAATTATGTACGCTATTGCTTGGTCGTTACTCTTTTGTAGTAGATCGATTCAGGCCCAGAACATCTAAAATACATAACTAATATATATAAGTATAAAAATACACCCAGGTTTTTGAGTCGAAATGAGAATATTTAATAAGCCCACCCCTACACAATCTAATCAAGGGTTATATGACCCTGCATACGAATCTGATGCTTGTGGCGTTGGATTTGTCGTCGATATTAAAGGCCGCAAGTCACACAAGATCGTAGAAAACGCGGTAACCATACTTAAAAACTTAATCCATCGTGGCGCATGTGGTTGTGAAGAAAACACTGGAGATGGCGTAGGCATGCTTACCCAGCTACCGCATAAATTCTTTGTGCGTGTATGTAAAGATATAGGTTTTGATTTACCAGAATTTGGTCATTATGGCGCAGGGATGGTGTTTTTGCCGAATGACGCTACGCAACAAAATCACTGTATTGAAGAATTCCATAAAATCATTAAGCAAGAAGGTCAGCAGTTATTAGGTTGGCGTGATGTGCCTATCAATTCTTCATCTCTCGGCTCAATGGCTAAAGATGGCGAACCAACATTTAAACAAATTTTTATTGGTCGCAGTTCAGATATAAATGATGAATTATCCTTTGAACGTAAACTTTATGTAATTCGCAAACGAATTGAACATACTATATACAATAATTTAGAACTTACTGAACGTGAGCGTTTTTACATCCCTTCACTCTCACACCGCACCTGTGTTTATAAAGGCATGCTCACAGGCTCACAATTTCAACCTATGTTTCCTGATGTTTCAGATCCTGACTTTGAATCTGCCATGGCATTGGTACACCAACGTTTTTCAACAAATACTTTCCCAGCATGGGAACTTGCTCATCCGTTTCGCTATGTAGCGCATAACGGAGAAATTAATACCGCACGTGGCAATGCAAACTGGATGCGAGCTCGCGAACCATTATGTAAATCAGATTTATTTGGTGATGATTTAGAAAAATTATTTCCTATCGTTCAAGAAGGTGGAAGTGATTCACTAACTTTTGACAATGTGATGGAATTTTTGCACATGAGTGGACGTCCGCTATCACATGCAGTGTTAATGATGATCCCAGAGGCCTGGAGCGGACATGAAACGATGGACCCCGCTCGTAAAGCATTTTATGAATATCATGCTTGTTTAATGGAGCCATGGGATGGGCCAGCCTCTATTGCCTTCACCGATGGCAATGTCATGGGAGCAGTACTAGATCGTAATGGTCTGCGTCCTTCCCGTTATTACGTAACCAAAGATGACATGGTTATTATGGCCTCTGAAGTCGGTGTACTCGATATTCCACCTGAGAATATTTTAATCAAAGACCGGTTACATCCTGGTCGTATCTTTATGGTGGATACCGTACAAGGTCGCATCATTGATGACGAGGAAATCAAAAAAGAATTTGCTGAACAACATCCTTATGAACAATGGCTAAAAGATAACTTAGTAGCCTTAGAAGACTTACCTGCACCTAAAAATGTAGCTACAGACAACGAAGATACACTATTACAGCGTCAGCAAGCATTTGGTTATACGCATGAAGACTTACGCGTACTTATGGCACCTATGGCTGCGAATGGTTTAGAACCCACAGGTTCAATGGGCACTGATGCAGCGCTAGCCGTATTATCGAATCGATCACGATTGCTATATGACTACTTTAAGCAGTTATTCGCACAGGTTACCAATCCCCCTTTAGATGGCATTCGAGAGGAATTAGTTACACAAGTTGCTACGACAGTAGGTCCTGAGAAAAATCTATTAGAGGCTACTGCAGATAGTTGCAAACAAGTTAGATTACCTTCACCTATTCTTACTAATGATGGTTTAGCACGTATACGTGAAATAACAGATGCTGGCTTAAAAGCTATAACTATACCTATCGTATACCCTGTTGCTAATTCAGGCGCAGGATTAGATAAAGCACTAACCAGTGTATTTGCAGATATCGATAAAGCGATTGCAGAAGGTTATACGAATATTATTCTTTCGGATCGTGGAATTACTCAAGAACTAGCCGCAATCCCAGCGCTATTAGCTACTGCAGGTGTGCACCATCATTTAATACGTACTGGTGCGCGAACAAAAGTAGGATTAATTCTTGAATCAGGCGAACCACGAGAAATTCATCATTTTGCAGTATTAATTGGTTATGGCATTGGTGCTATTAATCCATATCTTGCACTTGAATCACTAGGCGACATGATTGGCAAAGGTCATTTGCCAGAAATGCCAATTGAAAAAGCTGTGCAAAACTATACTAAAGCGATCAACAAAGGCTTAACCAAGACCATGGCGAAGATGGGTATTTCTACCGTTCAGTCTTATCGAGGTGCACAGGTATTTGAAGCGATCGGTCTTAATAAAGAATTTGTTGATAAATTTTTCACTTGGACTGCTTCACGTATTGGTGGCATTGGTTTAGAAGAAGTTGCCAAGGAAATGAGTATTCGACATCACAATGCATTCCCTGATCGTGCAGCCAAACGCCCTAACCTAGATTGGGGTGGTGAATATCAATGGCGACGTGATGGTGAGTATCATTTATTTAACCCAGATACCGTTTTCAAGCTGCAACATTCAACGCGTTCTGGACAATTCAGTGTATTTAAAGAATATACAGATAAAGTTAATGAACAAAATGAACACCTAGCCACCTTACGCGGCTTGTTTGATTTTAAGTTTGCAGATAATGCAATTCCTTTAGAAGAAGTTGAGCCGATTGAAAATATCATGAAACGGTTTTCAACAGGTGCTATGTCTTATGGATCAATCAGTAAGCAAGCCCATGAAACCTTAGCGATTGCGATGAATCGCATTGGCGGTAAATCAAATACTGGTGAAGGTGGTGAAGATGCAGATCGATTCACACCAGATGAAAATGGAGACTCTAGAAGAAGTTCAATCAAGCAAGTAGCATCTGGGCGCTTTGGTGTAACCAGTGAGTATTTAGTAAATGCTGATGATATCCAAATTAAGATGGCGCAGGGCGCAAAACCTGGTGAAGGTGGCCAACTGCCAGGCACCAAAGTGTATCCATGGATTGCAAAAGTACGCGGCTCTACTGCCGGAGTTGGATTAATTTCCCCTCCTCCACACCACGATATTTATTCTATTGAAGATTTAGCACAACTGATACACGACTTGAAGAATTCAAACCCTAAAGCACGTATTCATGTAAAACTTGTGGCTGAAGTCGGTGTAGGTACCGTTGCAGCAGGCGTAGCAAAAGCTCATTCAGATGTTGTACTCGTCTCAGGTTACGATGGCGGTACCGGCGCATCACCTATGAGTTCATTAAAACATGCTGGACTACCATGGGAATTAGGCTTAGCTGAAACACAACAAGTACTAATGATGAATGGATTGCGTGATCGCATCGTTGTACAAACAGATGGGCAACTAAAAACTGGGCGTGATGTTATCGTTGCAGCTTTACTAGGAGCTGAAGAATTTGGCTTCTCAACCGCCCCACTGGTAGTGATGGGTTGCATCATGATGCGAGTGTGCCACTTAAACACTTGCCCTGTAGGTGTAGCAACACAAAACCCAGAACTTACTAAGAAATTTGCAGGGCAACCAGAATTTGTTGAAAACTTCTTTAAGTTTATTGCTGAAGAAGTACGTGAATATATGGCTAAACTTGGCTTCAGAACTGTTAATGAAATGATCGGTCAAGTGAAGCGGTTAAATGTGAAAAACGCGGTTGATCACTGGAAAGCGCGCGGACTAGATTTTAGTAACATCTTGCATGAACCTGCTAACCCAATGAACAACAAAGCTTATTGTGTTAATCAACAAGACCATGGTCTTGACCAATCTTTGGATGTTACTCAACTAGTACCACAGTGCAAAAATGCAATTGAAAACAGTAAGAGTGTCGAAGTCTCACTTGAGGTTAAAAACATTCATCGTTCAGTAGGCACTATATTGGGTTACAACATTACCAAACGTTACGGTGCTTCAGGACTACCAGAAGATACTATTAAAGCTCACTTCCATGGATCAGCCGGCATGAGCTTTGGTGCCTTTGTACCTAAAGGCGTCACCATGACACTAGAAGGTGATGCGAATGACTATCTAGGAAAAGGTTTGTCTGGTGGAAAAATTATAGTTTACCCTTCAAGCAAGTCATCATTTGTTCCAGAGGAAAACACGATTGTTGGCAACGTATTATTATATGGAGCAACTTCTGGAGAAGCATATATTCGTGGCATTGCAGGTGAACGTTTTTGCGTTCGTAACAGCGGTGTCCACACAGTGGTAGAAGGTATAGGTGACCATGGTTGTGAATACATGACGGGTGGACGTGTAGTTGTAATTGGGCCTACCGGTCGTAACTTTGCAGCGGGAATGTCTGGTGGCGAAGCATATGTGTTAGCCAATAAAGAAGAGTTTAAAATATTGTGCAACCTAGATATGGTTGATCTTGATGAACTTGACGATGAAGATAAGGAAGTAGTTAAAAGCTTACTTACTAATCATAGTAATTACACCAAGAGCACCGTGGCTAGCAATATTTTAGATAACTGGAATGAATATCAAAATAGATTTATTAAAGTAATGCCAAAAGATTATAAACGTGTACTGGCTGCTATTAAGAAAGCAGAAGTAGAAGGGACCTCAGTCGATGAGGCAGTAATGGAGGCGGCTCATGGCTAAAGTTACTGGATTTATGGAATACCATCGAGCGAAACAACCGTATCGCCCTGTAGAAGTACGTCTAAATGACTGGAGCCAGGTAATGGCGCCGTGGGATATAAAACCATTACAAGATCAAGCTGCGCGCTGCATGGATTGTGGTATACCGTTTTGTCATCAAGGTTGTCCACTAGGTAATTTAATCCCAGATTGGAATGACTTGGTCTATCGAGATCAATGGGAAGAAGCTATCGAGCGTTTACACGCAACCAATAATTTTCCTGAATTCACAGGGACACTATGCCCTGCACCATGCGAAGGATCTTGTGTGCTTGGTATCAATGATGACCCAGTAACCATCAAAGGGGTAGAACTTACTATAATTGATAAAGCATTCGAAAATGGCTGGGTACATCCTCAAATTGCAGAAAATAAAACAAACAAAAAAGTTGCCATTGTAGGCTCTGGTCCAGCTGGACTAGCAGCAGCACAACAGCTTGCAAGAGCCGGTCATGATGTAACCGTATTTGAACGTGCCGACCGCATCGGTGGTTTATTACGTTATGGTATTCCAGAATTTAAGATGGAAAAGAAAGTAATCGATCGCCGTATGAAGCAAATGATTGCTGAAGGTGTAACCTTTAAAACCAACACCCACGTGGGTGAAAATATTTCAGTTAGCGATCTTCGTAATAATTTTGATGCATTAGTACTCACTGGTGGTGCATGCGCAGCACGGGATTTACCAGCTGAAGGCCGTGAACTCAATGGCATCCATCAAGCCATGGAGTTTTTACCCATGCAGAATAAAATTTGTGAAGGTGATGATGAGCCAAACGGTTTTATTAACGCCAAAGACAAGCATGTAGTAATTATAGGTGGCGGTGATACTGGTGCAGATTGTTTGGGCACCTCCAATCGCCATGGTGCAAAGTCTGTACATCAACTGGAGATCATGCCGAAGCCTCCGGAAGTTCGTGGAACAGACAATCCATGGCCTGAATGGCCTCGCATTTTCCGCACCGCTTCTGCTCATGAGGAAGGTGTTGAACGTGTGTACTCTGTTTCTACTAAGCGATTTGTTGATGATGGCAGCGGAAACGTAAAAGCATTAGACCTCATCACCGTCGAAATCAAAAATGACAATGGTCGAATGAGTTTTGAAGAAGTAGCAGGTAGCGAACAAACTATACCTTGTGACTTAGCTTTACTAGCTATGGGTTTTGTTGGCCCTGAGAAACCAGGCATGCTAGAACAACTTGATGTTGAACTTGATGCACGTGGTAACGTAATTTGTGATCCAAACTGGATGACCAATGTAGACGGTGTGTTCACAGCAGGTGATATGCAACGCGGACAAAGTCTAATTGTATGGGCGATTGCCGAAGGACGCTCAGCTGCTCAAGCTGTAGACACTTACCTAATGGGCAACAGTGACCTACCTGCGCCTGTAGAACCTAGCAGCAGAGCTCAATAATACTTCTTAAAATACTGTGTACGGAGGATGCTTTTTTTGAATAAGCATCAGTTTGTTACATTGCTAGCGTTCTTATTGCTAGCTTGCATGATAATCGGTTCTACATATTTAGTCCTTAACTATGGCTGGCTTAATTCCTTATTGTCTAGCAGCGCTTTAATAGCTATCAGTTTAATCTTATTTTTAACTTACAAAAAAATTCGCTTTTCACGTCTGTATAAAAAATACCGCGACAAAGAACTTGTTAAAAAGATAATGAAGCGCACTCTTTGGCAAGGACAAACTGCTGAACAAGTTATTGATGCTCTAGGAAAGCCTAAAGATATAGACCGAAAAGTATTAAAAACTAAAACCAAAGAAATCTGGAAATATTTCCCATCTGGACACAGGCAATATGACCTTCGCATTACTCTTGATAACGATGAAGTGGTTGGTTGGGACGACAAACTCTGATTTTTTATCCCCTAGTTCTCGCCCCAAATTCTGTCAATTCTTTAAATAAACATTAAAATTCTGCATAGATACTTTTAAATCGTTAGAGCTTGACCGCCTGTCCACTCACATGAAGTAGTCATCATCTTATTATAAATATAAGCTTAATAAGTCACCTAAAATACCGTTTAACTAGGCAATGATTCATATATAACTAATCAGCTTAAAAGGAAGTTTGTTAAACACATATGGCTGATACTGCGCCAATCGATATCATTTTCAGAACCAAACTGAAGCTACTTGCCGAACAAACTGTTACCGGCATTACTGCAACATTGATAACAAGTTTCCCATTAGTGCTAATGCTCTGGAATGTAACTGAGCATAGTACTTTGCTTAAATGGCTTACCTGCGTTGTAATACTATCCGCGCTTCGTTACGCACATATTTATTACTATTACAAAAAAAAACCTGACACCGTTATACATTGCAAAACGTGGAGATTACTTTTTTATTCTAGTTTTGCCTTATCTGGCCTGACCTGGAGCTTAAGCATTGTTCTACTCGCACCCAAAGAAAGCATTGGTTTTTTTGCCGCAAATATATTGTGGGTATGTGCAATTATTGCCGGGGCCATAGGCTCTTATTCATTCTTGAAAAGAATCTTTATTTCATTTTCTTTAGCTGCCTGCTTGCCTAGCATTGTTTATCTATTCATTATCGGAGACAACATCTATACAAGCATGGCCATAGGTGTAAGTGTCGCATGCGGGTATATGATATTGTCATCTTATAATTTAAATAAGGTGATCAACATAAATATCACAAATACTGTCAATGAAGTAAATAAAAGCAAAAAACTCAGCAAGCAAAAGAATATTCTAAATTCAATTGCTGAGGCAGCAGAATTTCTACTCGAAGACTCCTGGGAAAACTCTACACATGACTTCTTAAAAAAATTAGGCACGAGTATTAATGTAAGTCGTATCCAAATATTTGAAAACACTTTAGATTATGAGATGGGTTGTTTTACACCAAATGCGAGATTTCATTGGTATTCAAAATCTTCACCTCATTACAACATATCAAACAAACTTGCTACATATGAAGAACTCAATCTTACCAGGTGGAAAGAAAAACTCTCTATGGGAGAAAGTATTTATGGGAATATAGACTCCTTTCCAGAGGAAGAGCGCATATTTTTACAGGCAATTAATATTCAATCATTATTTATTTTGCCTATTTTTGTTGGCAATGAATGGTGGGGGTTCATTTCTTTTGATGAGTGCAAATCTAGCCGCACATGGGATGATGAAGAAATTGATGCTCTGAAAACTGCAGCTGCCGTTATTGGTGCTGCCATCAAAAGAACCTGGGATGAAAATAAATTAAGTTATCACGCAAGTCATGATTCACTCACCAGCTTACATAACAGAAGAGCCTTCGAAGTTGAATTAAAAAGATTAATTCAAATCTGTGAACGTGATTTTGTTGAGCATATACTATGTTATATAGATTTAGATAGATTCAAAATAATTAATGATACTTGTGGGCATAATGCTGGCGACGAGCTCTTATGTAAGTTAAGTGAGGTTATGAAGAAGTCATTAAGAAAAGGTGATTTTCTTGCTCGTATTGGTGGAGATGAGTTTGCAGTTTTACTTGAGAATATATCAATCGATGAAGCCAAAAATGCGATTAAGACATTACAATTATCAATTGATAAATACACATTTCATTACAACAATAATACTTTCAGAGTTGGTGCAAGTATAGGAATAGTACCCGTTAACACAAACTGTATTGATCCAGATAAGATCTTACAAGCAGCAGACAATGCATGCAGAGCTGCAAAACAATCAAATACGAATCAAATTCGTATATATAATGTAGATGATTCTGCAATTAGTGACCAAAAAATTAATTCTCAATCATATATACATATAAATAGAGCGCTTGAAAACGATAAATTTACACTACTATTTCAGCCTATATGTAAAACAATTGCAGTTAATGAGAAATGGGATAAATTTGAAGTTTTAATAAGAATGCATGGTGACAATGGAACTCTTATTTCACCAAACCGATTTTTACCAACTGCTGAACGATTTAATCTAATTCAAAAAATTGATCGTTGGGTTTTCAGAGCCAGTATCAAGAAACTATCAAAACATGTAGATCTCTATAATCATGTTGATTCACTTTCAATCAATATATCTGGCGCGACATTATGTGAGCCAACTTTCAGAAACTTTGTAACTACAATATTCAAAGAATATGAAGTGCCCGCTGAGAAGATTTGTTTCGAAATTACTGAAACAGCAGCTGTGTCCAATTTAATGGAAGCTAATAATTTTATTAATTGTTTGCGTAATTTAGGATGTAAATTTGCATTAGATGATTTCGGCACAGGTTTTTCATCTTTTGATAATTTGAAAAATCTACCTGTCGATTTTGTAAAAATCGACGGATCATTTATAAGGGAGATAAATACCAACCCTATTGATTATGAGATGGTAAGTTCATTGCATAGGATTGCTAAAATAATGCAGATTGAAACCGTTGCAGAATTTGTAGAGAGTCAAGATATTTTAGATACTTTAGAAAACATCGGGATTACATATGTACAAGGATATGAAATCAGTAAGCCACTACAATTACATGAACTCCTTGATCCTAACCACAGAAACATAGCACTTACTAACACTAATGTTGCTTAGCAAGATTTACAAAATTAATATCATTGTGCCAGTAACTTGACACTACTTTAAAATTTTCTAAGCCTCGTTGCATTGGCGATTATTTTAACAGTTACCGTTTATCTGTTTTTTCAAACCACTTATTTCTATCATTCTTTACCTATATCTACAGATGATTAACGCTAGCATCGCTCAACTAGAGGAGAGAGCATGGCACATTTTCAAGAACGAAGAACAGGTGGCGATCGCCGTCAATTCGAAGGGCAAGATAGAAGAAAGAATACTAAGCGACGTGAAAATACCGAAACAAATTTAGAATTTATTGAGCGTGCGAGGTTCAAAGCGTGGTTAGTGATGACCGATAAAGACACACAGAATTAATTATACTTTTGCCTTTATCGGTCATTCCTAATTAACAAAATCAAAATTTCAGGCAACCTCTACAGTCCCTAAGCTTAGTCAGCCCATTTGTCGGGCGCGGTAAACATAAGCCATACTCATATTGCATCATGCACTCATGAAGCAGACGATATTAAAATTCATTTTACCTTGGATAACTGTTATCGCACTATTTGTATCTGGCTTTTATTTATCTACTCAACATGAGAAGCCCATTACAAATCACATGACTACAGCCTTTAATGACACTGTTAATAAAAGTCAGATCAATGATAAGGATATTTCTGTAAGAAAAAAACTAATTAATGATTTTGAAATTGCTTTTCTTAAGCAATATACACCTCTCCTAGGCTGCAAAGTGCTCGATAATGAAGTGAAATCAGGTAAGTGTGGTCGGCACTTAGAACAGGCAAAGAATGATTTCAAGCAACAATTTATAAAAAACCGTGGTTTACCTAAAAATACTTTTGAGGAACTTAAGTTAAGTTTTTTAGAACAATAGCAAGTAAGCGATAAGAGTTAAAACTTATCACTTAGTCTTTATAATCATACCTTTACCAATAAGTATCATACGTATTACACGTTCCGCAGCATTTGCAAGATCTTGCTTAGAATTTTTTATAGCCATTTCAAAGGTCATATCTTTTGCCGCAGCGCTTTCAATACCATCAATACCATGCTCAAACACTTGTCTAGCATCATCTGACAAAGCACCACCTATAGCTACCACAGGTACTTTATGGGCCTTAGCAACTTTAGCTACACCAGAAGGTGTTTTCCCGAAAGCAGTTTGAAAATCTACACGACCCTCGCCCGTCAACACTAGATCTGCACCTTTAATATATTTTGCAAGATTAGTAGCTTTGACAACAATGCTAATTCCACTTTCTAAGCTAGCTCCTGCGAATGCAACTAAACCAGCACCTAAACCACCTGCCGCACCTGCACCTGGCATTCGACCAACATCTTGTTTTAAATCACGTTTGATTAATTTACTTAAGCTTTTTAAATTTTCATCTAATTGTAAAACCATTTTAGGATTAGCGCCTTTTTGCGGTCCAAAAACATGTGACGCACCTTTTTTCCCAAATAGAGGGTTTTCAACATCGCATGCTACAACGATATTTGTTTTAGCAATACGTGGGTCGATTCCTTGTATATCAATACTAGAAACTTTTGCAATCATTCCGCCAGACCCAAGTTCTTTAATCTCTTTACCACGAGCATTTAAAAAGCTCACACCGAGGGCTTGAGCCATACCAACACCACCATCATTTGTAGCTGAGCCACCAATACCGATGATGATCTTTTTAGCACCCTTGTTAATAGCATCAATAATAAGCTGACCTGTACCATAAGTAGTCGTTTTTAATGGGTTTTTCTCACGACCTTTCACCAGCGGCAAACCTGATGCTTCTGCCATCTCAATTACTGCCGTCTTGTCTTTGGCTAGCCAACCATATTTTGCAGTAACGAGCTTACCTGCAGGACCTTTAACTCGTTTAGATACAAACTTACCATTTGCTGCATCTACCATAGATTGAACTGTGCCCTCGCCACCATCAGCCATAGGCACTTTTATGCATTTAACTTTTGGCAAAACACGTTTAATGCCTTTCTCTAAACAATTTGCTACTTCTAACGAGGTAAGATTTCCTTTAAAAGAATCAGGAGCAATAACAATCTTTTTCATAATGAATTATTTTTCTAAAGTTCAAGGGATATTATATAAGAGCTAGCTATTAAAGCTATATCGTCAAGAAGTAATACTATTTATTGCGTGCCATATAGGCCAACTCAGAATCGGCGTGTAATAAAGAAGAAAAGTCCTCCTCTTCATCACGATACTTTACGACTAGATGATCAATACGTGAGGCTTCATGTGCTTGTGGATAAGACAACATAGTATCCATACGACCTAAATTATGCAAAAGCTCTCCTGCTTTAGCGGGGAATATTGTTTCAATCCGCGTACCAATTTTCTGCTGATAATGCTGATCAATATGTTCAACTAAGGTGGTTGTACAATTATCTCGTAATGTACGATAAAACTTTGGCTCATCATGCAAAGCATTTGCAGATTTCACCAAATCCTTAAACAGTGAAACAATAAATTTTTCATCTGCTTTAATAGGGTATAGATGAAGCGCTGACCCTCGTTCTAGTGCGCGCAAGGATAAAAGATCTTTTTCAGCCCCAAAAATATAAATTAACTCAAATTGACGCAAAGCACCTGCAATCAAACTATATTCTTCAAGCACTTCTTTTCTAGCTTCAACTGAAATTATAATATGACCTTGTTCCCCAAATCCAAAGTCAAGCATTGTATGCGCCATAAGTTTTGAATCATTAAATGGTTCTACAATGAGGGCAAGACTATTAAGCTTTGTTAAGTCGTACTTTCTGTTTTCCCAACTAGTCGTTACCCTATCTCCATGCCATGAAGCATTGCGAAAATTTTGCACAACAATTGTTTCATTATTGATCACAATTTTAGGTAAATTAGCTACCTCAGTATGCCATTCTCGATTATTGCTAGCTTGTATTGTCGACAACCAAACCAAAAGCCCAACTAACATTACTGATGGAAATAAATTAACCAAAGGTTTTCTCCTAAACCTAATTAATACCATCGCACCTATTATAAAAATAAATAAACTAAGTTTGCTAGATATATTCAAAAAATGTTGCAACATCAATACATTCATTACCCAAACAAGAAGCAACACAATTTGTTTCATGATGTATTTCAAAAAAATGATGATTGAATATTGTACCTGTATTAAGCTTTACAAGCTCAAAAGGTATCAGTAGAAAACTGGAAATTATGATATACCCAACAAAATTTTAGTTAGGCAATATAAGGCAAAAAAGATGCACTAGTTCTTGATCAAGAACTAGTGCATATTAAATTAATAACTAATGATCTTATACTATTTGTTTGAGGCCGTTTTACCTGTGGGACGCGCATCATTTTGAAGCCACTCGTAATAACCATCCACACCTAAAGATCTAACTTTTTGAATTCGGAAATTCTGTTCATCTTGACTAATCTGGCCAAGCATATGACTTAACTGTATTTGCTGCTCAACTTGCTCTGCAGTGAGATCTGCTGCGTTTAGGCTAAAAGCCGCTAAACCTAAGAGCAGTACTAAAGACCACTGTTTCATGTCTAATACTCCGTATATTTTATAGGGGTTTATATTAGCAAATTAACCTTGATTCTAACAAGTACCACGGGATTGCCGGCCATCAGATTGAGATCGAAGGTAACTTGGAAGCCTAGAAGTGATTGTTCTAATTGAATAAATTATTAGAACCAAGCTGAATTGCTGTGATACTTTATCACTCTTATCCCAGAATGAATTATGACGGGATAGGTAAAATGATATGACCTTTGAGAACATAATTACATTAACAAAAGTTTATTTATCTATAGGAATTTATAGGGGAAGAAAATGTTACTGACAAATTTAGAGCTAGTACCAGGCAAAAAAATTACCCAACACTTTGGTTTAGTACAAGGCAACACTATTCGCGCCAAACACCTTGGTAAGGATTTTCTTGCAGGTTTAAAAAATATCTTTGGTGGTGAGTTAGGGGCTTATACCGAACTTCTTGCAGAATCTAGACAAGAAGCAACTGACAGAATGGTACAACAAGCCCAAGCTATGGGTGCCAACGCAATAGTTAATATTCGCTATAGCACATCATCTGTCGCTCAAGGTGCAGCAGAGCTATATGCATATGGAACTGCAGTAAAAATTGACCCATAAAGGCAAAAGTAAAATGGAAATTTTAATACTGATAATTTTATTAGCACTTGGCTATTTTTTTGGGCAACGTGCTGAGAAAAAACACTTTAAATCAATCATAGCAAGAGAGAAAGCATCTCTTAGCTTTCCTACAGTAACTATGAAAACTCCACCACCCATTCACAACCATGAGCTAGACTCTAAACTGGTAACCGGAAGCGTAGTGATATCAATAGATTTTTTCAAAAAGTTTGTAGCTTCGTTAAAAATGTTATTCGGTGGAAGAGTTACCCAATATGAATCTCTTTTAGATCGCGCACGTAGAGAAGCATTACTTCGCATGAAAGAACAAGCCGCATTAAGCAATGCTTTTGTTGTCATGAACACTCGCGTAGAAACAGCCTCTATTAGTAAAAATAGTAAAAGACGTAATAGTGTTGGCGCCGTTGAGGTTCTTGCTTACGGAACTGCTATTTCCTTAGGCAAAAAAATAAACAATTAGTTATGAAGTATACTCCCGCACAACCACCAGAAGGCATCAATGTTGCTGTTGAACATCCATTAAAATCATTTTTCATTTTAACTGCTGGCACGATTGGTATAATTATTATTACTGTTTTAGCTTTGGGATTAGCTGCTGACTATTTAGTTAAGTATATTCCCGTAGAATATGAACAAAGCTTGTTTAGTGAAGATGGCGTGTATTTAATGCCTTTTGCTACTGATGACAGCGACGAAGGCATTCAAGTCAAACAATATGTGCAAAATTTAGTTGATCAATTACATAGTGCTTCTGGAGAATCTTTTTCCGACCATCATTTCCTAGTTGAAATTGCCAACACAAACGATGTAAATGCATTTGCAGTTCCTGGTGGACATATCGTAGTTACCAAAGGATTATTTTCATCTATCGAGTCTGAAAATGGTCTCAGCATGATATTAGCTCATGAAATGGCTCATCATTATGAACGTCACCCATTACGCAGCACAGGTAGGGGCTTAGTAGTGTCTTTGTTTTTGCTCACCATCTTAGGTGCAGATGGCTCTAGTTTCTTACAAGGCTTTATCGGCAATACAGCTTCCATTACAAACTTAGCCTTTAGTCGTCAACAAGAAACTGACTCAGATAACTTTGCATCCAAGCTATTAATTAAGTTTTATGGTCACGCATCTGGAGCCGCTGAGTTTTTTGAGTACATCAACTCAGAAGAAAGCGTAATTGATGATATACCCAGCTTCTTAAGCACGCATCCTGCTACAGAAAACAGAATTTCTGATCTCGTCGAAATTGAAAAAGATTATTCTGGCGTTAAGAAACCATTACCTGCTTTTTTGAATGACTACATACAGAATAACCAAGAGAATGAGCACTTTTAGATAACATGGTTAACCGATTAAAACCTATTCTAATAAAACACTACAATAATTAAGTTAATTTTACACAAAACTACCTATGAGCAATACCATTCATCAGTAAATTTATCATTCTGACTTACTCAATAAATTGCATGCTTAAGCTATCACCTATACTCAAATGTGGTAAATGACGTGTTATTTGAATCCAACCTCATTTATTAAAGAGAATTTATATTAGCCTATACTTTTCAATTTTTGGGCTCACAAATGAACAAAAAGCATTGCTCTGAATATATTCTTATAGCTATTGCAACTTTAGTTTGCACTAACTGTAATTATATTCAACATTACCAAACGCAAGAGCAATACTCAAAAATTCAAGAGAATATATCTTTGTCTACTTTAGATAAAGTTAATGAATATACTAGCCGCACCCCTTTTCATAAAACCTACGAATTTGAATTTAATAATTCAAATAATAATCCCTATGCGCTCATTTTTTATCTTAACGAAAGCAGTTTTTCTAAAAGTATTATTAAACACCGCAAGGAAAATGATTTGCATCGTGAAGCCATCCGGATTGACGAAAGCAAGTTCATTCTAAGAGACTTAGAAAATAATTTGCCCAAGGCTAGTGTCATCGCTTGGAGACAAGTAGCCAACCATATCGCAGCGGATGAAGCACGTGATGGCTATCATGTAATGCAGGAATATATTCGACTTAAAATTCGAGACCTTTAGCCTCAAACATTTCATATCAACGCTCACCTCACCCCACCTTTTTACATAAACATATCCCACTTTTAAAAGGCACTAAAAGGAACTAATTTTGATCTTCAAGCTCAAAATGAAATGAGAACGTTGATCATCCATCTGATAACCATAGTATTTATATGCCTTTTTTCTCTACAAGCGTTCGCAGGCAAAAAAGATCGTTATGCATATGAAAACTGTCTACTGGAACATCTAGACCATGCAAAATTAGATGTTGCGAGTCGCTATATTGCAGAAGCATGCGAAGAAAACTATGGCAGCGGGCCCTCTAAAGCAATATTCAGTGATGAACGCAAATACAATGAGTGCTTATTAGATCATATGGTAGGTGTGGAAAGTGTCGATGCAGTCATAAGGATACGAAGAGCTTGTGAGCGGAAGTTTCGTTGAATATTCTGCAACAGACAAACGGTATATTTTAATCAATTAAGTTTTAATACTTATATTGCAATAAGGAATTTAAAGAGTATAGTTCGCGACCGATGAAATATTTAATACAACAATTAATTAATAATAGCGGCTACACAACAGCAATGTTTAGGCCTGTAAATTATATGCCAGCAAATACTGAATATTGTATGGCTATGAAAAGTATACGTATGAAAACTGAAATGATAATTAAAAAAGTTAAACATATTACCTAGCAAACCTTCTACATCAAATGGAAGGCCTAGCTCACCTTCCGGAAACAACTAAAAACCCCGGTTGCGTGAGCATCGGGGTTTTTTATTGCCTATGAATTAATAAATTATGTATTTAGCAGCAACCCAACTAGAGAACTATTATCAACAAACCTAACAAGGAGACATATTATGAATATAGAAAAAGTTTTACAAAACAACGAAAGCGTAAGCTTTATGTTTTTTCTTTCAGGAAAACTATGGTATCGCACCGAAAGTGGCTTTAAGTTCCCTGTACCAATTAAAGGCTCAGGACAGTCCGTTTTCCTAAACGAAGATCGTGCAAATCGCTTTTATCCTTACATCAAAGCACATGCTAAAAAATTGGAAGAAAAATTAGATAATGCTAAAGCCGCATAATTTTAATTCATCGTGCAAAAAAAGGAGACATTGATGACAAACAAAAATAAATTTCCGAAAGCGAAGATAACAAAGTTATCTCGGCGCAACCTTATGCATGACCATCCTTTATTAAGTAAAGGTGGTCTTCATCAAGAAACGCATAAATCCAAACGGTTTTTAAATAAAATTAAAATAAAAAAAGAGTGGCTTCCGCAAAGTATATTTTCTAAATTATATTTTGCGGAAGCTATTCTTATTGTTTAGCATTAATAAATCAGGAATTCATTTATCCTTGCCTTATAATATGAGTATTACAGTATTTTACTATTGCAAATATGAAATTGATGCGTTAGCCTGAAAATGACTTAGTGAGTACATCTCTATAGAATTAATTAAACTTATATCTATAAAAACACCTGTACTACAGAACAATCTTATAAAAAAGATAATGGGAAGTTCAGATGAGTAAACCCTTAATCATATTGTTAGGTATAATACTGATAGCTATTCTCGGCTATTTTTGCATCTATAAACACAGTCCTGAAATTCAAAGTGACATTGATACAAGAACTAATGCAGCTCTTGCTGAACAAGGATTAGAATATATTGAAGTTGACACAGATGGCCGTGATATTGTGCTGACTGGTGAGGTACTAAACGAGACAATCAGACAGCAAGCAGATGAACACGCAAAAAATGTCCCTGGTGTGCGCATCGTTGATAATCAATTAACTATTACTGCTGCTGCACCAGCACCAGAAATTATCATAGAAAAGGAATCTGAAGTTGAGGAAGCAATAGAAGCACCTAAACTTGAAGCTTTACCAGAATATACTTGTCAACAAGAATTCAACACATTACTTGATGCGAGTAAAATTAACTTTTCAACCAATAGCGCAGAAATTGATATATCAAGTACTAACTTATTAATTAATTTAATCGATGTTGCTAATCAATGTCCTGAAACAAATATTGAAATTTCTGGCCATACCGATTCCCGTGGTAGTGACGATTACAACCTACGCTTGAGCCAGTCACGGGCTACGTCCGTTATGAAATATTTAATTAACAACGGCATTGACTCTAATCGATTAAGAGCTGTAGGTTATGGTGAAACCAACCCTATTGCTGATAACGAAAGTGATGAAGGTTTAGCAAAAAATAGAAGAATAGAATTTAACGTAGAGGGGCTTTCACAATGAGCTATTTAATTACCCAACTTTGGATCTGCTTACTAATTGCTGCTGCAATCGGTGCAATTATTGGATACTGGTTAGCTAAGTCATCATGTCGCAGCAAACTTGATGATTTAGATGCTAGCTGGCGACACAAGCTAGAAGATAACAGCAATGAGCACTCACGAAAATTAGCAGAACTCAGTACATCTGCCGTTACACCAGCCGCTGTAGCAGCGGTGTCTACTCCACCTGTGGCAGCCATAACGGAGCAGTCGAGTTATGAAGTGGAAGATATAGAAGGGATTGGTAAAAGTTATGGAAAAAAACTTCGCGATATGGGTATTTCTACAACTGAACAATTACTCAATACATGTTTCAACCTAGATGGACGCATAACCGTAGCCGAGCAAATAGGTATTGAAGACTTTGTAGTACGCAAGTGGGCTAGCATGGCTGACTTGATGAGGATAAATGATATCGAAGGTCAATACTCTGAGCTAATGGTCTACGCTGGAGTTGATTCAGTGCAAGAACTTGGTCAGGAAAATGCTAGCGCACTTCATAGTAAATTATCTACTGCTAATGCTGAACAAAACCGCGTCAAGGTTATCCCTGACGAAACTACTCTTGCGCAAATGATCAACCACGCTAAGAGTCTTAGAGAGGTAATACAAGATACTTAAGATATTAATAGATTGCAGAAATCATCAAGCAGTATTCAGAAACAGTTAGGGTCAGACTATCTCTATAGCTCGCCCCAACTCTTACGTCTCCGCCATGGCACACGAGTAAGCACTAAACCCAACACCAAGCTGCCGATAGCTGTTATAGCTCCAGTGATAAACCATTGGCGATCTTTATAGATGGATTTAAACTCACTATTCTCTTGTTTGATATTAACTACCTGTGCCCGTTCTTCTTCTAGAATCTTTTTAAGCTTCTGATTTTCTTGTTGCAACTCCAAAGGCCGCTTAGCAGCACTCTTTACCTGGGAAAGCTCAGTGGATAGCTTAGCCGTGCGCACTTTAACTTGGGCATCAAAATTTTCTTTAAGTAAATTGTATTCTTTCTTTAAAACCTCGAGCTGTTGTCGACCTGCAGGTTCTGAAATAAGATAACTTTCTAGCATCCATCCTACCTTTTTGTCCTGAGTTGAAACCTTTACGTAACCCTCATCTCGATTAGTTTGTAACACCACTACTGGAGTACCACTTTTTATCTGAGCTATTATTTCACTACTTAGACTCATACTGCGATGCAAAGTGATTTCTAATTCATCAGTAACATAACGTTCATTTGTTTCAGACAAGGCTACGCTACTTATAAAAAACAGCATAAACACAATCATTACTTTATTTATGTTAGAGAACATTTAATATAAATTTAAATCGAATCAATATATTTTTAGTTTAGGACTTATCAGCCAACGCACTTACCGGCACACGCTTCACTTGATAACCATCTTTTTCCATCAAAGCAAGTACACCCTGGTCACCATACAAGTGCAAAGCACCCACTGCAATAAAGGTTTTTTTCTCGCGCATAGGTTTACGCATATAATGCTCCATGACAACATTTCTATTCTTAACTACATGCTGAAGATAAGTCTCTCGATAGCGCTCATATTCAGGCTTATTAGGAATAAAACTAGTACTGATCTCATACATTTTTGTTAAATCTTCTTCTAAATAGGCTTTCAACATCTTATCAATTGTATTGCGCATTTCTGTATAACTATTGACTGTAAATTCTAGTAATTTAATTTGCACATCTTCCGGCATTGCATAAAAAGTTACCAAAAATTCTTCAATACTCTCTACTTGATAAAGATCTTTTCTTTGTGCTGCTGCACGATCGAGCAATTCATAATCTAAAATTAAGTCCTCTGTGTTTTCAGCCTTAACGGCAAAACTGCGCATCGCAGCCCATGGTTTGAGATGCATGATGGTTTCCTTATTTAAACCAACCTCCAACAGCACAGTCTCTACTCTTGCATATAATTCTTTTCCAACTAACATTTCTAGAGTTTGCCCTCTAGGTAAAGTCATATCACCTTTAATCATCTGCCCACCATTGTATGGGTTCCAATAATGATCACTAGGAAATGACTCCATTGCAAAACTTGTCATATCATCAAATTTGCCGATAATATTTTCGCGCACTTCATTAACGCGTTTATCATTCATATGAATGGTGCCAAAAATATAACCAACAAATTCTTTATCTTTTTCAATCTGCCATAAAACACCTTTGGTAAATCGACCAGACTCCTTTATAGGCTTTTGTAACTCTTTCTCCATCTTTAGCAATTCTTCGTCACTGAGTTCACCAATTTCTTCAACAATTGGTTTATGTACTTTTAGCGAAGAGGCATTACTCATTTGCATACCAAGCAGCAATGTTAAAGATGTAGCCAAACTGAAAATTATGAATATTTTCCATGAATTTAATTGATACATAGCTTATAACTCCGACAAATTAAAAATGAAAATCTTTAAAATTGAAATGTAATAGTTTGATTACAGTTTTCATAACTACTATAGACAAAAAAAGCCGCTAGCGGATTCCCAGTAGCAGCTTTTTTAGATAATAAACCAATTTTAATACTAATTAGTTAAGAATATTTCCTAAGTGTTTTTGGCACCTTACTGTAATCTACAGATATGGCCTCATGCGGGCACGCTTCCACACAAGCAAAACAACGAATACATTCATTCTCATCAATAAATAGAGAGTTATAATATAAGCCAGAAGTTTTTGCTGGTTGTACGCGCTCGAAACTAGAAATTTTGCCATCGCCATCTGTTTTGAAATTTGTAGCTTCCACCAAACAATTTGGGGTTGGTTTCACCATCAAGCATTCATCACATAGTACACACTTCGTATTATCAACTACTGGTGCTGGTGAACGGGCATCTTCAAATTTATCAAAGTAGATGTCGCTATCCGCTAAACCCGCTTCAATCAATGCCTCTACACCCAAATCGATCATGATAGGTGGTCCACAAAAGAATGCTTTCATATCATCAACAGACACTACATCTTTACTTAGATATTCATTCTTGAAGTGTTCCGTTACAAATCCACGCGCACCATCCCAATCACTGTCTTCTGCCTCTTCTGATAACACAGGGATAAATTTAAATGAATTTTTCTTATTCCATTTACGCTCTATTTCTTTCATTTCTTCATGCAAGTATAAATCTGCTTGCGTTCTTGCTCCATAAAAAAAGTAGCAATCTCTTTCAAGTTGCGCATTACATGCCTGCTCAACGATTGCATTAATCGCACTCATGCCACTACCGCCAGCAATACAGATCATAGTTTTGTTACTAGCATCTATTCCGAATTTGCCAAGTGGACCAGAGATCTTTACATGCTCACCTTCACGATTATCACCCGCAATCCAGCTTGAAAGTTTACCGCCATGAACAAGTCGAATAAAAAATGAATATTCATTCTTATTTTCATTCTCAGGTGCACGCGCAAAAGAATAAGAACGTGGCTTTCTGCATCCGGGCACAGTGATCGTTGCATACTGACCGGCTTTAAAGACAATTTGCTTAGCGTCTTCATTGCATCGAATGACTACTTTATAGGTATCATAGGTCAAGTTTTCTACGCTACTAATAACGCCTTGATTAACCGTAACTCGCTTAGTCTGAATATCACGATTTGGCTCAGGTAGCTTCCTCATGTAGTTATCTAACGGATCGTGAAAGTTATTTAGTGCCGTTGCCATTATTTCATTTACTCCTCATTAACTCTTATTATTCTTTATTCCCTTAATGTTTCAGCAACTCAGCTAAAGATACCGGGATGGCGCTTTTCGACAAACGCAATAATTTCTTTATCACTTGCTTCAATACCTTGGTTTTGTGGATCTTCACGCCATTTTTTAATATAGCCCTCTTTTCCACCCCATTCTTTAAGCAAGGCTTGTCTACGCATCTCATCGCTCGCTTTTTCAATTTCACAAAGCACCGAATAAAATGTTGGGCTCGTTCCAAAGTCAGTAAGCATTTCTGAATTCAATGCATTCACATTAACACCGCCTGGTGTATTGCTACCTTTAAATTGCTTTTGCGTGGAGCAAATACCATCCACATGACCTTCAACAATTACCAGATAAGCAAAGGTTTCACCGCGATCATTATATAAGCGACATAAGTCACCATCCTCTAATCCGCGCGACTTCGCTTCCTTAGGATTTAATTCCACTGTAGGTCTAGACATCATGGCTTGTAGACGTGGCACTGACTGAAACGAATCACCAATGAAGTAATGCGAAGCACTACTTAGAATTTGCAAAGGGTAGTCTTTACGTTTCGGATCTTCTTGACCCTCAATTTCAGGAACATAAGAAGGAAGTGGATCAATCCCTTCTTCTTTTAATGCTTCACACCAAATATCAATTTTACCGGAAGGTGTCGGCCAACCATTCTTCATGAAGTTTCTACTTTCTGTACTGGTATTCGCGCGTACAAAACCTTTGTTTTCAAAGTCTTCGTATTTAATACCTTCCATTAACAAATTAGACTCACCTTCATCACACAACACATCACGAACAATTTCTTCATCCGTTTGTGTAAAGGCGTTGTCGCCCTCTTCAACGTATTCCATTTTCTTTGCTAACATGCGGAATAATTCAGAATTACGAACGCTTTCACCTAAGGGCTCAATAACGGGTTTATTCATAGTGAAATACCAGTTACCATAAGTGGCAACCATATCCATGCGTTCTAACTGTGTATCAGCAGGGATCACGACATCGGCATAGTTACAAGTATCGGTCCAAAATGTTTCGTGTACGGCTACAAATAAGTCATCACGCATAAAACCTTCACGCACACCATTGGTGTTTGGTGCACAGTTGGCGGGATCTGAGTTATAAACAAAGATACTCTTTATCGGTGGGTCTAGCTGCTCGCCATCAGCACCAATGTTTTCCGATAAGGCACGACCAATCTGTACCATATTGACCGCACGTTTACGCGTGCCCAAATCTGGACGATGCAATTTATCGCTCATGCAACGGAACCACATCTCATTCAAAGTTCCAAAACTAACACCACCACAAGCTTCTCGCCATGCGCCTGTAATGCATGGAAGAATTAAAATTGAGCGACACATTTGGCCAGCATTTTGGTGGCGATTTAATCCGTAGTTTGCACGAATACAAGTTTTCTTAGATGACGCATATTCCAACGCAAATTTTTCAATATCTGCAGCAGGGATACCGGTAATCTTTTCTACTTTATCAAGCGGATAATCAGGAAGTTTAGTTTCTAATAATGCTTCCCAACCATTGGTTTGTTCTTTTAAGAATTCAAGATCATGCTTACCTGCATCAACAATAACTTTCATCATACCTAGCGCTAATGCTGCATCAGTACCTGGCTTAGGCTGAATATGCCAGTCAGCCATCATCGTAGTTCGCGTTACACGCGGATCGATAACAATTAACTTCATGCCACGTTCTTTTGCTTCACGAATAAATGGGATTGCATGTACACCGGTACTCACTAAGTTGGCACCCCAAAGAATCATCAAGTCCGCTTCTTGAGCCGCTTCATGCACAGACATATTTGAGTGTGCCAAACCATAGGTATGTAGATCTGCCCACATCGCTGCGTAAATACATATCGACTGCACCAATCCTGCAGCTTCCATTTTGTTCCAGAAGCGATAATCCATGGTCCAATAACCCACCATACCCATCGTTCCTGAATAAGAGTAAGGCTGTACCGCAGCACTTCCGTATTCACTAATTACACTTTTGAAATTACCGGTTATGGTTTCTAATGCCTCATCCCAACTGATGCGCTCAAATTTTGCGCCCGGTCCTTTTGGTCCGACACGTTTATGCGGGTACAGCACACGGTTTTCGTTGTAGACCAAATCAAGATAGTGGTTAACCTTGTTACATAAATAACCGCGCGTTATGGGATGCGTTGGATCACCTTGTACGCGTACCGCTTTACCTGTTGAATCATCTTTTGTAACCAACATAGAACATGAATCAGGGCAATCATGTGGGCAAGTCACGTGGTGGACAGAATGCCCTTCTGGCGCTTTAATTTTATCGGTCTGCATTATTTGAATCTCCTAACACTACTTCTCTGGTCTACTACTCTTTATCACTGGCCGAACAATGGTTCATACCGAGTAGGTGGATGATGTGACACCTATATATATAGAAGTGTCACTTCCTTATTAATTTAACATTACTACAAGGCCCCATTGTCTACAATATGGGCCAACAATATAAACGAGGTATTATTTTTGACTCTCTTGGGGCGTATTTTTGCAAATAAACATTATATAAGAAAAGGGATTTATTGGCGCCTCAAAAGTGCTAGAAAAAAGCATGCAAATCACTCAGAATCAACTTAACCTGCAATCACTAAAAAGCCTTTAAAGAAGAGAGAGTTGTTCTTCATCCACCTGTTCTAATAACGTTAATTTTGACACTGAGACTCCCAACAAACGTACTTGTCTGCCTCTCACGTCGGCCTTAGAGAGTAAATCTTGCAAAGGGCTCGTGATATCTTCATGTTTACCAATATCATTACCTAGCGTTATTGAGCGAGTAAGCTGAACAAAATTATTAAACTTCACCTTGATCGTAATGGTGCGTGCGGTCATTCGCTTATCTTTTAAATCCTGCCAAACTTCTTCGGCAAGCTTTTCCAGTCTATTCAGCATCTCCGCCTCATCACCTAAATCTTCATTATATGTCTTCTCAGATCCAATAGATTTGCATTGCCGATGACTAATGACCTTTCGATGATCTACACCACGAGCAGCATGGAAATAGTAATCACTTACTTTGCCAAAAATTGGCTTAAGCTCCTCTAAGTCCCATGCCAGCAAATCTTCACCGCTATACACACCTAAGTCTTTCATTTTCCCTTCAGTAGCGGGCCCAATACCATGGAATTTTCCAATCGGTAATTGTTTAACAAATTCTGGCCCTTGTTTTTCAGTTATGAGCGTCAAACCATCGGGCTTATCTAGATCAGAAGCAATTTTAGCTAAAAACTTGTTGTATGAGATCCCTGCCGAAGCGGTAAGCCCGGTAACCTGTTTAATTTCATTTTTTATCGCTTTAGCCACAAGGGTTGGTGAACCAAAACTGCGTTTACTCTGTGTGACATCTAAATAAGCTTCATCCAAAGATAAAGGCTCCACTAAATCAGTATAGCTAAACATGATGTCGCGAATTTGTTGTGAGATTTGTCGATATAGCTCAAAACGTGGACGTACGAAAATCGCATTGGGGCACAAGCGTAAGGCATGCACACATGGCATGGCAGAATGTATTCCAAACTTACGTGCTTCATAGCTGCAGGTTGCAACGACTCCACGTTGTTCTGGATCCCCACCTACAACCACAGGTTTCTTACGGTAATGAGGGTAATCCCTTTGCTCTACCGAAGCATAAAATGCATCCATATCAATATGTATGATGTCTTGCATGCGGATCTTCTATTAACTTTTTTGCTATCGTTTTCATCCAGGTGAGTGACAAATGAAAACTATTTATTCTTTTTCCCAAATGACTACCAAAATGACATGAATATGATTTAGAATTTACCCAGTAAGTAAGTGTTCATTAATAATAATTACTAAATATAAATACTCTAGATTCAATGTAAATCTAGCCAATTCCATAACGAGGTTAACACCATGGCTGCTATTTCTGAAAAAATTCTTTGGCCCATCGTTGCCATTTTCATCTTTGGTGTACTCGCCGGGTTTTATATCGACGACCGTAGAAGGCTCGCACAAGAAGGCGGTAGCCCCAAGGAACACGGTGGTAATGCAGCTGAACAAAAAGAGCATGGCGGTAAAGCAGCCGAGCATGCTGGCCAAGCCACAACTAAAACTCCTGCCAGCACTGCTCAATCGCAACCTGCCTCCGCGAGCAACTCAAGCTCTCATTCGGCAAGCAGTGGCCAATCATCACAGAGCAGCCAAACAAGTACTGCAACCTCCATGGATATCAATGAGTATCTCTCAAAGTTAAGCAGTGAGAATAGCGCACAATTAGAAGCTAACGCAGCTCAGCACCAAGGCTTCTCCGGTGGAATTGAAGAGTACTTAAATGGTGCAAAAGTAAAAGTTTCTCAAACCACGCCAAGCAACAACAACGCACAAACCAATAATAATCAAGCAAATGGTGCTACTTCAATGAGCATAGATGAGTACCACACCAAAACTAGTGGCTCTTCCACAAGCCAGCAACAAAATTCAAGTGGCAATGCATATAATGGTGATATGGATGGCTACCTAGCTAAATATGGAAGCGGAACCCAAACACCCATGAAGAAACAAAGTGCAGCTCCTTTTAATAAAAAAGAACACATAGGTTTTCATGGCTCATATGAAGACTATGCCAAGAAATACAATTAGGAAATATAATTAACCTTTAATTTATATAACTGCAAAAAAATGCCGCTTTAAAGCGGCATTTTTTGTTTTCTGAAGCCTAAGGGTCTAAGGATTATTCGTCCAGAATCGATCAAATAATGATCCTGTTGAATAAATACTTTCCACATTAGGTAAGTTAATACCTCTGACATTTCCATCATGCGAACTGTAATGCAGAGTGAATTCAGAAACGATACCAAAGTTTTGTGTAGAAACAAATGCATCCATACCCGTTGTCGTACTATCTAAGTCGCGTGTAGGTTTGCCTTCAAGATCCAAAACAAATAAACGAGAACCATCAGGCGTATTGCTACATTGCTGAGCGGGCGGGAAGTATGTGCTTATAAATACTTCTCCACGCAATATACTTGCTGCATTAAATACTTTTTCGCCTGCAATATCTAAATCAATCCTCCAGCCAACTTTGTTTGTGTCGTTAAACCCATTTGAAAATCCCGTAAGATCCTGAAGATTTGTATCCGTCAGTGGGCTTGGGGCCGAGCTTGGTACTGCATTTGCATCTGGATCGTACATCACATAAAACCGATCTTGTACTGCCAGATCGAGTGGATGAGAACGATGGCCTGATCCTATTGCGACTGCAAGTTTGCCATTAGGGGTAAACGCAACCACAGGTCTAGCAAAGAATCTCCGGTTATTGTTTGTTGCCGTACCATGTAATATCGCTAGTTTATAACCAGAGTAATCATCAGCAAATCCTGCTGTTCCATTCAAATTACCCTGTAAATCAATTCTCCAAACATGACCACCCGTATCAGCAAAGTATAATCTGTCAGCGATTGTGTCATTATTAAAATCAATTACCGATACATCACTTGCAATACCATTGGTTAGTGCAAGATTAAGATCATGCGAATCAGGGCTACTACTTGGACCTGCAGACCAAAGTTTGGTACCTGTGACTGCATCCACAATATATACCGCTCGACCTCGTGTATCTGGGGTATACGTTGTAACTGTGTCTTGGTTTATGTCATAACCACCACCAATTACCAAAGCCAGCGTCGGAGTACCATCAATATCAACATTCGTTACAATAGGTTCGGCCCATGATTGACCCATTTCTTGGAAATCACCGCTACCGCCCTCAATCACCCACATGAGTGAAGGTGCTGTAGGATCCGTTACATCCATCGCATAGTAATTCATACCGCCACGACGCATACCAAAGAATAAATACTTTGATCCTGCTGAATTGGTTGGACCACCTACTTGGAATAGTGTTAATGGGCCATCCAACCCATAAACCTTAGGATTTCCACCCACGTTTTGACGTAATGGAGTCAAATTATCAAGCAAGTCACTCGGCATATATGAAAAAAGTTCATTTCCACCAGAGGTAGAAGTATTACCGGTTACATCGATTGCGTGTAGATAGCCTTCATTCGTCATAAAGTACGCAACTCTTTCAATACTGCCACCGGTGTAATTTGCAACTATTGGATCAGAATGCAATGCATCGCCCACAAAATTACGCGGATCAGATGTACTTCCATCAGAATCTTCATCATCAATATCTACGCCACGCGCCCAGCTAATTAAATCTTGCATCTCAGCTGTTGTTGTTGAACCTGGCAAACCAAATAATGCTGGGGCACTTGTTAATGCAGTATTAGCTGAATCTAAATACTGCAAACTACGTGATACACCTGGGCCATCATCAGTATGAACTGTACGTGTACCGGGATTAAGCAAACTCGCAACACCGCCCAAACTTGCAGATCCACCATCAGGAGTTGTCGACCAGAAGCTTCTAGTTGAAGGTCTAAAATCTCCAGCAGAATCAAAGACAGGAATGGCTGGATTACTAATATCCACTAAGATCCCTGTAGGATCTACGTTATAACCTTTTAGGTTACCCGGCCAACGAGGTTGATTGAGTTCCGCAGTAAACATCGGTACATAAATCTCATCACGACTTGAACCAAGAGTAGTTAAATCCAGAGTATTGCCTACACGTGAAATGGTACGTGATTTTTGTGTAATCGCATTGAAAATATTTTGGAAAATATTCACTAAATTAGAGACGCCATTTGCGCCATTTGCATCAAAAAATTGGCCCTCACCATCATCTGCTAACAGTTGCAAATAGTCCTTAGCTTCTGAAGCACCCGCACCTAAATCAAACCCAACTGTGTATGTGTTAACTGTTTGAGTACCAGAAATGGATGATGCTTGATCATTATTTGCTAATGCTTTAACCAAATCAGGCCCACATTTACCTTTTTGTTGAATCGAAAGATCACTAAATCCAGCAGCAGACAAGTCCTCACAAGCAGATATACCTGCAATATTTTTAATGGATGTTTGTTCATGGCTACCTAGAATAGTTGGCCCACCATCAGACAACAAAACAATAAAGTTTTCAGTACAAGCTGTTTGAATAGGAGACGTGTAATAACGATCACCATTAAAACCACTACTTGTTAATGTTCCTGTTTCTCTGCAACTCACGTAAGCTGGCGAACCTGGATTGGTTGTAGCTGGGTGAGTATGTGGCCCATTTGCCGTATATGATCCAAGACAGCCGTAATCAACACATTCAGTATTGTCTACATTCCACAACTTACAACCAAATCCACCTTGGCATGTTGAACCATGTGTATGGGTATATGATGGTGTATTACTGGGCGATACCGCAGAAACAGAATTACAGCTACCCGGCCATGGATTAGAACACACGGGAAGTGTAATGCCTGCAACTGCAGTTTGTTGACAGGTAGCACCAAATGGGCCTTGCGTTGAAGAAGAATTCCATGTGCCTCCTGTATAGGTGCGTGGCCCTGCAGCACGCCAGTGGGAGGAACCAGAGCCTGTTGCTGAATCCCAGTAGTCAGAATCACTATCATTCCATACACCTGGTGGGCCCTGATATCCCTGGCTTTTATTATCAATAATATCACCACGATAATATTTAGCCGCCTCAAGCAAAGCTTCTACCGTTGCGGTTCTTGCATTATTTTGTGGCCCTTCAACATTCGACACAAATCGACTCAGCATCGAAGCATAGGTTTCTGTAGTGCTAACCACATTTGGCTCAACATTTTTTGCAGGTTGATTTATATCTGCAACTGGCAGATCTACACCTGCTCCATTATCACGACCATAGTCCATAAACCCGATATTTAAATTATTATATGTTTGGCCCATAACCTGCTGGAAAGCTTGCTTAACCATCTGATCTCGAGTCAACCCTGTTGAACCTACAAGCTCAAGCATGCTTTCCGATTGATCTAGAATGAATAAAACATTAGGTTCCGTTTGCACACGGTTATAGATTTCAATATCTTCCGCTACCACCTGAGTGAAACTACTCAAAAATATAACAGCGCATACCGATGTACCTATGCTTAATTTCCGTATTAATGTTTTCATAATTACCAACTCACTTTAAAATTAAAATTAAAACCAAAATCCTTTTTAGGTTTATTGCACTTCATTACATACAGCAGTATCAAATGGCATACCTGCACTCATCATGGCACGTGCACCACGGCGCATATGCGTTTCTTGAGTACCTAATGCCGCCACTTGACCACTTCCTCGAACATCAAATACTTGATCAATGTCACACGCCCCTGCCATACCATTACAAAAACCAGATCCCATGGGTAATTCTTCACCACAAAATTGAATATTCGCATTTGCCATTACCATCACTGCGTTTCCACCTGCAATATTCACGTTATAATTATTTGCAGCAGGTACATCACTAACTGGATAAGTTGTTACTGATGGGACAACTGATGGAACATTAAAATTATCTTGAATAGCAGATTCTGCTGCCTGAAAGCTTAAGGATTGAAACTGATGATTCGCAGCCATGCGTTCATTTGATGTTGTACCACTCATTGCCGTGACACCCACCATGGTTATTACCAATAGCATTAATAAACCAATGACTAAAACGACACCTTGCTGTTTGCTTTGTAAATTCTTCATATCTATCACCTTAAATAATCGTTCTATTTCTATTACGTAGTGGAATGGTGGTCGTAAAAACGCGTCTAGGCGTTCGATCTGCAGAAGGTGTGTAGTCTTGACCTAATAAGTTGTAGGTGAACGCTTGTGCGGTATCAAGTATGTTTGGTTGGCCTTGAACTAAAACTGCTACACGCATCGACACCACATTATCCCAGTCTGGTGTGCCAGCAGTAATTATACCGCCCTCAACTTGGGCAGAATCTGCATAGGTATTTGCAATACCATCCGCATCAGTATCAACACCATATACGGCCTGCAAACTTTCAATACCTTCCACTAACACTTGGGCTGGCTGATCTACACCACCCACTAAACCATTACCATTACACTGAAGAGAATTAGCATTAATTTGAAATGTATTTTGTGTAAGTTTTAGTGGCAATGCGCCCGCAGGAACATCATTCAAACAATCCACAGCTGAACGGAACTGCACAATAATACTGTCACTTGCAGGCACAGTGTTATTGGTTGGTAAAGTAGGAAATGGGTCCACACCCGCTTGACGTGGAAAGCCTGCTTGCAGGATATGTTCTCGTAAAAAGAAAATTGCAAAACGACCATTTTCTTGCAGCATGCTGTACTGGTCTAAAAAGCGATAAGTTTGCTTATTACTCACATAGATACTTGTTGTAACTAACAACACCACTAGAGACAGCACTAATGCAACCATCAACTCTACAATTGAAAGCCCTTTTTGTTTACCAGCTTGAGTATTTAAATATTTCATAAAATTCCTGCATTCACTTCAACTTGCAATGTTGCAGCTGTACCTTTTGCATCAGGGTCTTGCCAAGTAATGGTTACAGTGCGGGAGTTATCTCCCTCACATTCAGGTGCTACACCAGGACTTGAGTCAGCGCATGATATTGCGATTTGTCCATTTGGAAGTAAATTTGCCACGCCTCCAATTAATGCATTAGGCGTTGCAAGATACTGCCCACAACCAATGTGAAACGAATCCAATGCTGCAAGTTGTGTGACATTACAAAATTGAGCGGCTGTTGTTCCAGTGCATGATGGAGCCGCATTCATTGGATGCGCGGGATCGTTGTTTGCACTTGAACAATCCAAAGCATCCATTGCAGTCTTGTAATCACCATTATTGACTGCATCTGGATTAGCTCTCATGCGCTCAATTAATTCGTTCGCTAATAAATTTCCTTGACTACGTGCGTAAGAATCGTGGCTATAACGCATACCAAATGCTTGCATGCCGGCAATACCTAATAACCCAATTGACAACACTACAACCGTTACTAGTATTTCTATTAAAGACAAGCCTGACATCCGTCTCAAATGACTTAATGTCTTTTTTGAATCAAATTGTGTACTAGATGTAGTCATATTTAATATTTAAGTGCAGGAAGCAAATCCACCTTTCAATGTCTGCACATGCCCAGTGGGTGAAACCAAAACACGTCGTCCCTGCGTAACATCAGGAACGTTCCCATTACATAATCGAAATGATCCATTTGCTGCGCTTTGAAGACCATTTGGCAAATAACTAATAAAATTATTAAATGGTGCTGCTGCTCTCAAAGTGTTTCCGCCACTTAAGCCACCATTAGATAAAATTATTCGCTCCCCTCCATCTAGACCACCACTAGCATTTGCATCAACAAATACCAACCAACCTGATTCCCATGATGTTCCAACCCCTGCACATGCAGTTCCATTTGTAGTTCTACAAACCGAAACCGGCGTACCTAATTTAAGCGCTTCTGAACGTGCTAATTGCAAAGACGAGACGAGGCTATTCGCTTGCGTAGACAAGCGATTATCACTAATCATATTTTGAAAATTTGGCACACCCACAGTGACAAAAATTGCCACAACCACCATGACAATCATTAACTCTATTAGGGTGAAGCCAGCATTTTGTGCTGGTAGACTCACCACGCTCTCCATAAAAGTTTCCAACTCTAGTGCGCTTACTGTATATAAAACGCGCTCTCAATAATGAGATATAGCTACAATTTCACAGTAAAATCAGCAGCTTTTGAATAAATGGAGTGGATTACGTGATGTGTGGAAGGAAAAAGTGTGATGAAGGTCTAAAGCTTGTATTTTTACCTTAATTTACAGGTAATTGCGCGCGGAGTTCATCTCGATCAAACCACCATTGGTCAGCCGTCATAACATCAATTATTTTAGCTAAGCGCTCAAATAATTGGTCAGTATCATTCAACTCTAGAATTTCAATCCAGGTCTTAATCATTTCTTCGCCTTCAATATTACGATGCCGTTTAGCCACCTTAGCGATAATTTGAGTTGTAAGAAACATCAGGTTTTCACGGTGCTCATCACCGCGTATATCTGCAATATATTGCGCCGCCATGGCTGCGACTGCTGCACCATCAGAGTTGTCTGGCGTTTCATCAACGATGTTATGCAACATCTCTACAGATAAGGTTGGGTTGATTGGGTACGTTACTGCTAACCAACAACCTTGCCCAAGCGCCACAATGGATAACTCATGATCGGCTTGATACAACACACGACAAGTACGTACGGCTAACTCAAACTCAGACTCATTAATGAATAATTCAAATAACGGTCGTGCACTTTTCCAAGCATCCTCTAATTTCTCTAAGCCAACCAGAACTTCTGCAATTTCAAGTTCTAGCCTTGCGCGATCTACATTACTTGCTTCTTTTGGTAAGTTTCTCAGCTGTTGTTGAAACTTAATTAATTCATTTTCAAGCCAAGCGCGTTCGTCTGCAGATTGCAAAGAGCCAATGGTATCAGGCAATGAATCCGTTGCTGATTCAAATTTTTTTGGGTCAAACTTTTCTATCATGATTTTACTTGGGTATTAAAGGTAAATTTTGTTTGCGTAATGAATATTAATTATTATTTGCTATCAGCAATTGGGAAACAAATTAATGAATACACATTTACTCAAAGATACTGATAACGGCATGCTCAGTTCCTGATTCGATCCAACGAATTAGATTCTCTAGTCATGTTTTGCCAGCATACATTACGTCTCTGCAAATAAAAAACCCCGACCCTGTTGATACAGGGCCGGGGCATTTCTTTCTTTATGAGATTAGTAAACTAACCGTACGTTTTTAAACGTATCCGGCCTGTTTATTCATCTGTGCAGCGATCTTTAATTCGCCCTCAGACGCCATCTCGTCATCCCACTTCGCTAATTGCTTCTTCATGTAGGTATGAAATACCGGGGGTACCAGCAACATGGCAAATAAGGT
>JBGCDX010000099.1:0-3080 GCA_045105815.1 Gammaproteobacteria bacterium
TTCTCTGTTAATGACTTCAAAGCGGCTCTCTAGTAGAGTCGCTTTTTTTATGTACACCTTTTTAATATTTTGACTGATAACGTCTACTTAATAGACTCAAGCATCTATGTGTTTCGCGCCTGGTTCACCGTGCCCGATAGTGTCGTTAATCAAGCAAACGAACCTGTTAATGCAGTCTATGGATTTGCAGATTTTGTCTATCAATTTCTGCAACAAGCGAATCCTAAATATGTGGCGTTTACTTTTGATGAAAGCCTGAAGTCTTCTTTTAGAAACGATCTCTATCCTGAATATAAAGCCAATCGAGACCCTGCCCCAATAGAATTAAAGCGACAATTTAAATACTGCCGCGATTTCATCGATGCCTTAGGCATCTATGGAGTAGGCAGCCCACATTTCGAAGCAGATGACCTGATAGGTACTCTAGCCACCCGCATGCGCAATGAAGGCCACCCCATTACTATCTTGTCCGCAGATAAGGATTTAGCCCAGCTGATAACTGAAGACGATATCTTTTGGAACTTTGCGAAAGGCGAACGCAATGCAATTCCACAAATCAAAAAACAGTTTGGTGTGTACCCTCATCAAATTGCAGACCAACTTGCGATTGCGGGTGATGCAGTAGACAACATTCCTGGGGTACCTGGCATCGGTATGGCTACTGCAGCAAAATTGTTAAACAAATTTTCAAGTCTAGATGAGCTATTACAAAATATTCATAAAGTCAGCGAAATGAAAATACGCGGTGCGAAGCGTATACAAGGTTTAATAGCAGATCATGAAGAAGAATTACTTTTATATAAAAAGCTTACTGAAATTCATTGTGAAGTTGAGCTAGATGAAAGCATTACACTAAAACGCAGTATGCCCGACTTCAGCATGCTAAACGATTTGTTTGACGTGTTAAATTTTGGTGAGTTCCGACGCGAAAAGTGGATGCGATTTTTAAAAGCCACCTAAATGGCAAACCTAATTATTTTTAATAAACCCTTCGGTGTGCTTAGCCAATTTACGGATGATGGTACCGAGCATAATTCTATAAGACAAACACTCAAAGACTATATCGATATCCCCAACGTATACGCCGCGGGCCGACTAGACAAAGACAGTGAAGGCTTATTACTCCTCACGGATGACGGCAAACTACAACAACGCATTGCCGACCCTAAGTTCAAATGGGCCAAACATTATTGGGCACAAGTGGAGGGTGAGGTCAGTGAAGAAGCCTTAGAGAGTTTGAGAATGGGCGTTACATTAAAAGATGGAATGACCCTTCCCGCTAAAGTAAGTCGAATTGAACAACCTAAAAACTTATGGGAACGAGATCCACCCATACGCGTTCGCAAAACCATTCCTACCCAATGGTTAGATATCGTAATCAAAGAAGGCCGCAACCGCCAAGTGCGCCGCATGACCGCTGCTGTGAATAACCCAACGCTTAGACTAATACGACACCAAATAGGGTTAATTGAATTAGGCACACTTACTCTTGGAGAATACAAAAGCATGACAACTAATAAGTTTAATTTTTAAATTATGTATGCCCGCTTCCGGCCAATAGTAAGTACATGAATGTACGCATATGATTCACATCAGGGACGATGTATCAAATTAAATCTTTTAACTAATGTCTGCAATATTAATTATTAGCCATGTTTTTCAAGTTCTGACAGAAAAACATTAATGTTATCGGTAATGTCTTCGCCCAAATCTTCTATCCCTTTGTGATTTTTGATTGTTTCTAAGGTAAGTGCTGCTATTTTTCGTAGCAGTGCTTTTTGCTCATTGCTATAGGCCTCAGCCCCATACATATAAACAGTTTGATATAGCTGATGAAAAAGATCTGGAATATATCCTCCATCGGGGTCTCTTTCAGATAGTGTTTCAAGCAGAAATTCAAGGTAAGCTCGCAAATAATAATACCGAGCACTCGGCTTGAGTACTGACCATTCTTCCAATTGATAGTCCGCACCAGCCAACACATCGCCCTTACGTGATTGAAGATGTTCTAATACATTCTCCAAGGACTTTCCTGAGAAGAATTTTACTGCTCCTTCTTTCTCAAGGACATCAAAGCCATCCTCAATAACCAATTGGTTTGTATTTGGTGTGTGTTTCGTTCCAAAAGTGGACTTAATTTCTTTTTGTAGTTTGATCATAGGGTTAGATAATATTTCAATTCATGACGATGTTGCATAGAGATCAAAGTCATTTGAATAATAAGCGAATGTCCGTTTTGGGTCGAAAGCAGTCATTTTCTACTGTTTTGCACCTACTTTCATTGCACGCTCTTTAACAACACTCATCTCAGGCTTTTGATAATTTGATGATACTTCTGACCATCCCTGTGTATGCTGCAAAACAATATTTGCCAATGCATCAATATGTGCCGCTTCTTCATTTAATGCTGGAATGTAACTAAACGCTTCGCCTCCAGCTTGCATAAAGACTTCGCAATTTTGCATACTGATTTCTTCTAGTGTCTCAAGACAATCCGCCGAAAATCCTGGGCAGAACACGTCAACAGACTTTACGCCTTCGCCTGGTAGCTCTTCCATCCTTTTGATCATATAGGGCTGCAACCATTCGGCTTTGCCAAATCTGGATTGAAATGTAAGTTGCCATTCATCTTCTTTTAAGTTTAATTTTTCAGTAATTAGGCGTGCCGTCTCGTGGCATTCACAATGATAGGGGTCTCCCTGCATAAGATTACGCTTAGGTAGTCCATGAAATGAAAATATTAATTTTTGTTTACGTTGATGTTGTTGCCAATGGTTCTGTATTTGTTGCACACAAGCATTTATATAACCATCGTCCGCACCATAATTATTGATCACGCGCAGTTCTGGCATCCAACGTTGCTTGGTAAATACTTTTGCTACGGCATCGAATGTGGAAGCAGTAGTGGTGGCAGAGTATTGTGGATATAAAGGAAACAGAATTACTCGACGTGCCCCTTGTGCTTTTAGATTCTCTAATGCAGAGGCAATGGATGGATTGCCATAGCGCATTGCAAGCTCTACTTTTACCGGCCCTGAGCAAAGCTGACTTAACTTTGCTTGCAAGGCTTGTTTTTGTTT
>JBGCDX010000100.1:0-30713 GCA_045105815.1 Gammaproteobacteria bacterium
GAACTATGCAACTGAAAATTATTCTTCGCGACAATATCAAATTGCAGCCTCTTTAGCGCATCAATGGGACTGGCATGATTATGCAATTCGAACAATTGCAAAAGGTTCATACTTTGATGATCTTAATATTCGTTTTCCTACACCATTTTCTGCACAAGTAAATAAATACTCGACTAAAAGAAGTCTAGAGCCTGCGTTTGTCTATGGCATTATTCGTCGTGAAAGTGCATTTAACTCTCAAGCGCGTTCGCCTGTAGGCGCGCGTGGCTTGATGCAGCTTATGCCAGCTACGGCTAAACAAGTATCTAGGCAGTTAAAGATTAGAGCGCCCTCACAACAAGATTTAAATACACCAAGTTTTAATATCAATTTAGGCAGTAAGTATATTGGCGACATGCTGAATAAATTTAATGGCCATAGGGCATTGGCCTCTGCTGCGTATAATGCTGGCCCACATCGTGTTAATGCATGGCTACCAGAAGATGTTGAATTGCCTGCAGATATTTGGGTAGATACGATTCCATTTACAGAAACGCGCGAGTATGTGCGTGCCATATTTGCCTATACAGCCATGTTTGAATGGAAGCTAAATCAAACTCCTACACGCTTAAGCGTGCATCTAAAACCTATCACTCCAAAGCTATGATCTTAATTCACTAAGAACTTAATCTACTGATTTAAGGTGGTTAATTTTTAGTTCACATTTTTACTTAAGTTGTGACCATGACAAATGGGTAAAAAAAACGGATCAGTGGTCTGCTATAAATTATTAATAATTCATTTAGGTAACTATCATAGGTGCTGTTGATAGTAGGTCATGAGTAATTGGCCATACGTCGCATATTTATGTAATTGAGAAATTGGCAAAAGTATAGTCATTTCAAAATTTCATTAAGCACTTACATTTAATTGCAATAGGATTTTCAATTATTTAGTAAGTTAAAAATTAATTGATTTCAATTGGAGTTGGAACAATGAATGGCATTCTAAAAAGCATCGCTGCTATGGCGATCATATCTTTTTGTCTTAGCGCTTGTGGCGGTGAATCATCTGGTGAAAGTTCCGGTGACATGCCGAATAGTGGCAATAGTGGTCTTAATACTGCGCTCTTATCGGATACCGCAAAACGCGGACATGATATTTATGTTGATCCGGGATATTCATGCGTTGGTTGTCACGGTTTACAGGGTAAAGGCACTAGTGCTGGTGGACCCATTGATAATATTCAAGATTGTCCAACTTGTGCTACACATGCAACGTTATCGCAATATAATGCTTTGTTAATGCCTGCCTCTCCATATGATCCTGCTGCTTGTACAGGTGCTTGCGCAGATGATGTATCACAATTCATTATTGAAGGGTTTGTGCAAGGTTTAGCAATACCAGGTGGAAACAACACACCACCACCAGCAACTCCAGCTATTAATGTAAATCCAACTTCTGGATTAACCACCACTGAAGCGGGTGGCACAGCTACGTTTACTGTAAGTTTAAATACATTACCTACTGACAGTGTTGATATCACGTTACTAAGTGATAACGCAGCGGAAGGTAGTGTGAATCCAACGACACTTACATTCACCACTGCAAACTGGAATCAGCTGCAAACCGTAACGGTTACAGGTATGGATGACGCCGTGCTTGATGGCAATATTGCCTACAATATTGTAACCACCGCAGCCAGTAATGATGTGGATTATGCGGCAATAGATCCTGCCGATGTGGCAGTGACCAACACAGATAATGAGGTTCCACCACCAGGTGTGATCACAGTAGATCCTCTTGCAGGGTTAACCACTAGTGAAAATGGGGATGCTGCAACCTTTACAATTGTTCTAGGAACGGTACCAACACAAACCGTAACCATTGGTTTGTCTAGTAGTAATGCTGCAGAAGGCACCGTGTTGCCTGCGTCAGTGGCATTCACAACGGCAAACTATAATGTTCCGCAAACGGTCACTGTAACCGGTGTAGATGATGCTGCGGCACCGATGGTAGATGGCGACATTGCCTATAGTGTGGTGACTGCACCTGCGATTAGTGCTGACCCATCATACAATGCATTTAATGCATCAGATGTATCCGTTACTAATACTGATAATGATGTACAGCCAGTAATCAGCCAATTTGCAGCTGATCTAGCAACAGTCGCGTTTGGAGGCATGGTTACGTTGAACTGGGCATCAGATGGTGATGCATGTACAGCTGGCGGTGCGAATCCAGGTAATCAATGGATGGGTGCACTACTGCCTACCAGCATGCTAACGCTCACAAATTTAACTACTTCAGGTGTTAATCAATTCACATTGACTTGTACAAAGGGTGGAATTGATTCAGTGGTTGCTACGGTAGATGTAACGGTAGCTGCGGCACCAGGTGCGCCAACCGTTAATTTATCGGCTGATCCTTCAATGAATGTTCCATTTAATGGTTCAACTACTTTAACTTGGACTTCTACAGGCGCAGTTGGGAACTGTACTGCTGCGGGTGGTTGGACAGGCAATAAGAACTTAAATGGTACCGAAGTGATAAATGGTTTGACTGCGAACACTACGTTCTCTTTAACCTGTGTAAACTCTATCGGTACGCCCACTACAGTTAGTACTAATGTGACTGTTGAGGCAATTAATCCGGCGTTAACCTTTACGGTTAATAATGTTGCAAGTGCAACGGTTAACCAGGGTGATTCAGTAACGCTTGCTTGGAATCCAACTGACTTAGCATCTTGTACTGCGAGGGCGAATCCTGTGAATGCAGCTTGGACGGGTGCTAAAGGTGTTGCTCTAGCAACTTATAGTGAAGTGATTGCTAATTTACAAGAGACCACAGTATTTACACTTGATTGTACGGGTGTAGATGGGGCGAATGTAACGCAAAATGTTACTGCTACAGTGAATGCAGCTGATCCCGCTTTGGTTCAAGGTAAGATCGAGTATGAAAAAGTAGTCAACGGTCAGAGTTGTGCCACGTGTCATGGTGCGAATGGTGAAGGTGGTGAAGATCAGGAAATTAATATCTTCTTGGCTAATAACGCTCCAGCAACCGTGTTGTTCTATGTGGAAGTATTGATGCCGACATTAGTAGAAGATTTAAATGGCGGTGGTGCTCCTAATACTTGTTCAGACACTAACCCTGCATCATCAGCAAACTGTGCTACGAATGTAACTAATTACATGCTAAATGGTTTTAGTACGATACCGCCAGTACAATAAATAACAGGGACTTTCTTAAAAAAACCTATTGTATCTTTATGTGCAGTAGGTTTTTTTTATGTCTGCAAGCTTTTTATAATCTGTTTATCAATCCAACTGGTGTTAAACAAACCATTTAAATAACCGCAGTGACCACCAAATCGTGTCTGTCGAATGTTTAACTGTTCAGAGGCATATAGGTTTTTCCAGTCATGAAATGGGATTACAGGGTCATCTTTGGCGATGAACACATCACTCTTAATTGATAAAGACTGCAAACAATTTCCAGTAATTGAGTAACCTTCCAAGTAGTTTTTCACCGTATCAAATTCAGTGTAGTTTAATAACAAGTGCTCAGTCATGTTGATGAGTGATTTTTGATTATTGATGGTGTCTAAATCATAATTTTCTGGAAAATGTGCATGTTTGGCTTTCAGCATGTTTTTCCAGCGTTGCAAATAATATTCGGTATACAATTTCAACATTGATTTGGTCTCGTCTAATGCGTTCGCAGCATTCATTACTGGGCATACTGAAATAATTTTATCGATTACTAAGTTTTTCTCTTTTGCTTTTGCGCCAATGCGTAATGCAAAGTTCCCTCCTAATGAAAAACCTATAATAAATAGTTTTGTGTGTGGTATGAGTTGTTGGACAGCACGGGTGGCATCCATCACTTCTTCTAGTCGACAAGAATGAAATAATTCTTTATTTAAATATTGTGTACCGCCATGGTCTCTAAAGTTGAGGCGGAAAATATTAAAACCATTTCCAAATAGTTTGCTGGCTAAAGGAAGTAGGTATAAAGAGTCTGCACATCCTAGCCAGCCATGAAGAATAAGTACTAATGGTTTAGGTTCAGAGGTTGTATGAGTTGTAGATAAGCCTTGTAATCTAACGTTGTTGGGTAATGTTAAGATGCTTTCATGGCTATGCGTGCGCAAGTGTTGGCTTACTTTTGTCGCATAGGCTTTGCGTAATATAGATGCAGCCGCAATAGTGTTGCTGTGGCCATTGCGGTATGCAATAGGTGGGGTGTATTCCTTCACAACCTAGTCTGAAAATTAATATTTATGTCTTAAGACTTTTCTAGTGCTTGCTCAATATCTTCTAAAATATCATCTATATGCTCGATGCCAATTGAGAGTCGTACTAGATCTTCGCTAACGCCAGCGGCGGCTTGTTCTTTTTTAGATAGCTGTCGGTGTGTAGTGGTAGCAGGGTGACAAGCAAGGGACTTGGCGTCACCTATATTTACTAGGCGCACAATAAGATTAAGTGCGTCTATAAATTTGGTGCCTGCTTCTAGACCGCCTTTAATGCCAAAGCTTAATATACCTGATGCACGGCCACCAAAATATTTTTGTGCCAGGTTGTGGTCTGCATGTGATGATAATCCAGCGTAACTGACCCAATCTACACGTTTATGTTTTTCAAGGTACTGCGCTACAGCTAAAGCATTTTCGCAATGTCGATCCATGCGCACTGCTAGCGTTTCTATGCCCTGAAGGATTAAAAAACTATTCATGGGGGAAATTGCAGCGCCCATATTGCGTAACGGTACAACTCTAACGCGACCAATATAAGCGGCTTTGCCAAATGCTTCGGTGTATACCACTCCATGATATGAGGGGTCTGGCTCATTAAGAATGGCAAATCGTTTTTTATGTTTCTCCCAAGGGAAGTTGCCTGAATCAACAACAACGCCACCTATTGAAGTTCCATGTCCACCCATATATTTGGTTAGTGAAAGGATGCTTATATCTGCACCAAAATCAAAAGGTTTGCATAAGTAGGGTGTAGGCACCGTGTTGTCTACCATGACTGGAACCCCTTTGTTGTGCGCAACCTTTGCTAGCGCTTCTAAATCAATTACATTACCGGCTGGGTTGCCTAATGATTCGCAAAATACAGCTTTTGTATGGTCATCAATAGCAGCATCCATAGCTTCCATGTCACGATAATCTACAAAGCGAACTTCAATGCCGAGTTTGGGTAGTGTGTGAGCGAAGAAGTTATAGGTGCCACCATAAAGTGTTGCAACCGAAACGATGTTGTCGCCTTGTTCGGCAAGCGCAAAAATTGCATATGAAATTGCCGCCATACCAGAGGACAAAGCTAATGCACCAACGCCACCTTCCATTTCTGCAACACGTTGCTCCAGAACAGCCGTGGTGGGGTTCATGATGCGTGTATAAATATTGCCTTCAACTTTTAGGTCAAATAAGTCTGCACCATGTTGCGTGTCGTCAAAAGCGTAAGAAGTGGTTTGATAGACGGGCACGGCAACTGCTTTAGTCGTAGGTTCAGGTGAGTAACCGCTGTGGATTGCTTGAGTTTCTATTTTCATATTTAACTACCTCTATATTTTTTGAGGCGAATCTAAAAGTTAACCACTAATTAATTTAGCGTGTGTGTTGCAGATTAGCATTAGCGGGTGACATGGCAATAGCATAACTTCGTTATTACAAATGCTATACCAAACGTTATACCAAAGTACTGTGCAGGATGTATTTTAACCTTAGAATCCGTCTTCAGCTTCAAATTAAATTGGCGCTGACTCGACCTAGAAGCTTTGAGGACGGTCATCGCTTTAGCAGTATTTTTGCGTCGCCCTGCAAGTTGTTGAATTAAAGCAGCGACTTAATATAACTAGCTGTTTACACCAGTTGTAAAAATGCTATGGATATTTCTTTAAGATGTCAATATTTGGTCACTAAGAGGGTTGGGTTGAGTAATCTGGCTCGTGAGTATGGCTAGAATGTCGTTGAGTGAGTTAAAGAACATGCATCGATATTATGAATTTCTAAGCTTCCAAGTGGGCATTTGTTGCTGATTTATAATTTGTTTGTTGATTAGCCATGTTTGGGTGTCTTGCGCATCTTGGGTGAACCAGGCAAAAGCTGAGCCGAGTCGAAAACTGTAACCCCAATCATCCATGTCTTTAAGTATTTGGGTGCGGCTATAACCAACGATATGTCCTGCTAATAGAATTTGTAGGTAACAAGTGGCATTTTCCTCCTCAGCTGTGCCTTTTGCGTCTACAAGCATTGCAGAGCGCTGCTCTGCTGGCATACATATATAGTGGCAGGCTTCATGTAGAACAGAATGAATGGGCGTGTCTCCGCGTATAAACAATTGATCACGCAACCTTCCTGCCTCAGGGTTGCCCCAGAAACTATGCGGAATGTCTGTATGGTTATCAAAGTGGTTAACTTTAATACCGTAGTGATTTAGTAGGTTTTTAACAGACTCTGGATCAAGATTTTCGTAATACACCATTAATGATTGTTATATGTCATATGTGAAATTATATCCATTGCCATAGTAGAATTTTGTCCAAAAGGAGAGATCCATCTTGCTTCAAAACTAGGTATACTCATCGACCAAATTTTAGCCATATAACTTCTACGGAGAGAATCAGCTATGCGTTTCATTTTACGCACAACATCATTGATTATTGCTTTAGGTTTGTTTGCCTCATCTGCAAGTTTTGCAGCTGGGAATGTAGAGCAAGGAAAACTAAAAGCGGAAACTTGTTTGGGTTGCCATGGTGTACCTAGCTACACAAATGTATATCCAACCTATCACGTGCCAAAGCTTGGTGGCCAACATGCTGATTATATTGTTGCTGCGCTAAAAGGTTACAAATCAGGTGAGCGTAGTCATGGCACAATGCAGGCACAAACAGCGGGTATGAGCGAAGAAGATATGGCAGACATAGCTGCTTATTTTCAGTCATTACAATAATTAAACACAATGTCTAGAGAAGATATAGACGTTAGTAATTTAAATTTTACAAGTAGAAGTTATCTCATGAAAAAATTATTCATAAATATTATCGTTGGTCTATTTTTTGTAGTTACAGCAGCACCAAGTTTTGCTGAAAAACAGAGTCATGATTCTGATCATGAACCTGCTGCCCCAGCTAGAAGTGGTGAAGAGGTGTCTACACAATGTGTTGCTTGTCATGCGGCTGATGGAAATAGTCCTACACCAAATTTCCCACGCCTTGCAGGGCAATATGCTGATTATATGTTTCATACCTTAAAGTCTTATAAGAATGGCGATCGTAAAAATGCCATCATGGCGGGCATTGTTGCGGCACTTAGTGAAGAAGAAATGAAAAATGTTGCAGCATTCTTTGCTGGTCAGACAGGTTTATCAGTAGTGAATATTGATGACGAGTCTACATATTAAGACTAAGCCGATTGTTTTGGCTGAACTAGACTTAAGCTAACTCATTTTTTAGCTATTGAAACAAATCCATTGAATTAAAGAATTCAACTAAGGTGCTTTTAAAAAAAGCACCTTAGAGATTATTTTTGTTTTTCCCACTCTTCAGGTGTGAATGCTTTAATACTTAAAGCATGCAATTCACCGCTAGCAATTTGTGGTTTGACGGTTGCATACACCATTTGGTGTTCTTTCACCATGCTCAAATCCGCGAAGCTTTCACTAACTACAATTGCTTCATATTTACCTTCACCACCACTAACCATGGCTTTTGAGTTGGGTACGCCAGCTTCTATTAGTTTTTGTATTTCATCAGTATTCATATCTGTAATTATCTATAAAGTGTTTGTATATACAATATCGCATTGGCCATATCGTAGAGGTTGTCGTATAGAGCATGTGCTAAACCTTGTTAATTTTAAATCAAGACCTAGATAACGATTGAGCTATATATTTAAATGAGCTCACTTGATTCAATTAGCGCCACCAATTCATCGCCGACAAGCTCTTTTTTCCAGCTAGATAATATATCTAGCTCTCGTCTTCCTCGAACCAACTTTTCAACCACGCTGCGAGTTGCTAATAAGCTGGGTGAGACATTTAGTTCTTCTGCTCGTTCACGAATAAAAGATTGCGCTTGCTTGATTAGTTTTCGTTGCTCGCTGCTTAAAGGCTGATTTAGGCTAGCTTCAGGCCATTCTGTTTCAGGAATACTTTTAGCAATTGTAATTTCCTCAAAAAGTGCATCAACATATCCAACGTGTTCTTGTTTAATGTCTTCTACATGCTCAAGTGATTCGGTGTTGAGTGGCTGTACTATGGCTAGACTGCGTAAAGCTTTGTCGCTCAATACCCAGCGGCGAGGCTTATTCTCAGCAATTGCCTGAAATTCACGCCATTGAGCAAGCTGTTTGAGTACGATGAGCTGAGCAGATTCTAATTTACCTGCACCTTTAACAGACTGCCAAATTGTATTGGCATCTACTTTGTATTTTTCTAATGCAGATAAATTTTTGCACTCAAATTCAGACCAATGACTACGTTGTTCTTCGGTAAGTTTATTTTTTAAATAGATATATACTTTTGCTAAATACTTAACATCATCTACAGCATATCTAATTTCTTCAGCAGTTAGCGGCCTGCGTTCCCAGTTTGTGCGAGAGAGCGATTTATCAAGTTCTATTCCGCAAATCTCATTTACTAGAAACGCATAACTTACTTGATCTCCAAACCCTAATAAACTTGCGGCAATTTGAGTGTCAAACATCGGTGTAGGTACTTCGTCAAAAAGATTAACAAATATCTCGAGGTCTTGGCTTGCGGAATGGAAAATTTTCGTAATGGAAGGCTGAAATAACAGCTTTCTAAGTGCAGAAAGGTCTTTGATTGCAATGGTATCAACGCAAACAATATCTCGATCAGATGCAATTTGAATAAGACATAAGTTTGGATAGTATGTCCTTTCACGTATAAACTCTGTATCAAGCGCTAACCAATCAACGTCGTAAGATGTTTTGCAGAACGCTTCTAGCTCATGTGTTGTAGTTAATATTCTAAATTCCATTATGAATATAGTGATGACCTTAAAAAAATTGAAGCACAGCTTAAAACATTTGCCGAGTGTTTTGGTATTGCTGCTGTTAGTTTTCCAAAGCAGTGTAACAGCTCAGCAAGAGCCTGAGGGCTGGCAGTCGCCTTTTTTTCAAGATAACAAGCTGGTGGGGAAGATATGGGATACCCATAAAAATGCATGGCTTTCCATGGAGCAGTTCAATAGGGAGTTATTGCAGTACGACTATATTCTTTTGGGTGAAACACATACCAATGCTGATCATCATACCCTTCAAGCTAAGGTGATAAACGCGTTGGTAAAATCGGGTGTTAAACCAATTGTTGTGATGGAGATGTTGTCCATTGGAGCTTGGGAAGATCAGCCGCATACTTGGGGAAAGTCTGATGAATTGCAAGAATTAGCAAGTATGTTAAATGATGGTTGGCCGTGGGAATTATATGCACCAATTTTACAATCAGTTGTTCAGCATCGACTTGAGCTGCATGCAGGTAATATCAGTAGTGATAAATTACATCGTTGGTCTAATCAACAGTCTGAAGAAAAAAAGCAAAACTTATTGCGTGAGTATTTTTATACAAATGATGATTTCTCAGTGCTTGAAAAAATTATAATTGATTCTCATTGTGGCCATGCAAATCAGGGATTTATTGACTTTATGTCACGTGCACAAATGAGGCGAGATCGTGTCATGACAACTTTGTTACTCGAGAAAAAATTACCAGTAGTATTTATAGCTGGACGTGGTCATATAAGGAATGATTATGCAGTACCTATGCAGTTACGTAGAGGCTTTAATGAAACCTCATATTTATCAGTAGCCTTCATGCCTGTTCGTGAGGGCGAAGAAGATCCTAAGGAATATCTCCAAGATGAATCAAAGTTATACGATATTTTATATTTCACGCCTAGCCATACAAATGAAGATCCATGTGTAAAATTTCGAAAACAATTGAAAAATATGCAGCTCAAACATCAATAGTCTTTACTATCATAGCCATTATGCGGGCCGAAGCTAGAATTATTGTATGTACTTGCTTGCAGATGACCGACTATGTGCGACAATAAAGATCAAACTATTTTTATTGCTACATTTAATAGGACATTAAATGCTCACTGGGCCAGATGCCAATCTTAAGGCAAGAATAAAAAGTCTTCGCAGTCATATTAAAAATGAAAACCCGCTACTGGTTGAAGTGGTGGATCATTTTTGTGAGCTAGATAAGCTCGCTTACAAGTTAGGCATACTTACTAATAAGGAATCTTATACCACCGATATTTCTTGGTGGCCGTTAATTTCTGTGCTGGGTACTTTTTCAGCCGGCAAGTCCACTTTTATAAATCATTTTGTGCAAACCGATTTACAAAAGACTGGCAACCAAGCGGTTGATGATAAATTCACCGTAATTTGTTACAGCAGTGATGACAAAGTAAGAGTCTTGCCAGGTTTGGCGTTGGATTCAGATCCTCGTTTTCCATTTTACCAAATCAGTGACGAAATAGAGAAAGTATCTGCAGGAGAAGGTTCGCGTATTGATACGTATCTTCAACTGAAGACCTGCCCTACAGATTTAATAAAAGGCAAAATTTTAATTGACTCACCAGGGTTCGATGCTGATGCACAGCGAACATCAACCTTACGAATCACAGATCATATTATTAACTTGTCTGATTTGGTCCTTGTGTTGTTTGATGCGCGTCATCCAGAGCCAGGTGCAATGCGCGATACATTAGAGCATTTGGTTGCCGGTACGGTGCGCCGCAATGATTCTAACAAAGTATTATTTGTTCTTAATCAAATTGATACTACAGCGGGTGAAGATAATTCAGAAGAAGTGGTTGCAGCTTGGCAACGTGCTCTGGCATCGGGCGGTTTAGTCAGTGGTCGTTTTTACACTACTTATAATGAAGATGCGGCCGTGCACATTGAGGACAAGGCTTTGCGAGATCGTTATCAACGTAAGCGCGATAATGATTTAGGGGAAATATATCAACGTATTTCCGAAGTTAGCGTAGAGCGCGTGTATCGAATTATTGGGTCGCTAGAAAACACAGCTAATCAAATTGAAAATAATATAGTGCCAAGCGTGCAAGAAGCTACTCGCACGTGGGTAAAGCGCGTACTAATGATCGATGTATTGGTGTTGTTGCCTATGTTGTTAGCTATGCTTATTTATTTCATAAAACACTTTGGAAGTGGGACCGCATTTAATAGCTATGGAGTAACGGGAACAGTAAGCGCCATTATATTTGCGTTTTTGTTTTTATTTGGTGTTCATCATTTTATTAGAGGGTTAGTTGCAAAATGGGTGGCTAGGTCTTTGTCTGAAAAAGAATTGTCCGGCAGCGTTCGTAGTGGTTTTTTGCGTAACACGCGATGCTGGCAGCCATTAGCGCGCCCATTTGTTGTCGGCTGGAATAAACATGCACGTAGAAAACTTATAAAAATTCGTGAAGATGCTAATCGTTTCGTTCAGCAATTGAATGATGAATATACCAACCCATCAGGGAAAAGTTAGTTGGCGTGCTGGCATTAAACAAGTTTGCCTATTTTATTAAGAGTTTTAATTATTGTTTTTGGCAGCGCTTCGTATTTTTTAAACGTCAAAGATGCTTGGTTCTCTTGTGCGTTTTTTTAATGCTGGTAAAAGCAGACTAATAAATTGAACCTGATTTTCGCACTGCACGTAACACTAAAAATATCCACGGCCATACTAATACACTGGTGATAACGGGTGCCCAATAAATCCAGGTTTTAGGGTCTTGCCCTAAGATACCTAAAATCCATAAAGAGATGCTCATGTAAGGTAATAAAATCATGCCGACAAACATGGCTTGTTGGTGTAATGGATATACGCGAACGCGTTGGTGAAAGCGAATAGCAATATAAGCCGTTATTGCGAAACCCAATGCGTGTTGTCCAAGTAACGCGCCTTGAATTACATCGACGCATAAGCCCAGCATCCAAGCCATGCCGACGCCCACTTTCTTGGGCACAAAAATGTTCCAATAAATAAGTGCTAATGCAATCCATTCAGGTCGATAAGCGCGTGCCCAATCGGGTAGAGGCATGATCATTAGCATCATCGCTACTATAAAAGTAATCGTGATCGTAAAAAAGTCTGATGAGTTATTCATTGATGCTTATTGCACTATAATTAGTCGTCAATTAGTTGTGAGTTATTAGTCATTTATTTGCAGATTAATTACGTGAACCTGAGATTTGACCTGCAACATTATCATCGAGTGTATTTCCAGCATTATTTTCTACACTGTAGTCAGCATCAGCAGCGCTTGGCCAAATTAATAACACTTCGCGTATGCTGTTTAAGTCCACTAAAGGTTTGGCTTCTACTTTAACAAAAGCATCACCAGATACTTGTTTAATGCTGGTAACTTCAGCAACCGGATAATCAGATGGATATCGGTCATCTAATCCCGAAGTAATCACTAAGTCGCCAACTTGAATATCTGCGGTGCTAGTCAGGTGCAATAACTCAAGCTGCTGAATGTTGCCAGTACCAACTACCAAACTGCGTTGTCCACTGCGTGCGATTACACCGAGCAACGCATGGTTAGGGTCCGAGACTAAAAGTGCTACAGAGTTGAAGGGTCCCGTCTTATCGATTTGACCTATGATGCCTCTTGCGCCTAATAATGGTTGTCCTTCGTACACACCGTCTCGTGTGCCTTTATTGACGACAATGCGTTGTTGGTAAGGGTCTAAGTCAACCGATAAAAGCTCGCCGATTAATATGCGTTCTTTTTCGAAGTACTTTGCTGAGGAAAGCATCTCACGTAACCGTGTATTTTCTTGCTCTAGTGTTGCGAGTCTTTGTAATCGTAGCTCTAAACGAATTTGATCTGCACGAAGTTCAGCATTGTTGCGCAGTAATTTGTTACGACCCGATAAAGATTCTGCTCCCCAGTTATAAACTTTGGCAGGTATGCCCGCTAAGTATTCGATAGGGTACATAACCACGCTTATGCTTTGCCGTACTTTGCTTAGGTGGTGGAAGTGATGGTCCACTGTCATCATTACAATCGACGCAATCATAAATATGATTAATTTCGCAGAGGTGGAAGGTCCAAGGCCGAACAGCGATTTTATAGCAAAGTCTCCATGATTAACGCGTTACGCATAATTTCAGTGCGTAATGATAACTAATAACTTGATATTCGTCAGCGAGAACAATAATGAATTTCAGAGGCATTGAAATATTTTTGAGGCGAGGCAAAAAAATGATGCAAAGACGAGGTGTAATGGTGTAAATGCGCGCGCGGATCTCGTTATGTAACCCTGTTATGTTACGTAGTAACGAGATAAATTGGGACTTTCTTTTAGGTGTCGACAGTGAGGAGCTCGTTGCCGAGTTCGTCCATAAGTTCTAATGCTCGGCCGCCACCACGCGCGACAGAAGTTAGAGGGTCATCGGCAATTACTACTGGAATACCGGTTTCTTCCATGATGAGGCGATCTAGGTCGCGTAGTAATGCGCCTCCACCTGTTAAAACAATACCTCGGTCTGCAACGTCTGCTCCCAACTCTGGTGGGGTTTGTTCAAGTGCAGTTTTCACCGCACTGATGATTCCGTAAAGAGGCTCTTGTAGCGACTCAAGAATTTCATTGCTGTTAAGCGAGAAGCTTTTGGGAACACCCTCTGAGAGGTTGCGACCTTTGACTTCAATTTCCATCATTTCTTTGCCTGGATAAGCAGTACCAATCTCGTGTTTGATACGTTCAGCCGTTGATTCACCAATTAATACACCATAGTTACGGCGAATATAATTGATAATAGCATCGTCAAATTTGTCGCCACCAATGCGTACAGAAGACGAATATACAATGCCGTTAAGTGACAGTACGGCTACTTCTGATGTGCCACCGCCAATATCTAATACCATGGAGCCGCGTGCTTCTTCTATCGGTAAGCCCGCGCCTATAGCTGCTGCAATCGGTTCTTCAATTAAATAGGTTTTACGTGCACCAGCACCCATGGCTGATTCTCTAATCGCGCGACGTTCTACTTGGGTGGCGCCACATGGAACGCATACTAGTACTCTAGGGCTAGGTCTGAAATAACGTCTTTCATGTACTTTTTTGATGAAATGCTGGAGCATCTTTTCACATGTGGTGAAGTCTGCAATAACACCGTCTTTCAGGGGTCGAATGGCTTCAATATTGGTGGGTGTGCGGCCCAGCATGCTTTTGGCGGAGGCGCCTACGGCCTCAACGGTCCGCTGCCCGCCTTCAGGGTTTCTGCGAATAGCGACTACTGAGGGTTCATTGAGAACAATGCCTTTATCACGCATGTAAATCAGCGTGTTGGCCGTGCCTAAATCTATCGATAAGTCGTTGGAAAAGGCCCCGAGGAAGCGTTTAAACATATGGGATAATTTGTGGTGTTAAATTCGTGAGTTAGCGTACTCTATCAGTGGCTAAAATATTCGGCAAGCCATTAAATTGGCCATTAAATGAGCCATTAGGTGGGTCGTTAAAAGGCAAGCATAAGTATGGTAGTTTTGCTCTTTACTATTTAATTTATTCTCACGGGATAACACGGCAAGATAGCGATATGGATAGTGTTCTTTTTTGTCGGCACGCTACAATCAATACATAACAAAATCTACTTAAGCTAACAGTCATGTCTATTTCACCTGAAGAAGTTTTGAAGATTGCCAATCTTGCGCGATTGCAAATTAAGCAAGATGAGGTTGAACAATACGCAATGGATTTGTCCAATATCATAAATTTGGTTGAGCAAATGAATGCTGTAGATACCACGGGTATTCTACCAATGGCGCATCCGTTAGATGCGACTCAGCGATTACGTGAGGACCAAGTAACTGAGAGTAATCAACGAGATAAGTTTCAAGCTGTTGCTCCTTCAGCAGATAAAGGTCTTTACTTGGTGCCTAAGGTAATTGAGTAAAATTTTTTATATTCACTACATTTTTTCGATTTAAATATTCATGCACGAACTTTCAGTATCACAACTCGTTGATGGTTTACGTAATGGCGATTTCTCAAGTGTTGAGTTAACGCAATGCTTTGTAAATCGTATGCAAAAATTCAGCGATCTAAATGCATTCATAACAGAATTGGGTGAGCGAGCACTGCTGCAAGCTGCTCAAGCAGATATATTAATTAAAGATAATAAACACGGCTTGTTAACAGGCGTACCGATCGCGCATAAAGATATTTTTTGCATGTCTGGTGTGAAGACTACTTGCGGGTCGAAAATGTTGGATAGTTTTGTTTCGCCGTATGATGCAGCGGTTGTGGAAAAGTTAGATCAAGCGGGTTGCGTAACGATTGGCAGAACGAATATGGATGAATTCGCGATGGGTTCATCTAATGAAAGTAGTTATTACGGACCAGTAAAAAACCCTTGGAATACTGATTGTGTTCCTGGTGGATCATCGGGTGGCTCAGCAGCTGCGGTCGCTGCGCGTATTGCGCCCCTAGCAACTGGCACAGATACGGGTGGTTCAATACGTCAGCCAGCTGCGCTTTGTGGTATTACTGGTTTGAAACCGACATATGGAAGAGTGTCGCGTTTTGGCATGATTGCCTATGCCTCAAGCTTGGATCAGGGCGGGCCGTTTGGTAAGTCCGCTGAAGATTGTGCGTATATGTTGCAAGCCATGGCAGGTTTTGATGAAAAAGATTCCACAAGTTTAGACAAGCCAGTGCCTGAATATACGCAATCATTAAATGACTCATTGAAAGGTAAAGTGATTGGTGTGCCTGAAGAGTATTTCAGTGAAGGTTTAAGTGCAGAAGTTAAGAACGTTATAGAAAATGCAATTAAGTGGTATGAGCAACAAGGTTGTGAAATTAAAAGCATTAGTTTGCCAAATACTACATTAGCCATTCCTGCATATTATGTAATTGCTCCCGCGGAGTGTTCTTCAAATTTGTCGCGTTTTGATGGTGTGCGTTATGGATATCGTTGTGAAGAACCGCAAGATTTGCGCGACTTGTATGATCGAAGCCGTAGTGAAGGTTTTGGTGATGAAGTAAAACGCCGCATCATGATTGGTACTTATGCGCTATCTGCGGGTTATTACGATGCCTATTATTTAAAAGCTCAGCAGATTCGTCGCTTAATTAGTGAAGACTTTAAAAATGCATTTGAACAAGTTGATGTTATTTTGGGTCCCACTACGCCGGAACCAGCATTTAAAATTGGTGAAAAAACGGCAGATCCAGTAACGATGTACTTGTCTGACATTTACACCATCTCAATTAATTTAGCAGGTGTGCCTGCGATGTCTGTGCCATGTGGGTTTGTAAGTGATCAGCAGGGTGATTTGCCAGTAGGCATGCAGTTAATTGGAAATTATTTTGAGGAAGATAAGTTGTTAAATTTTGCACATCAGTATCAACTGGATACGGATTGGCATAAAAAATATCCGCCTGGTTTTGGGTGAGAATTTTGAGTGAAACATGGGTTTTAAAGAGCAAGGTATTTAAATAATTATGCAGTGGGAAACCGTTATAGGCTTAGAAATTCATGTGCAGTTGGCTACCGATAGTAAAATCTTTTCGGGTGCTTCAACCGCATATGGTGCGGATCCAAATACTCAGGCGTGCGCTGTTGATCTGGGTCTTCCGGGCGTGTTGCCAGTGCTTAATAAAGATGCCGTGCGTATGGCGGCAATGTTTGGGTTGGCGGTTGGTGCAAAAGTTGCCGAGCGTTCTGTGTTTGATCGTAAAAATTACTTCTATCCTGATTCTCCCAAAGGCTACCAAATTAGCCAGTTAGAATTTCCTATCGTAGAACACGGAACCCTAGATATTGTCCTTGGAAATGGTGAGCGAAAAACGATAGGTATCACGCGTGCACATTTAGAGGAAGACGCGGGCAAATCTTTGCATGAAGAATTTCCAGATTCTACAGGCATTGATTTAAATCGTTGTGGCACGCCGTTGATTGAAATAGTTTCAGAGCCGGACATGCGCTCTGCAGAAGAAGCGGTGGCGTATATGAAAAAGATACACTCCATTGTGCGATATCTAGGTATATCTGATGGCAATATGCAAGAAGGCTCTTTCCGTTGTGATGCAAATGTATCAATGCGCCCTAAAGGACAAGAGGAATTTGGTACGCGAACCGAAACTAAAAACTTAAATTCATTCAAGTTTGTTGAGCGTGCTATTCACTATGAAGTCGAGCGGCAAATTGATGTAATTGAAGATGGTGGCAGAGTTGTGCAAGAGACACGTCTTTATGACGCTAATAAAGATGAGACTAGATCAATGCGTTCTAAAGAGGAAGCAAATGACTATCGTTACTTCCCAGATCCAGATTTATTGCCAGTAATTATTGAGCCTGAATTTATTGAAGAGCTTAGAGAGCAACTGCCTGAATTGCCGGATGAAAAAATAGCACGCTATAAACAGGACTTTGGTCTAAGTGATTATGACTCAGAAAATCTTGCGATGAGCAAAGAGGTAGCGGAGTATTTCGAAGAAATTGTAAAATGTTCAACCCCAACTGAGCAATCTAAAATTTATAAGTTGGCTGCAAACTGGGTATTAGGTGATTTCAGTGCAGCGCTACATCAAGATGATCTTGAGATAGTAAATAGCCCTGTTTCTGCTTCGATGCTAGCGGGTTTGTTGGGACGGATAGAAGACAACACAATTTCCAGTAAGATTGCTAAAGAAGTTTTCCAGGCAATGTGGGCAGGTGAGGGTGATGTTGATGCGATAATTGAAGTTAAAGGATTAAAGCAAATTACAGATAGTAGTGAAATAGAAGCTTTAGTCGAGCAAGTAGTTAACGACAACCCCGGTCAAGTAGAGCAATATAAATCGGGTAAAGATAAAGTTTTTGGCTTTTTTGTTGGGCAAATCATGAAGCTTTCTAAGGGTAAAGCGAATCCACAGCAAGTTAATGAATTGCTTAAAGAAAAGTTAAAATAATGATTGCCTTATTTTTGGGTACTTAGGCATATAGTTTATCGAAATTAGCTTTAATTTTAATTAAATGAAACCTTGCCGCCTAATTTATAGAAGTATTGCAAAGCCCGAGATGCTGAATGTTGATGCATTGTCTAGATTGGAAAACCGAGCGGCTAGTGCAAATAGAAAATTAGGTGTTTGTGGCATTCTAGCATTCTCAGATAGCCGTTTCCTTCAAGTTCTCGAAGGTCAATCTAAATTTGTTAATAGCGTTTACGCGAAAATTATAAAAGATAAGCAGCATTATGATGTTGAGCTAATTAGTTTTGAAAGTGTAGTGAGTACAGAATTTCATGATTGGAGTATGAAAGTATTTAACTTGGAAAATATAGAAGAGAATGTGCGCGCCCATCTGCTAAAAAAATATCCGGTTGTCGATAATAAAATCCAGTTTATTGGTGATACGGTACTAATGACTTCTTTGTTGATCGATATAAAGCACTTGCAAGATTAAGCAATGCTCTCATGATAAATCACTATCTATTGCTTGTTGTGTAATTATGCCAGTTCCAGTATTTAGACTTAGGAACGTCCCGGAAGATGAAGCGGAAGATATCCGCGTGCTTCTGGAGGAAAATAATATTGATCACTATGAAACGCCACCAGGTAACTGGGGAATATCGATGCCATCAATTTGGTTGCGTGATGATGATCAGTTAGAGCAAGCTAAAACTCTAATTAATGAATATCAGCAAGCGCGGCAACTAAGGGTAAGGGCAGAGCATGAGCAGTCTAAAAAAGATGGAAGTAAGCAAAGCTTCTATAGTGAGTGGCGGGCGAACTCGGTCCAGCTAATTTTATATATAGGTATAGCGGTAATAATTCTATATTTCTCGATAAAGCCTTTTATAAGCTTTGGATTATAGAATAAGGGTTGAATCGAATGTTCTTGTTCTTAGGTCTTGGCTAAGCGCGTCTAAAAAATTGGAGTCTTCATCCACTACATAGTTTTTTTCAATATTTGAACTTACTCGAAATATATACATGATAAATTTAGGGTCATGTCGTCCCTCTGTGTAGCTTTGCACGCGTTCTGAAGAAATTTCAAAATCTTCAAAATCATAGCCCTTTTTTTCTAGGCAATTGATTACCATCCCCAGGTAATTTTTTGTAATTAAGGCTCTGTCGTTCATCTCTAAATCTGGTGTCGATGTGTTAAATAGATGCACATCAATGCAATGCATTATTATTATATTTAGGTGCATATTGAAACATATGGCGTTAGATAGAACTTAAAACTGGTTAACAAAAAAATATTGTTAATGCAGGTGTTTTAAAGATTTTTTATAGGTATCCCATAGTGCAACGAGGGTTGCCTGCCAAATCTTTATGCATGTTGATATTATTGATATTTGCATTAATAAACAATTCACTAACTGAGCTTGCTTGTTGGAACCCATGCTCGACGATTAGGCTACCGTTTTTTTTAAGCATGCTTGGGGCGGTACTAATTATTTCACTCAAAGCGTGTAATCCATTATTTTCACTAATTAATGCTTGCTTAGGTTCGAATTCAGATACAAATTTATCTAAATCCATATCGTTTGTGTCGATATAGGGGGGGTTGGAGATAATGGCGTGGTATTTATCATCTGGGAGATTTTTATACCAATCGCTATGAATGAAGGTGATATTTGCTTGATGTTTTCTAGCATTTTGTTTTGCTAGGGTTATTGCGGGTAGGGAAATATCGGTTGCGAATATTGTGCAATCGCTTCGTTCTTTGGCAAGTGCAATAGCAACAGCTCCTGATCCTGTTCCCAGTTCTAAGATATAGGGAGATTCGATATGTGAGAGGCTTTTTAGGGTTAGTTCTACTAGCAGTTCCGTGTCGGGTCGTGGAATTAATACATGTGGATTCACCATGATTTCGAGCGACCAGAACTCTTTGGTGCCGATAATATACGCTAACGGTTCGCCTTTGCTTCGGCGATCTAAATCATTAGTGAACCTTCCAAGTTCTTGATCACTAAGTTTTTGTTCAGGGTGGGCGAATATGGTGGTGGGTTCAAATTTGCATGCTTTACAAAGTAAGAGTTGTGCATCAAGTTTTGCACTGTCACTTATTAAAGTTAGTTTAGTGCAAGCAAATTCTATTGCCTCTCTAAGTGTCATTGCCTTTATTGCTGATCGCTCATCGTGGCGAGTAAATCGGCTTGATGCTCACTTCGTAAAGGTTGAATAACCTGGTCTACATTGCCTTGCATCATATCGTCTAGCTTGTAGAGAGTAAGATTTATTCGATGGTCGGTTACTCGGCCTTGTGGGAAGTTGTAGGTACGGATGCGTTCTGAACGATCTCCGCTGCCAACTAGATTGCGACGTGTTTCTGCTTGTTCATCAAATTGTTTTTGTCGTTCTTGGTCTAGTAATTTTGCGCTGAGAAGTGACATCGCACGAGCTTTGTTTTTATGTTGTGAACGTTCATCCTGACATTCCACCACTACACCGGTTGGTAGGTGTGTAAGCCGAATAGCAGAGTCGGTTTTGTTAACGTGTTGTCCACCTGCGCCTGATGCGCGAAAAGTGTCAATGCGCAAGTCAGAAGTATCAATTTCTATTTCACCCACTTCATCGACTTCTGGCATGACGGCAACGGTTGCAGCAGAGGTGTGAACACGTCCTTGAGACTCTGTTTCAGGTACACGTTGTACGCGATGTGCACCCGATTCAAATTTCAAATTAGAAAATACTTGTTTACCTATAATTTTTACAATAATTTCTTTATAGCCGCCATGATCACCTTCATTTTCATTCATGACTTCAACCTTCCACCCTTTGTTTTCAGCAAAGCGCGTGTACATGCGGTGTAGGTCTCCTGCAAATATTGCCGCTTCGTCGCCTCCAGTTCCTGCACGAATTTCTAAAAAAACATTACTTTCATCATGAGGGTCTTTGGGTAGTAATAATGTTTGTAGGTCTAGCTCAAGCTGCGTTAATGTTTTTTCAGCACTTTTTATTTCTTCTTGGGCCATGGCTTTCATTTCTTTATCAGAATCATTGGCCATTTCTTGTGCGGTTTCTAAATCTTCTATCGCTTGTAGGTGTTCATTGAATTTAGAAACGATGGGGCTTAAGTTTGCGTACTCTTTAGAAAGTTTGGTGAATTCGTTTTGATCGTTAATTACATCAGGGTCTGAAAGCTCAGCAGAAATCTCTTCATGCCGTTCTTTTATGCTTTCAAGTTTTAATAGGATGGAGTCTTTCATTACAGATACTCAGTTTAAAAAATATTCATAAATATGCCCTATTAGATTCCGAGCATATGTGGAGGGTGTGTATTTTTTAAAGCTAATAGAATTGAGGCGTAATGAGGTTTTCAGCAGTACGCATATAGAGGGGTTGTATGATTTTGGGGTACTTATTCATCGTCAGGTATATTTAACAGGATACGTGCTGCATCAATCAACTCATTTTTACCTTGTTTGCCTGCTGTGCGAATCGCTTCGGTAGGTTCGTGAGTGAGTTTATTGGTGAGTGTGTATGCAATAAATTGCAAAGTCTCTTCGGTTGATTTGCCTTGCTCAAGCATTTTCTGAGCCTTTTCTAATACTTCGTCGCGCTGCGTTTCAGCTTTGTTGCGATACGCGCGCACGGTATTAACAATTCCCTGGCCTCTTAACCACTGGGAATACTCTAGTACTTCATGGTCAATAATGATTTCAGCTTCATCGGCTGCCTGCTGGCGAGAGGAAATATTGTGTTCAATTACATTCTGCAAGTCATCTATGGTGTATAAATATACGTCAGAGAGCTTTGCTACTTCAGGTTCAATATCTCTTGGAACCGCTAGATCAACCATAAAAATGGGTTTGTGCTTGCGCTGTTTGATGGCACTTTCAACAAGGCCTTTCCCAAGAATGGGTAGTGGGCTAGCAGTTGCTGTCATAAGAATATCAGATTGAGGTAATGCTTCACTGATATAACTTAAGCCGACACCGCGCCCTTCAACTTTGTCAGCAACACCTTGTGCGCGTTCAACGCTACGGTTTGCCACAATGATATTGTTAACTCCTGCACTTTTTAAATGTTCTGCAGCAAGTTCAATGGTTTCACCGGCGCCAATCAAGAGTGCGGTAAGATTTTCGAAGTCGCCAAAAATATTTTTTGATAAGGAAACTGCAGCAGAGGCTACTGATACTGGGTTAGTGCCGATTTCAGTATTCGTGCGTACTTTTTTTGCAACGTTAAAAGAGCGTTGAAAAAGTTGATTTAGATTTCTACCGAGTGTGTCGGCTTGTACGGCATCTTGATATGCAGATTTTAATTGCCCTAATATTTGTGGTTCACCAAGCACCATGGAGTCAAGTCCACATGCAACTCGAAAAATATGTCGAACTACTGAATCATCTAGGTGGTCATAGATATATGGTTGAGTATCGCTAGTACTTAAATTGTGAAAGCTGTTTAGCCAGGTAAGTATCTCTTGCTTACCTTGGTCCAAATGATTTACTTCACAATACAACTCTGTGCGATTACAAGTTGAAATAATGGCCGCTTCATCGACTTGGGGCACGGTGATTAGTTTTTTAAGTGCGTGGCCTAGGTTTTGTTCATTTATTGCCACACGCTCACGCACCTCAACGGGGGCAGTGGTGTGGTTAATACCTAGTGTAAGTAAGGGCATGAAATTACGAGGTTTTAGTAATGTGCAGTAGTATAAATATGATTGAGTTTAAATGATTGAATGGATTCATAAAACTGGCCTAAGTGCCCGTAAATTCTGTCAAAATGCGTATGCATTCAACAGATAACTACAGTAATATTAGGTATAGTCTAATAGACCTCACTACGCAACACAGTATATTGAAGATCAACGCAACAATTACACGGATTCTCTACCTACCAAGGGTGTATTTGGTAGTTATTTTGCTAGCATTTGGGCTAGTTAGCTGCTCATCTATACAAACAGGCTCTGGCGGGACCTTATCTTCAGATGACTCAATTCAGATCCGCAAGCCTCATCCTGAGAAATATGATGCCCAATCCGAGCTTATGTTCGAAGTGCTCGTGGGTGAGTTGTCGGGACAATATGGTGATGTAGATCTTGCGCTTGAGCATTATGTGAATGCAGCCCAGCTTACGGATGATCCATCGGTAGCCGAGCGCGCAACTCGTATTGCAATGTTTGCTAAAAATTGGCCTGCAGGTATTCAGGCAGCAACTCGATGGTCAGAGTTGGTGGGAGATAATTTAGAAGTTAGCCAAATACTAGGCGTGCTGGAGTTGCGAAGCGGTAATGTTGATGCTGCGGTTCCGCATTTTGAAAAAATCATGTTAGCTGCAGATGATTCGCCGGCAAAAGGGTATAGCATTATTGGTGCCGTGCTCTCGCGTGAACCTGATTCGGAGTCATCCCTCAAGCTGTTGGAAATACTAGTTAATAAGAATTTTGAAAATCCTTATGGTCATTTAACCTTGGCAAGCCTTGCGTTCCAGGCACAAGAATTCCAACGCACCATTGACGAAAGTGAATTGGCACTTGGTTTCAAGCCTGATTTGATTGAAGCACGTGCAATGCGAGCACAAGCGTTAATGAATCTTGGAGAGACGGATCAAGCGCTTTCTGAAATGAAGATCATTATTGAAGAAGAGCCTGGTAATCGTGAAATGCGCACGGCATATTCACGCATGCTTATTGGTGCAGAACGATACGATGAGGCTATTGAAGAATTCGAAGTTTTGCTAATTGCAAACCCAAATGATGGTGAGCTAATTTATCGTCTAGGACTGTTGTATTTGCAAGAAGAAGAATTTGCAAAGGCTAAAGTAAAGTTTAAACGGCTGGTTGATCGCAAACAGCGTGTTGATGAAAGTCATTACTACATTGGTCGAACAGATGAAGAGCAAAAGAATTATTCAGATGCCATCGCAGAGTTTGAAAAAGTTCAACAAGGTGAATATTACATAGATGCTAAAGCTAGAATTGCATCGATCTATGCTGAGCGTGACGGAATAGATAAATCACAAACGTATTTAAAAGAATTGCGCAGTGGCTTGAGTGCCCCTGAGTCGATTATAGAAGTGTATTTAATTGAAGGTCAGTTGTTGCACGACGAGGAGTTATATGTTGCAGCAATGGATCTGTATAGCGAAGGCTTACAGGAATTTCCAGGTCATAGTGACTTATTATATGCGCGCGCTTTAATGGCAGAAGAAATTGATCGTATTGACTTATTAGAAGCAGACTTGAAGTTAATTCTTTCCGAAGATCCAGAAAATGCATCGGCATTAAATGCGCTGGGTTACACGCTTGCAGATCACAATACACGGGTCGATGAAGCATTTGTTTATATTAAAAAGGCATTGGAGATTCGTCCAGATGATCCGGCTGTAATGGATAGCATGGGCTGGGTGCATTTTAGATTGGGCAACTTTGCAGAAGCTGAAACGTATCTACGCAAAGCGTTTGGCATTTTAGAAGATGCTGAGATTGCGGGTCATCTTGTAGAGTTATTATGGGCGCAAGGTAATTATGACGAAGCAAGGAACGTTATGGATACCATGATAGAACGCTATCCAGAAGATGAATACATATTAGAGTTAAAACAAAGACTCCAGTAATGAAGCGCCTCCCAAAGCGAAGGTGGATGCACTTTCGTGAATTATTCCACCTAGTTTGTTTCTTAGCCGTCATCCTGATTTCGACCGCTTGTGTTACGGTTGAAAAGCATCAGTTACCCCCTGGCTCAGAAATTACTAAACAGGCAGCATGGGAAGTGCATCAGGCAAATATTCAAAGCCTTAAAACTTGGAAATTGAAAGGTCGTCTCGCCGGGAAATCAAATAATCAAGGTTTTCGTGCAGGAGTGCAGTGGAATCAATTGCAAAATAATTATGTGATCGATTTGCATGGCCCGCTTGGAAGAAAGGTTGCGGTGATTTCAGGTAAGCAAGGAAATGTCCAGTTAAAGACTTCCAAGGGAGAAAGTTTTGAAGCGGATAATGCTGAAAACTTAATGCAGGACTTGTTTGGTTATTCATTGCCTGTGAATGGCCTGCGTCATTGGTTGTTAGGGCTTCCTGATCTAAACCAACCTCACCGTTCACTGCTTTTAGATGAACACGGAAGATTAATGCAACTTGAGCAAGCGGGTTGGTTAATTGATTATTCTCGCTATCATGAAAGTACCCCGGTGTTGCCAGCATTGATTAAAATTTCAAACCCCACATTAAATGCGACTATCAAGGTTGATCGTTGGACATTGGGTGCGAATGACAATTAATAACTTATCTTTATAGTATTTTTTAAATAATTTAATCAGCTGATCTTGCTATGCAAACATGGCCCGCGCCTGCAAAGTTAAATCTTTTTTTGCACATAATTGGGCAACGTGATGATAGTTATCATTTGCTGCAAAGCGCTATTCAATTCATAGATCTTTGTGATGAACTGACGTTTGTTCCTCGCAGTGATGCGAGTATTAGTTGCATAAATTCTAACCCCGATATTTCTCAACAAGAAGATCTTTGTGCAAAAGCTGCATCGCTGTTGCAAGAGCATATGTCAGAAAAGTCGATTGATAAGCAAGGTATCGATATTCATATAAATAAGAAAATACCCATCGGTGCAGGGTTAGGTGGTGGTAGCTCAGATGCAGCAACTACTTTATTGGCTTTGAATCATATTTGGAGTTGTGGGCTAGCGCAGCAAGAGCTTGAGCAAATGGGTATTAAATTAGGTGCAGATGTGCCGATGTTTGTCCGGGGTCAAGCAAGCTGGGTGGAGGGGATAGGTGAAAAACTTACACCTATTACTTTAGAAGAGCCTTGGGGTGTTGTGGTATTCCCCGAAGTACATTTAAATACTCAGCAAATGTTTGCGGATCCCGAGTTGACACGCAATAGCGTGCCGATCAAAATACGCGACTTCTTGAAAATGTGTGATGGGCCAATTTGTAAGGGTGAGCCTTCTTACCTGGAAAGCACTCAGAATGCGTTTGAGCGGTTAGCTCGGCGCCAACCGGAAATAGAGCGTGCTTTTCAATATTTGGGTAAGTTTTCATCAGCTCGATTAACAGGTTCAGGAAGTGCATTGTTTATTACTTGCGCATCTAAGTTGCAGGCTGAAGAAATAGCGGCAAGTTGTGCTAAAAAATTTACTGCTTACGTAACGAAACGCTTAAATGTGTCACCTGTAATTTCGTTAAATGAGTATAATGGTCCATAGTTAGAGCAACTATAGACACTAAAGAATTGGGCCGTCGCCAAGTGGTAAGGCACTGGGTTTTGATCCCAGCATTCGCAGGTTCGAATCCTGCCGGCCCAGCCAATTTTTCGTCATTCAAAATGACGTATTAAAACTAAAGACCTTAACGTTATGCTTCGTCAAAGATCCTTGCCTGCTGATAGTAATTTAATGGTATTTTCCGGTAATGCGCACCCAAAGCTTGCGCAGGATGTTTGTGATGACTTAAACATACCGATTGGAAAAGCATTCGTCAGCCAATTTAGTGATGGCGAAGTGCAAGTTGAAATCCAAGAGAATGTAAGAGGTAAAGATGTTTTTGTAGTGCAACCCACCTGCATGCCTACCAATGACAATGTCATGGAGCTGCTGATTATGATCGATGCACTAAAGCGTTCTTCGGCTGAGCGAATTACAGCTGTAATGCCTTATTTTGGGTACTCACGACAAGATCGTCGTGTGCGATCTATTCGTGTTCCGATCTCTGCCAAAGTTATTGCTAACTTATTACAGGTAGCAGGGGCGGACCGTGTCTTAACCGTAGATCTCCATGCGGATCAAATTCAGGGTTTTTTTGATATTCCAGTAGATAACATTTATGCCTCGCCTATTTTATTAGGTGATGTATATAAACGAAAAGACCCTAATTTAATTGTGGTATCACCAGATGTGGGTGGTGTTGTGCGCGCGCGAGCGTTAGCAAAAAGATTGGATGATGCAGATCTCGCGATTATTGATAAACGTCGTCCAGAAGCGAATAAATCCGAAGTGATGCATATTATTGGTGAGGTAGAGGGTAAATCTTGTTACATCATTGATGATTTGGTCGATACAGCAGGTACTTTGTGTGCGGCAGCCACGGCGCTGAAAGAGCATGGTGCGACAAGTGTGAGGGCCTATGCCACCCATCCTGTGCTTTCCGGCAAGGCTATTGAAAACCTTGAAAATTCTGTGCTGGATGAATTGGTAGTAACTGATACAATTCCGCTCCGCGAGGAAGCATCCCACTGTTCTCGAATACGCCAAGTTGAGGTGTCGGGACTGGTCGCAGAATCAATGCGTAGAATCAATAATGAAGAGTCTGTTAGTACCCTATATATGGATTAAGGTATATGGGCTAACAAGTGGTTAGTAGCAGAGAATAAGAGAAAGTTTGGAGTAATAGAATGAGTGTCGATTTCACATTAAATGCAGAGTTAAGAAACGAGCAAGAGCTAGGTAAAGCTTTTAGCAGAAGATTGCGAAACACAGGTAAAGTGCCTGCCGTTATGTATGGCGGTGGAGAAGAGCCGGTGTCCATCATGTTTGATCATAACAAGCTAATGCATAGTCTTGAGCAAGAAGCTATTTACTCTCACATTCTAACGATTGATGTAGCGGGCAAATCACAGCGTGCCATCTTGCGTGATTTACAGCGTCATCCATATAAGCCAACTATTTTGCATATGGATTTACTGCGTGTTCGCGAAGACGTAGCCATAAATGTACACGTTCCATTGCACTTCTTGAATGAAGATACTTGTCCTGGCGTAAAACTCGATGGTGGTGTGGTCAGTCACAACATTGTTGAAGTTGAGATCTCATGTTTACCTAAAGATTTGCCAGAATTTATTGAAGTAGATGTTGCTGAGTTAAAATTAAATGATTCATTGCATCTTAGTGATATCAAAGTGCCTGATGGCGTTACTATTGTTGAATTAGCGCATGGTGAAGATCATGATCACGTTGTTGTTTCTATTCATGTTAAGCGTGCAGTAGAAGAAGAGACAGTTGTAAGCGATGAAGCTGCAGAAGGTGATGAAGCAGCAGCAGAAGGTGATGCAGCAGAAGGTGAAGATAAATCATCTGGAGATGATTCATAATTTATTCCTTTTAATGTTTCAACTCACATATGTCTAAATATAAAGGCATACGCCTAATTGCCGGTCTTGGTAATCCAGGTGAAAAGCATGAACAAACCCGGCATAACGCCGGGTTTTGGTTTGTGGATACACTCGCCGCAAGAGAAAACGTAAGATTTAAACTAGAAACAAAGTTTAAAGGCGAAGTTACGCATTTTTCTTGCAAGGGTGAGAAAATCTGGTTACTGAAACCTCAAACCTATATGAACGATAGTGGTGAATCACTACGGCCGTTTTGTGATTTTTATAAAATTCCAACCGAACAAGTATTGGTAGCGCATGACGAGATTGATTTACCTAATGGTGAAGTAAAGATTAAGTGGGCCGGTGGTCATGGCGGTCATAATGGTTTGCGTAGTATCTTCTCTCATCTAAGTAAAGATATTTGGCGCTTACGATTAGGGGTTGGTCATCCTGGTCATAAAGATCAGGTGGTAAGTTACGTGCTTAAGCAAATAAACAAAAGTGATCGTGCGGCGGTGGATAATGCGATTATCGATGCCATGAACACCTTGGATGAATGTGTTGAAGGCGATATGGAAGCCGCCATGCGCCAACTGCATTCTAAATAACGCGCATGCAAAGTTTTAGGGTAAGAAAGAGTTATGGGATTTAAATGTGGAATTGTAGGTTTGCCGAATGTAGGTAAATCAACGTTATTTAATGCGTTAACCGCGACGGAGATTGCAGCAGAGAACTACCCTTTTTGTACGATCGACCCTAATGTTGGTATCGTCCCAGTGCCTGATACTCGTTTGGATAAACTTGCGAAAATAGAGAACTCAGAAGAAATTATACCTACAACAATGGAGTTTGTAGATATCGCAGGCTTGGTTGCGGGCGCCTCAAAAGGTGAGGGTTTAGGGAATCAATTTTTAGGGCACATACGAGAAACCGATGCGATTGCGCATGTGGTGAGATGTTTTGATGATGAAAATATCATTCATGTGGATGGTAAGGTTGATCCATTATCAGATTTAGAAACAATTTATACTGAGCTTATATTGTCGGACTTAGAGGCGGTTGATAAAGCCATTGCTAGAGTAGAGCGTGTTGCAAAATCCGGGAATAAAGAATCAGTAGCGCAACTCGATTTGTATAAAAAATTAAAAGAGCATTTAGAGAATGAAGAGCTTGCTTTCACGTATGAGGTAAACAAAGAACAAGAGCCATTAATACGTGAATTGCAATTAATTACTGGTAAGCCAGCTTTTTATATTGCAAATGTTGCAGAAGATGGTTTTGAGAATAATGAACATTTAAAAGAGCTCGAAGAAATTGCTAACAAGCGATCCATACAGGTGATTCCTGTATGTGCACAAATTGAAGCCGAGGTTGCCCAACTGGATGCAGATGAACAACAGGAATATTTGTCTGAGCTAGGTTTAAAAGAACCAGGCTTGAATCGTGTTATTCGAGCTGGATATGAACTATTGGGTTTGCAGACTTTTTTCACAGTAGGCCCGAAAGAAGCTAGGGCTTGGACTGTCTCAAAAGGTGCAACGGCTCCACAAGGGGCCGGTAAAATTCACACAGATTTCGAAAAAGGCTTTATACGAGCAGAAGTGGTTGCTTATCAGGATTTTATAGATGGTAATGGTGAGTCGGGGGCTAAGGATGCAGGTAAATGGCGTCTTGAGGGTAAGGACTATCTAATGAATGAAGGGGATGTAGTGCATTTTAGGTTCAATGTGTAGCAAGTTTGGTCTGAATCTACCCCATTTGTAAATTAATATAGACTAAATACCTAGATCTGGATCTGTGAATGATGGGGCTAAGTTCGGTAGAATTGACACTCGGCCTAGTGTTTTATAAGGTCCGCCATCCAAAATCAAATATGGCTATGTAGCTCAGCTGGTTAGAGCACAGCATTCATAATGCTGGGGTCCGTGGTTCAAGTCCACGCATAGCCACCAATTAAATCAATTGGTTATCTTTTTCTAAAATTTAAATTCTTTAGTTTTAAATCTGTGTAGTCCGTGGGTAGTCCAAATAAAAGTATTGCACAGGCAAGGCAGTGCTCTAGCTGAGGGGATCAACAGGTTAGAAAAGAGTGTGGGAGATTTGGCTGACTTTTGACGGAGTTAAGGCGGGTTGAGGTCGGCCTTAGGTTGATTTAGAGGGGTACGGGGGTGTTTTGGATTCTTTCCTATATATTATGACCTCTCGAATTTTTGTAATAATTCCTCAGTGATCATATAGGGCTAATTTTCCATCCACCCAAATAATATGCATCACACTATCGCTTGTTACACCAGCAAATCGCGCCTTTTTTCCAGAGAACCTAAACACAGTAAAATCATCTGCATAAGCAAAATCATCTGGTATTCGACCTTTTATCTGATCCTTTGGTATCAATTCAAAACCATTAGCCTGTTTACGATTGCCTCTAATTTCTGCCCACGATTGAGTAGCAAGTTGATTAAGTTTCTTTACAAAACCAACAATAAATTTTTTCTCTAACTTTTCAACAGAAAAACTCTTGTCATGACCTAGATGGCGTAAACAAAATACTGGGTGCGTTATAGAGACAGGAACACCATCACTTGGTGGTGCCCTAAATTTTTCTACTTTTTCAGGTTCCCCTGTAGTCCTGAATTTTGGCGTCATACAAAATACTAGCTATTGATATAGTTCTTATAGAACTCCTGCA
>JBGCDX010000101.1:0-3151 GCA_045105815.1 Gammaproteobacteria bacterium
TCTGAAACCACCAGAGAAACCGCCACAGTCTCCTCTTCCCACAATTCCAAATACTCAGCATCATCACAAAGCACTTCGAAGGATACTTCTTGTGAAAATAATTTACTTGATGCTTGAGTGATGCGCTTAACTAATTCAACCACATTAACCAGTCTGTGCTCTGAATCAATCATTAGATTATTCACAATAGAAATGGTATCGACTTGATTAATGGATGTAACGAGTACGTTATGTAATTCTGGATAAGCATCTAAATTTACTTTTAATAAACCAACAATAGCCTGCAGATTATTCTTTATGCGGTGACGCATTTCTCTGCTCACTTCATCTCGTTGAACTTTTATATGGTCTAGTCTTTCTTTTTGACTCGATGCACGCTGAGTTACGTCTCTGCATAATATTCTTAGCTCACGTGGCGTACCCTTTTGCGCCTCGATTAAACGTAATCTATGGTGGGTATTAATCAGTACACCTTCTTTCGTCAACATCCGTATTTCCATTTCAAATTCATTTATTTGATCTTCAAATACAACATTGAAATGTCTAGTTGCACGTCGTATGTCATTTTCATGCATCAAGTTCCAAATTGGTTTATTTAGTAACTCATTTTTTGTATAACCAAGATATTGAGCACAAAATTCATTAACTGATTGAATGATTCCATTTGCATCAACTGAGAAATACATATCCGGTGCATTTTCATATAAGTCATGTAATCTTGTTTGACTACGCATTAATTTCTGCTGCATTTCGACGCGTTCTGTAACATCATGCACCAGCGCCAAATAAGATGTTTTTGCATTAAACAAATCTGTTGACTGTGAAGCGGCCCATTCGGTGTATTTAAATACTCCATTAGCATCTTGTATGGCCAAGCCAAATTGATTATTTGTTTCGCTCGCATGACACATATAATTTTGCAATTCATCAAGCGTTTCATTATGATTAAGATGCATGAGTGGCCATTGCATGGGAGACTTACCCATGACCTGTTCTGCACTCCACCCTAGAATTTGCTCTGCCTGTTGAGACCAGCGTTTAATAACGCCATCTTCATCCCATTCAACGACTGCAGTTGGAGAATTCTCTAAGTGCAATGCAAGTGTTTGATCTGCTTCCTTTTGTCTTTGTTCTGCAAATTGACTTTGCAACTTATTAGAAATCCATTCTGCCATCATTTGCACAAACTTCTTCTCGGTTGCGCAAAACTCCTCAACACGCGGCTCGATACTTGTAAAATTTAAAGTGCCATATGGCTTGTTATCGAGATAAATTGTTGCACCAATATATGCCTCTAATTGCAACGCTGTATAAGCTGGATGCTTAGCTACCTCCGTTGTTTTAGCATGAGAAAAACCCAATGCATCACGAGATTGAATGGTTAATTGACAATAGGTGTCTCCAAGTTCAAATTTATCGCCGGCTTGAACTGGGTATTCAGAAGTTTCAGTATGAACCTGCATGACCGTATATCGTTGGCCTTCTATGTAAGAGAATATTCCGCACCTCATCCCTAAATGTTTACAGCCACCTGCTAGCAAACATTGAATTTGCGTATGCAAAGAAGAATTTTCTACTGAAACAATAGAATAGAAAAAACGCAACGCTTCATCATTTTGTTTAAGGATTATTTCAGAATGCTTTCGTTCAGTAATATCTGCGGTAGTCCCAATTACACGCAATGGCTTACCATTTTCATCCGTATCTAATATTCTTCCACGATCATGCACCCATATCCACTCACCAGATTTATGCTGAATTCGATGTTCATGTTCATAAAAACTTGATTCTCCTGATACATGCGCATCAAATGCCAATTTAGCATCTGCGACATCATCTTCATGAATCATTCTATTATTTTTAAGTTTGGTATTATGTTTAGCTTGAAGTAGTTCTTCTCTCGTATAACCCGTTAACTCACACCATCGATCATCAAAATAATTTTCGTCTTTATTTAAATCTATTTCCCACACACCATCCTGTGTACTCTCTAGTGCAAGCTGTAAACGTTCTTGTGTTTTACGGGCTTTTTCATTTGCGTTGTAACGACGTAGTGATTCTCTTTGATAAAGTTTTGCTGCAACTCCAACAGCTATAAGAATGGCTAAAAACTTCATAAGACCATTGAATACAATATTACTTAGTTCATCTGAAAATAATTTTTGGTTATGCAACGACACTACATCCCATTGCGTGCCACCAATAGTGGCTACAGCTCCCACACGACTTAAATCTTCAGGCTCAAGATAAACATCATTGACTAAATTTAAATTAGAATCTTGTGTGGCTAATTCGATAAAGCCAGGTGAATCCTGTCGCCACAAAACAAGTTGGTAATTGATATTTTGATGCTTGTACAATAGAGGTTGAACTAACTCTGATGGAAAACTTACACCAAACACTCCATTTAGATTACTACCTTGATTCCAAGGAGTGATGATATTGAAATGATCATGCTCTGTATTTCGATGCATGCGAACCGCATATTCTGCATTCACATTTCCTATTGATGGCAACACATAAACTTCTGGTTTATTTTTCTGAGTGCCTTCAGAATCAATTATCAACTTTCCACTTTTATCCCAGATTAAAAAGTTAATGGCATCAGGATAATTAGTGCTAACCTTCCGATTTAACAACGCAATGGCAACTGACCCCAATTCTCCATTTTTTTGTGCATTTGTGAGCAGACTGGATTCATTATCCGCAAACATAGATATGCTGTTTTGCATCATGTCTACATAATTTGAAATTTCATTGGCTGCAGACCAAGATGACTGCTGCATGCTGTCAATTTGAGATTCATGGAATTGCGAATATTGTTCCCAACCATTCCATACCAGCAATGCTAAAACAGTTGATAATAGGAATATGACAACCGTAAGCGGAACCTTTTGTTTAATAAAAGGCAGCTTAGCGGTAGATGCAAAAAACTTTCTGTTTTCAGCTAGAATAACTCCTCCTCCCGGCAACAATTTTGCCCCAACTCAGGGTCGTTGCTCTTATATCTATCAGAGCATAACGTCAGATTATTTTTCTTATTTTGACGTTACATCAATATACTTGAATTTAACTTTGCTTATCGGCCTTAATCGAACAAATTAATTTATAACTACTACAAAAATATTTTATGGGCTAATCCAGCTACCAT
>JBGCDX010000102.1:0-15827 GCA_045105815.1 Gammaproteobacteria bacterium
TAGCCATTGAAGCAGAAGTTAAAATGGTCGCTTGCCAAATGACTGTAGATTTATTTGGTTTTGATAGGGAAGAATTTATTGATGATGTAACGGACTGGGTAGGTGCAGCATCATTCTTACCAGAAGCACAAAAATCTGATATTTGTTTATTTATTTAGATTGTCAGTCTTGAAAAATATTAAATTATTATTTTGGATTTGCATTATTTTTAGCAATATAACTGCATGCTCAAAAAATGTAGACGGAGAATTATTACTAAGTCGAGTTATCAGTAAGCAGTTAGGGGAACAATTAAAAAGTACACTCGTAGAATCGCTCCAATCTGAAGGACCTATTTCTGCCATTTCAGTCTGCAATATTGATGCACCTATTATTAGCAATACACTATCAGAAAATAATGATCTAGAAGTAGGGCGCACATCACTCAAAACTAGAAATTCCGTTAACCAACCAGATGCATGGGAAACAAATCAATTACAGTGGTTTGAATCTCAAATCGCATCAGGTGTTGATGTTATGTCGTTAGAAATTCATGAGGTGCTAACTGAAGATAATAAAGAAGTATTCCGCTATATGAAAGCGATTCCCGTGCAAGAACCATGCGCTTTATGTCATGGCAAGAATATACCCCCTGACGTCAGAGATAAAATTGCTAGCTTATATCCAGAAGATCAAGCAATTGGTTATGGAGTAGGTGAGTTAAGAGGTGCATTCACGGTAAAGATTGAATTATAGTTTTTGATAAAATTACTTTTTATAATTCGCCTCCATCTCGCATCTTTAATTTATTTCTAGAATTAAAAAAGGGGCAAAAAGCCCCTTAATGTTCAAATACACAATACAAGTTCAACCAAACATTTCTGCTGTCATATTGTTAAACCAACTATATGCATATTGCACTTCACGATTTCGCGCTTCAGCAGTAGCATCCATTGGCGTTAAACCACCCGATATTTTTTCAATAGATGCTCTATCTTCAGCAAGCTTATAAACCGCTACCACAGAAATACCATAGTCTGGAGCAATTAAACTGTAGCAAGCATTTGCATATGAGGTTATGGGTGCATCATTGCCTTGAAGCATACTGATCACGGCAGCCGCACATGCTTTGGCTTGAGTACCAGCAGCATAACCAGACTTTGGCATACCAGTGGCGATACTTGCATCACCTATTACATGAACATCTTTATGCATCTTTGACTCAAACGTACCTAAATCTACTGGACACCATCCAGAATCATCGACCAAGTCTGAGTCATGCGCTATCTTTGCAGCATGCTGTGCGGGAATGATATTCGCGACCGCTACTTTATGATCATCAAAATCAGTGCTCACTGTCATCGCTTTAGTGTCTACAGACTTAACACCACCGCCCGTATCTGCAGCAGCAACCCATTCAATCATTTCACCATAAACGTCCTTATAACCTTGCATGAATAAGCCTTGTTTAGAAAACTTATCTTTTGCATCAAGAATAAGAAGTTTAGATTTTGGTTTGTTGTGTTTCAAATGATGTGCAATCTGTGCCGCACGTTCATATGGTCCCGGCGGGCAGCGGAAAGGGTTTGGAGGAGGTGCAATAACAACAAGCCCACCATCTTCCATATCTTCTAATTGTTTACGAAGTAGGGCAGTTTGCTTTCCTGCTATCCAAGAGTGAGGCATTATTTCTGCCGCCTCTTCACTATATCCTTCAATTGAACCAAATTTTAGTGAAATACCTGGTGAAACCACACAACGATCAAATTCTAATGTTGTTCCGCCTGCAGTCATGACTTTATGCGCTTCTGCATCAACCATTGTTACGGTATCTTGAATAAGTTTGATGCCGTGATCAGCAAGGTTGTCGTAACCAAATTTAATGGTAGAAATATCTCTATCTCCACCTATAACTTCATTACTCATGAAACATGTATGGTGATCGGGCTTAGCTTCAACTACTGTTACTTCAATTGAAGAATCACCTTTAGCAATATACTTAGCAGCGATTAAACCACCTACACCACCACCGACTACAACAACGCGTTTTTTAGCTGCGCTTGCGATAAATGGGAAACCCATGCCTGCTGTTGTCGCAGCAACGGTTCCGCTAGTTACTTTTAAGAAATTTCTTCTAGACAGTTTAGAGTTTGCCAACTTTGAATTGTTTAATTTAGACATGTTATGACTCCTAAATACTCGGGTACTATTTTTGATTAGCATAAAACTGGATAAGATCTCTCATGGCTTCATCACCACTTGCTGCATGAGCTTCTTCCATTTGCTTTTTCATCTTCTTAGGCATCTCTCGATCGCCACTCGCATAATCTGCCATGGTGTATTCAAGATATGGTACCCATTGTCCAGCTAGGACGCCTGCATCATCTTCAGCAGAACTGCCACCATTTTCATGACACTTTTCACAATGTGTCTCATGTAACGCAGCTCCCGATTTTGCTTGGGCTTCATCTACATTTTGGTTCGCAGATTCAAAAGGTAAATTCGCAAAATGCTTTGCCATCATTTTTATTTCTGATTCAGAATAACCTTTAGCAATTCGATTCATTACAGTAGACGTTCTGGCAAAGTATTCAACATCTTCAAGCTCAATATCTGCCTCGATAATTTCGTCAACTTTATCTTCGTCATTGTCATACTTGTATGCCAACATGGCGCCGATTATATAAAGTTCTGACATCCCAGAAATTGTAGGGGTAGCAGGGCCCTGACTAATGCCAGCTGGTCCATGACAACCTAGACATGTATCAGAAAGCATTTCGGCGCTTGCACCATCCGCTGAGGCGGGCGACACAAAACATATACCAACTAAAATACCTAATAATGTTGTGATTAAACGATGATTAAACATAGAACTCCTCCTGTTCCTGGATCTATCTTTCTTAAGTTGTGCGTATTCTAAGTAATACGAAAAAATTTAATATGTACAAATCTTAAAGTGGACTAATCAATTTTTAATAGTTAATAATCAACTTTATCACACTGATTCAACAGTATTTCGCGCTTTGCATAAAGTTTAACTGACCTAGACCAGCATTGCTGGGATAATTGCTTACCCAGTGGGCTTTTTTGGAACTTCATGTGCAACACCTTTGTGACAATCGATACAGGTTTTGCCGGTTCCAGCAACTATTTTCTTATGCTTTTTTCTTGCAGAACGATCTTGTTCTTTAAGATCCATTGCTGCAACAGTATGGCAAGACTGACATTCGCGAGAATCTGTAGCTTTCATTTTATCCCAAACAGAATTGGCCATTTGCCAACGATGTTGTTCAAATTTCTCTTCGCTATCAATCGTCCCACGTATTTCACCCCAAACATCTTTCGCAGCTCGTAGTTTTGCTACTAACTTGGGTGCAGTATCATGTGGCACATGACAGTCTGAACATTCAGCTCTTACGCCAGATATGTTGCTGTAGTGAACACTCTCCATCCATTCTTCTTTGACCCATTGCATTGAATGGCAAGAAGTACAAAATTCAGCTTCATTGGTGACATCTAATGTTTTGGAAGATGCCATTGCTATAGCAAAACCAACGCCTAATAGTATAAAAACTGTTAATAACTTCATTTAGTAAAATCCGAAATATTTAAATGGCAAATAAGTAAGGTGGGTGACGAATGTATTTTAGAGGTTTAATCGCTAGTGTAATTGATATGTTTATTGTGCCATTGGCGCATGCACATACCTAATTTATGTACTAATTGTCGATATATTAAAAACTTATCAATACTTAACATTTTTTCATAGTGGATTGATTTTTCATCCTTATCAAACGTATTAGAAGTAATGATGGTTAGACTATATAGATAAATAACATTATATATCTATCGTAACTAATTGAAAATAAGATAAATATATATACATTAAAGTATCAATAAGTAAAATGAATTAGAATATATTAATATTTTAATATAATGTCTTAAATTCTCCTGTCTAATACAAACAATAACATTAGATTACAATATCTACCTTAACTGGCATAAATACTAAAAATGAAAACAATCATTCTTTTTGTAATCGGTTTATTAAGTTGGTTACTGCTCACAAACTTCCAAGTTGTTTATTCGAAAGTAGCAAGCTATGCCAACACCAACCAAGAGTCCGCAGTAGTAGTTGCAAGCACAGACAATAATGCAAGTTCTCCATTAAACGATATCACTGAAGTTATAGAAACTTCGGAAGAAACATCAAATTCAGGGGACGTTAAAAGTACACTGCAAGATGTAGAGGAGCCACATCAATCTGAGAGTACTACCAGCACGACTATTGCTGAGCTTACTAATAATGATGATTTAATTGAAATATCAGATGGAAAACCAGCAATAACTTCTATAACAACACCTGCGCCAGAAATAGAAGTTAGTGTGAAAGCTCCATCAGAAGAAATAGAAAGTAACGCAACTGTAGCAAACCAAGTTCCCATGAATCATCCTTGGATGCCGCCCAATTCAACTACGCCCACGTTTAATCAAAACATGATGAACTCAGCAATGATGAACCCGGGCATGTTTATGAATCCTATGGCGATGATGACACCCATGATGATGAGCATGATGGGGCCAATGATGAATCCAGCGATGATGATGAATCCAAATGCAATGTTCAATCATCCAATAAATACTATGACGCATCCTCAGAACATGAATGCCATGATGATGTCGATGAACCCAAATATGATGTTTAGTATGTTTGGGCAACCAAGCAAAGAATATCTAGAAGGTGAAGTCCCCGATCAACTCCCTGTTATTACCATTCCTGGAATGCCAACCCAAAGTTTTCAAAATTGGCCCATTAATAAATTATCACCAGGGGTGTCTCGCGAAGCAAAGAAGAACGCTTTTCAAACAGCCATGGCACTGAGCCCTCTAAACATGCGCGACATGATGGGAATTATGGCTGATAAAATTCCAGTGGAAGAAGGTGTTAGCTGGGATGATGCCGTAGAGGCAATGAAATTACGTGCCAATGAAGTTAACTTTAAATTTGTTGGTTCAAGTCCTTTATGGAAACAAATCGAAGCTGAAACTGAACAACCTTCCGCTAAAGTCGAGATGTTTAGATTTTGTGACGCAACAGTGGCTAGAAAAATATTAGATGTGGTGCCAGAGTTTATCGTCTTTCTCCCATGCAAAATCGCATTATTAGAAGATGGAGAAGGTAAATTATGGGTGATGACTATGGATTGGGATATCAGTTGGCTGGACTTTTCGCAAAACCCGAACAGTCATTTTTCGAAAGAAATTCGTGAAGACGCAAAACGGATTCGAGACAACCTGAATTACATCATGGAAGGTGCAGCAACCGGTGATTTCTAAATTTAGATTAAAATATTCTTAAAAAAATTAAAATAGTAAGTTAACAGTAAGGGGTAATAACACATGACTTCGACACATAAGTTAGTTCAAGTATTAATGATCGCAACTTGTCTTTTCATTTTAAGTGTATCTGGCATACAAGCTGATGAACATGCAGGCAACAAGGCTGAACAGAAACCAAATTCCAATGCATATTCGTCTCCTCAGCATTGGGGGCAAATGAGCAATGCCATGAAAAAATCTATGGATCCAAATGTCATGAATAACATGATGCAGATGATGATGAGTCCTGAAAAGATGATGTCAATGGAATCCTGCGCTCAATGTCACGATGGTGAAGATGTTGCACGATATCAAAAAGAGTATGGGCCAATGATGGAAGCTATGAAACCTATGGCAAGTATGATGAATCCAATGATGGGTATGATGGGACCGATGATGAACCCAATGATGGGCATGATGGGACCAATGATGAATCCAATGATGGGTATGATGGGACCGATGATGAACCCAATGATGGGCATGATGGGACCGATGATGAACCCAATGATGGGCATGATGGGACCAATGATGAATCCAATGATGGGCATGGGTAGTACGATGATGGGACCGATGGCAGGAATGAGCGCACCGATGATGAATTCAATGATGAACCCGATGGGAATGATGGGTATGAGTTCGTATGGTGGACAAATGATGGACCCCAAACAATACGAGCAAATGTTTAATCAGTGGACTGAAAGCATGAAAAATATGAGTCCACAACCTAAGAATTAATCTGCACGTCAACGATTTAATAAATTTAATGCATACATCTGTAATTCTACAATTACAAAGTGTTAAGTGTGAACTCAGCCATGATGTTAACGACTGATTATAAATTTAAATTCAATACTTAAAATAAAGAGAAGGTATAAATATGTTTATGCAACAAAAATTGATCCGCTTATTTATGATCATAAGTTTTCTATTTATGATTGTAATCACAACTGCTCAAGCAGAAAGTGATACAAACAATCAAGCAACCCTGCCTGGCTGGGGTCAAGGTGGGTATGGAAGTATGGGTGGTGGCATGCACCCTATGTTTAATCCATCAATGTGGATGAATCCAATGACCTGGATGAATCCAGGAAATTACATGAGCCTAATGGATCCAAATACCATGATGAATCCTAATAACTACATGCAAATGATGAACCCAAATGCTTATATGAGCATGATGAATCCAATGATGGGCATGATGGGGCCGATGATGGGCATGGGTGGAATGAGCTCAATGATGAACCCTATGGCCATGATGGGGCCAATGATGGGCATGGGCGGAATGAGCTCAATGATGAACCCTATGGCCATGATGGGGCCAATGATGGGCATGGGCGGAATGATGAACCCTATGGGCCAAATGGGAAACATGGGTGGCATGAATTATGGCGGCAACAATAACCCCATGGGCCAAATGATGGATCCCAAGCAATATGAACAAATGTTCAATCAATGGACTGAAAGCATGAAGAACATGGCTCCACAATCACAAGCCACACAATAGACAAGTATATAACTTTTATACACCATCTATTTCTATAAATTAAACAACAAGGCAGTTATATGTATTTACTACAACGCTTAACTCGATTAGTCGTAATCTCAAGCTGCCTTTTTACTGCAGGAGTTTCTTGCACAAAAATCGATGGAGAAAAGAATAGCCCACCGAACCCAACCGCCAATTTAACTGCCCAATCTACGATCCAATCACCTATGATGAACCCAATGATGATGGGTCAAATGAATGGCATGATAAATCCTCACATGTACTTAAACATGATGGGTCAAATGTCAGGCATGATGAACCCAATGATGATGAATGGGAAAACAACGAATCCAATGAGCATGAACATGGTGTACCCGATGATGGGTATGATGGGGCAAATGATGCCAGGCATGGGTACACATTACGGCAGCCCAATGACACAAATGCCAAGTGGACAAATGATGACCCCTAAACAATATGAGCAATGGTTTAATCAAATGACTGAAAACATGAAAAATATGACACAACAAACACCCGTTACAAATTAACCTATAAATATTTAACACAGACATAGCGCACTATGAATAATTTATTAGATTTTGCTTTATATCTTTTCCCACTTGCAATCGTGATTGCAGTTGCATTAAGTCTGACAAATAAAAATAACCTTGAGCAATCTGAAACATTTGTCGGATCATCAATAAGTGCAAATGGTTCTATTTATAAACAACAAATACCTGTTTTTACTAAGAACACTGTTGCACCAAATGTAGTTAATCCACACAAATTTGATATGACGGAACCGTTTGCAGAAAAAATACCATTCGAACAAACCCCAGCAGCATGGATGCAAATGATGAGTAACATGATGCATAACATGCAAATAACGCAAATGATGCATCAAATGGCTGCTATGCCTAATCAAATGATGGCACCAATGATGTGGGCAAATCCACATGGTCAACCTGGCCATATGGGTATGTTGCAAAATCATGCAGTTAAGCCATCCCCACAACCAATGAATCCTGAACAGTACAAAAAATGGTACGAACAACAATTAAAACTTCGTCAATCAAGCCGATAAACTTAATCAATTGATTCAATAGTTTTTAATTATTTAACAATAGCTTTAGTGCACATCGCGAACTCAATATGTATAATTCGCGTCTTTTACAATTAACGAGATAATATATATTTATTAGCCATGGATGATCTATCAAACCTTCATATAGTAGCTTTATTAGGCTTCGTAATAGCCCTGGTGTTTGGTTTTATTGGGAACAAAACACATTTCTGTTCAATGGGAGCCGTTAGCGATGTCGTCAATATGGGCTCTAAAGGACGTATGGGAGCATGGTTCTTAGCCATTGGAATAGCGATATTAGGCGTTCAATATTTATACATAAGCGGTCGAGTCGATATTGATGCATCTGTTTACCGATCTCCGACTTTATATCTATTAAGTTACGTACTGGGTGGCATGTTATTTGGCATTGGTATGACATTTGCTGCTGGTTGCGGGCAACGAAACTTAGTAAGAGTAGGGGGCGGAAACCTAAAAGCGTTAATCGTATTAATTGTTATGGGAATCACTGCATACATGACTATGCGAGGCATTTTCGCCATCGCACGACTTGAGTATATATATGCAGTTAATACCGATCTCACTAAGCAGGGCATAGATAACCAAGGACTATTTGACTACATTGGTTCATTACTTAAGTTAGAAGACAGTAGCTTGCTACAAAAAATTGGTGGCTTTGCAGTAGCCTTTGGGTTTATTGCTTATGCTTTCAAACATGAAGAATTTAGGAAAAGTTTTGATAATGTGTTAGCAGGTGTTGCTATCGGTGTTTGTGTTGTAGCAGCGTGGTATGTTTCTGGTTATGTTGGTCAAGATGACTTTGACCCAATAACACCACAAGGCATGGCATTTGTTGGACCGACGGGTAATACGATTAGTTATTTAATGACGTATACAGGTGCAGAAATAAACTTTGGTATTGCGATCGTACTTGGGATGATTTTTGGTTCATTTATTTACGCCATTATCTCTGGAACTTTCAGAATCGAGACATTTAGCAACAAATCAGAAATGGTCAATCACTTAGTTGGCGCATCTATGATGGGTTTTGGCGGTGTACTTTCTTTTGGTTGCACAATAGGGCAAGGCGTAACCGGCATGTCTACTTTAGCGATAGGCTCTTTTATAACCTTAGCATCCATCATATTTGGTTGTGCGCTAACGATGAAAATTCAATATCACATGCTAGACGAGAAAGGTTTTTTTGGTGCACTTGGAACTGGGTTAGCAGAACTGCTAATTCCGTGGAAAAAACAAGAAGCTTAAACGGTATTATCTGATTCTATTTGGGCCGGTTACAATTTACTGGTTATAAGTTTAATAGATGAGCAGTTAGTACATCGCAAGATATTCGGCTAATCCTGAATCTTTAAGCTATACAGCAGTAACCTAACTTAATATAGGGTACTGCTGGTTCCATTATCTTTACTTAAGATTCAACTAAAACTATAAAATTAAACTTTAAATTTAGTTTATTTTATAGTTGCTTCACCTACACCGGTCTCACCAAGATTATCTGTCCAAGTAATCTTTACCGTGTCACCCGCTTTAGCGCCATCAAACTCAAAAGACCAATAAGGGTTTTTCGAAACACCCGTACCCCAGTCACCAGAGATAATCATTTCACCGTTTAACTCAGCTTTAACTTCTTTGATAAAGTGAGCAGGTATTAACTCGCCAGATTCCTTATCTTTTCGACTACCCGATTCCATTGGGTGATACATAATTGCCTTTACTGTAGTGGTACTTCCACTTAGCTTTGCTCTAACTTTCATTTTATCAGCCATTTTTTAATATCCTCTATTCAATCTTATGGGCTTAAACGCAACCGCCAGCAGTCACTTTTACCGCACTTTTACCGGTATATAGTTTTCCATCTGCTTTAACAATTGCTATCACATTTGAAGACTCACGTAGTTTGATACGCGTAGATACAAATGGCTTTGATTTACCATGGAAATAAAAGCGAGAAATCCAAGGACGAGGGTTCTTGTCACCCAATAAACTGATCCATTCAACGTTGTCTAAATCTGTTGATACTTTAACGGGAACCGTAGCACCATTTTCAGCAATTGCAGGTGCGTCTAGTGTGACATTGCTTTCTAGCATTTCTTCATCACCAATAAGGCCTTTTAATGCGGGGCCATATTCGGTTTCATCAAATGCAGCTGTGGGCCATTCAGCAAATGCAGATTGTAAAAAAGTGGCTTTACCAAGCACGGCAATTACACCTGAATACAAGCTACCTTGAATAAACTTTCTTTTTGAAATATTCATGACATCCTCATCCATCGTTTATAATAAAGTTATAAAAACATGTGTGTTAGCTGCAATGAGCTAATAACGTTATATATGTACTAATTTGACGGTATTTTAACATGTAAGTTCCTGTTCTAGATGATATTTTAACGCAAGTCAGAATGTTAAATACTGTTAATTTGGCGTCAATTTTAATGATTTACAGAACCATAGCAGGTAATTCAGATAATTCGCTAATTACCTCATCAGCTTGATAAGGCAAATGTTCAGGAGTTCGATTATATCGATTGATCCAGACTGAGCTAAACCCATATGAAGCGGCACCTGCTATATCCCACGAGTTTGAAGATATAAAGCATACCTTATGCCTTGGCAAGGCAAGCTGCTCTTCTACAAATTCATACACAGCAGGAGAGGGCTTATAAGTCTTAATTTGATCTGTACAATATATGCCGTCTAACAAATTGGTTAATCCTGCATTCTTTAATGCGGAGCTTAATTTTTGTGGTGAGCCATTAGATAAAATAGCTGTCGTTTTACCTGCATCCTTTAATGTTTTTAGCACATCTTTTACATCGGAATAACAATCTAATTTAGCATGAGCCTCAAGAATGTTTTTCTTAACAGCTGCATCTTTCATTCCATATACATCACATGCAAATTCAAGTGCGTATTTACTAATAAGATCATAATTTGTATAACGATTCATTAGGCTTAATTGAGATGAGTATTGCAGACGTTTTGAACGCCATAACTTATAAATGACTAACGCATGCTCACCTAGCTGATCCTTATATTTTTCAAATGGAAGATATGTATCTAAAATGGCACCGTATGCATTAAATATAAACGCTTTATTCTTTTTCATTATATTTTATTCTTTATTTATCTAGATTAAATTCGTGATGAGGACATCCATCACTACATTCATTATATGTACCAAACGCTAAACAGATTTAAATTTTCTATATAAAAAAACCCCGACAAATGATGAGAAATTTATCGAGGCTTTAGTAGGGGAGGATGTTCTACTCTAGTTCCGGAGAGTCAAAATCATCCCATTGCTTCCTAGCAACTTTTCTTATTTATTTTGCCGAAGTGGCATCTGCTACGACAGGAGCAGAGTTGTACATACCTTCAAACATTTTTTGAAAATTAGCAGGATTCATCATCCAAGCAGTACTATCTTGATGAAACTGTGGATCCATCATTTTTTGCATAGGTTGCTGAAAATATGCTGGGTTAGACATGGCAGTCATCCACTGCGTGTATAAAGCGGGGTTCATATACGTATTCATTGCAGTTTGATAGAAAGCTGGATTCATCATTGCTGTCATCCAGTTCATATACATTTGAGGGTTCATGAATTGACCTGATGCAGCCATAATCGATGCTGGATTTGTTATGTTAGCCATGATTTCATTCCATTGCTTAGAATCCATTCCGCACTCCATCATATTTTGTGCAGTCTGCGGTTGGCTCATCAAAGTAATAAGCTGCATAAATTCAGTTGGATTTGCCATTGCAGAGGCTAAGGCTTGTGGATCTGTATATGCTTTCATCTTGCAATCTGTTGCGTTTTCAGCATTTTGATTGCTAACTTCATTAGTGGCCTCGCCAAATACTACGGTAGAAGCGCCTACCAATAGAATTAATACAAAAGCTGCAATTGTATATTTGTATGACATTAGAATATTTCTCATTACTACTTACCCCGGTTGGTTATAATTAAGTATTAGTACATAGTAATATAATATTATTCTAATGGTATTAAATTTAACTAATAAACTGATAAATTAGATTTAATAGATAATAAATACAACAAGTTATATTCATAGAGTATTTCTAATGAACTCTGTCCTATACAAGAAGCAATACTAAATTAATGACTTATAATCCAAGAATTGAATGAAATGCAGTCAAATTGATCCATTTTAGTAGCCATATCTACATGGTGATTAGATGTAGGAGGTTTCGTTTAATAGTTATATTAGCGTATCTATGACTACGCATAATATATATTATGTTAAATTTTAGATATTACAATGTAATCAATATGCAGTGTGAGTATCGAACCCTTCCACCATTTATTTGTATATTCACTACCAACCGTTAACCAAATTAATAGTATTAGCCACATTATTGGTATTGTGTGCCAATGTTTAAATATTTTGCGCCTAAGTTCATAAAACTTCTATTCATAGCATTACTTGCGGTAATGTTTTTAGTACTTGGAAATCTCTATACATACAAAAGACTAACCCATGAAAAACAAATTGCTCAATTAACTTTTACACCTATTAACGAGCAAGAATATGATGCAACACTAAGATTGGGAAATTTCTGCGAAGAAAGCATTTATAAAATCTATGGTGATGAATGGCGTATCGACACACAATTTTTAAAATGGAAGTCTTGGGCCACACTGTTTGGATTAAATGCAATGTATCGAGTAGATAGACTTTCAGGTCGATATTCTAAAATTGAAGATGAAAACAATAAAAATCATAGCGCTCATGATCTTAAAACTATATCTACATTAGACCTAGCAATGGTAGCTAAACGTTATAAAAACAAATTCCCACCCGTGGACACCGTATTTGGTAGTTCAGCATACAAAGCCATGGCACCGAATACGTTATATTCAGTATTTGTTACTCAATCTGGTATTTTGATACGCGAGAAGAATGTACCGAGTTCATCTGATATAGATAATTGTGTCAGTGGTAAGTCAAAATGGAAAAATACAATAATAAAGCTTGACCAAAAACTTGCAGGTTTTATCGCAACAATTAACTAAGCTAAAATTAACTCAATTAATATTTACCAACTACATCAAAGAACCAACCATCACTCTCATAATCTTGATCTGTTAGATCATCATCAAAGTCAGTAAAGTTATAGCCGGCACCTACTTTAAAATTATTTCCTATATGTCGGTATGCGCCAATTAAGAAACCTTTTTTATCATCATCTTCAGTTTCTGCTTCTAACCATCGATATTCCATTAATGCATCCCACTTCTTAATGAAGTGATAACGTGTGCGAATAACGGCTAAATGTGCACCTGACTCAAACCATTCACCTGAACCACGTGAAAAGCGTACATCTCCTTCACGATGAGCATATTTAGCACCCAACTCCCATTTTTGATTTAAATCATATAAACCTTCCAATGAGAATATATGACTACGTTCATCTACAGTAGAGTCTTCTTGCCCACTCGTACCCAAATCATATAAGAAAGTATATTTACCTAATATATTCAAGCGGTCATTGAATGTAGGTCTGTATGCAAAACCAAGGTCAAATTCTGCATATCTTGCTTCATCATGTTTATTTCTCTCACTATGTGTAGTCGACAAATCTAATTTAGCTAATAATCTTAAGCTTTCACTTTTTTGCCACTCAACCGTATTACTTGTCACCCATTGAGTATTATCTAAGTCTGTTGTTTGATCATCATCTTCACGATATTCAAGAACAGACCCAAAACGTACAGCATTATTCTTAAACCTTGCCCCTATCGTTGCCGCACGTCTATCTATGTCGCCACTGCCGATTTCCAAATCATTGGTTTGTAAAGACGCACTCAGTCGCCACTCTTCAGTGACATCATATTCAAGACCATAAGTGCGACCAATACTTTGCTCATCATCCCCTTCTCCAAACTGACTTTCAGAATATATTTGCAACCCATTTTGCAGCTTACGCTTTGTACCAAACGTATATTTATTAGCGCCACTATCAGTACGATCAGGATCTATTGCATAACTTCCATAAAGCTCTAAGCCGCCAGCTGTTGTATAATTAGTGCCTATTTGAGTAGCCGCACCTTCACCAAACCCTGCGTTAATACTAATATTGGAATTTGGCGTAACTGCGTATTCACCACCGATGATAAATGCTTCGCCTCGGTCACCATGGAACACCTCACCCTTAAGTGCGAGTTTTGAATTGACTTGTCGACTTGCTCCCAATGTAAAACCTGCATTGTCTTGATAATCACCACTATCACTTAATACAAGTTGCCCTGTTGTATAAAGTTCTGTTTCTCTATTGAGCTTATATCGTAACCCAAGCCCACCTAATGTTGCTTTACTGCTATTACGCACACCTGTTACAGCAGATACTTCTCTGTCCTCATCTTCATGTCTGAGCTCTGCACCAATAATTAATTTATCAGTTAGAGAATAATCAGCTTGCACACTGGCAGTAGTTAACTCATTAACACCTTCTTTATCAAGATTTGTAACTCGTGTACTGAGCTCTAAATTATTTGAAACTTGATACGCACCTTCCAAGCCAATATCTTTAGTTTGAATCCCATCGTCAATCCTGGCCGTCGATGAGAATCCAGCATCACGATCTTTCCACCAAGCCATTAAAAAGCCTTGATGTTTGTTATTTGTCATCTCAGCAAAATTTGCTCGAGCCTCAATACCAAAAGCTTCAGATTTTCCACTTGGGTCATCTGCAAGTATTTGGTTATCAAAGCTGATGCCACCATTGTTGGAAATAAGGCTTTGGTTTGTTTGTATTGCATCACTCTCTGCATATTCAAACTTAAGGTAGGTACCCTTGCCTGCTTTAATAGTTAAGTCAGCGCCCTTTAACTCATAATCTTCAGCATCGCGTTCTTCATTTATGTAAGTAGCGCCCAAACCTATATATTTATTTAACCAAGCTTTACCTCGCACACCGGCAGTAATGTCATCAGGCTCAAAACTATCTGGGTTATATTCGTAATCTACTAATAAGAAAACATCATCACCTTCTAGAGGTTCGTTACGAATAATACCTGGTCCATTACCAAGGTCTACTTGAGTTAATGGACGTGTAAGAATAATTCGACCTTGCAAATAATCGATATCGTAATCTTGCCCTTGTTTAAGGGTAATATTTTCTGTTACTTGCTCAGAATCACGGTTACGCACTTCTACCCAAACCTTTTCAGAACCTTGGACTACTTCAGTATTTCTTAAATAGTAAAGTGATCCGCCTGTAGCGATAAATTCATTATGGGCTGCTACATTTTGAGCTTCCGAAGCAAATGCATGAAGCTCATGCTTATGGTCACCAAAATCAGTAGTATTAACATTACGATGTTCGACCTTTGCACCATATAAACTACGGTTGTATTGAGCAAATTCAGTTCCCGTAATATCAGTATTATAATTACCCCACAACGCCATGCTCTTATCCCAATCAACACGCAGATAAATCATGCCTTGGCTATCTGTGTCGTCAATGGTCACTGAATCATCACCATACACTGCGTAATATTGATCAGGATCTAATTGACGGAATATCCTTGTAGGATCTTCAGACTCTAAACGATCACCTAAGTTACGTAATTCGTCTTCAGTGGTATCTAACTGTGCTGTAATTAAATATTTACCTCTAACCTTACCTCTTAAGTAGAACGCTAACCTACCATCTACCCAAACATCTTCATCAAAATGATCATCGTCACCTAATGCTTCAACGTTTCCAGATAAACTATTCTCCCCAATTGTGATATTGGCTAAACCAACCATGAAGAAGTGTCTACCTGTTACATCAACACTTAAATTTCTATCAACCGTTTCATCGATATCTTTACCTTCACCATCATTTACATTAACAGCAAAAGTGTGC
>JBGCDX010000103.1:0-29578 GCA_045105815.1 Gammaproteobacteria bacterium
CGAATGTGCGAACCATCCACATCTGCATCCGTCATTATAATAATCCTATGGTAACGAAGTTTATCTGGGTCAAATTCTTCTTTACCAATACCACAACCCAATGCAGTAATTAAGGTACCCACTTCAACGGAAGACAACATTTTGTCAAAGCGTGCTTTTTCTACATTAAGAATTTTTCCTTTCAATGGCAAAATAGCTTGCGTACGACGATCGCGTGCTTGTTTGGCTGAACCGCCTGCAGAATCACCCTCCACTAAGAATAATTCTGATAACGCAGGATCTTTTTCTTGGCAATCCGCTAACTTTCCAGGTAAACCAGCAACATCTAGCGCACCTTTGCGGCGCGTCATTTCTCGTGCTTTCCGTGCAGCTTCTCGTGCTCGTGCAGCCTCAACAATCTTATTAACAATCGCTTTGGCTTCTGCGGGACTTTCCATTAAGAAATCCTGTAGCGCTTCGGATACAGCAGAATCTACGACCCCCTTTACTTCTGAAGAAACTAATTTGTCTTTTGTTTGTGAAGAAAACTTTGGATCAGGAACTTTAACGGACAATACTGCGGTAAGCCCTTCGCGCGCGTCATCGCCCGTCATAGTGATTTTAAACTTCTTTGCGATACCTTGTTTTTCTAGATATTGGTTTAATGAACGAGTAAGCGCACCACGTAAACCTGCTAGGTGTGTACCACCATCACGCTGAGGAATATTGTTGGTAAAACAAAAAATATTTTCTTGGTATGAGTCATTCCATTGCAAAGCAACCTCGATACCCATATCTTCACGTTGGGTATCAGCATAAATGACGGTGTCATGGAGAGGTGTCTTTTTCTTATTCAGATGCTCAACAAATGCCCGAATTCCTCCATCATATTGAAATATATCACTTTTTTCTGATCTTTCGTCCTTAAGATTGATGCATACACCAGAGTTGAGAAAAGATAATTCACGTAAGCGCTTGGCCAAAATATCATAATGAAACTCAGTATCACCAAAAATATCTGGGCTTGGTGTAAAACGGATAGTAGTACCTGTTTTATCTGTTTCTTCACCCTGCTCTAGTGGGTGTTGTGGCTCACCCATTTGATATTCTTGTTTGTGGTTATACCCATTGCGATGAATACTTAAGATCAGTTTTGATGACAAGGCATTCACCACAGAAACCCCTACACCATGTAAACCGCCAGATACTTTGTAGGAATTGTCATCAAATTTACCGCCCGCATGTAAAACCGTCATAATGACTTCTGCTGCAGAACGATTTTCTTCTTCGTGCATATCGACAGGAATTCCTCTGCCATCGTCAGAAACAGAAACAGAGCCATCAGTATGAATAATAACTTGGACATCACTACAGTGGCCTGCTAACGCCTCATCAATGGAATTATCCACCACCTCAAAGACCATATGATGTAAGCCGGTACCATCGTCGGTATCGCCAATATACATACCCGGACGCTTACGTACTGCTTCTAAGCCTTTTAAGACCTTAATACTCGTGGAATCGTATGACATGCGTGCTCGCAACTGTTTAGTTGCTCCAATTATAACAATAGTTTAAACCAGCTGCCTGGTAATTTAGCAGCACAATCTACCTTATTGAATCCTGTTTAGTTATAAATAAGCTCTTATAATCGCTTGGATTCTTTATAACTTTTAAACAGCGTTACATACACCTCGTTTCACGTGAAACACTTTAGTGTCTTCCCATCCCTCAAGGTTTATCTGCTCTACTTCAATAGCCGTAATAAACACCTGACAGCCCAATATTTGTAACGCTTTAATGAATGCTTGTGCGTGCTGTTGATCTAACTCAGCACGTATATCATCTAGAAGCACCACGCACTTGCGATTATTAAATTGCTGAATGTGGTCTATCTGAGCTAATAGCATAGAAGCTGCTATTAACTTTTGTTGTCCGCGTGAAGCTGCTGCAGATGCAACTTGTTCATTTAGCATTATTTTAATATCTGCTCGATGCGGTCCAACACGTGTTGTTTTACTAAATAGCTCCTGCTCTCTCACGTTTTTCAACGCAATTTCAAGTGATATCTCCTCTTGCCAGCCTGAATGGAAGTGCATTGCCAATTTGCATTCTGGCAATAACATGTTGCTATATTTCATAAAAAGAGTGCTAACTTCTTGAAATATCTTCGATCTTGTTAAATTAAGCTTCTCGCCTAGTTCACACAGCTGTGTTGTCCAGATATTTAATTCTTCTTCGCTGCAACGATTTCGTAATGCAGAATTACGTTGCCGTAAACATTTATTATAATCACGCCAAACAACAAGAAAATCATGTTTCACGTGAAACGCTGACCAATCAATATAATTACGCCTAAACTTGCCGCTTCCTTGAATTAATTGATGTGAGTCTGGGTGCATACTTAAAACAGGAAGGTAACTGGCATGATTAGAAATCGATGTAACCTTTTTTTGATTACAGTGAAGTAAGGTGTGTTTTGATGACTTTTGCACACCAAGATGCGTTAAAACTTCCTCAACAGCCACTTTGCCGCTTACGGTGAGTTCAATTTCATGATTTTTTATAAGAGGGGAAGAGCGGTGTTCACGAAAAGATCGTCCACGACTCAGTACATCAATAGCTTCTAAAATGCTGGTTTTGCCTGCACCATTTTCGCCAACAAACAAATTTGCATCCTGTGCAAAAGATATATCCAGTTGTTCGATTATCCTTAAATTCTGAACAAGGAGGGTATGTAGTGCCAAATCAAGTAGCTGTATGCGCTAAAGACGCATTGGCATTACAACGTAGCGGCTCGCTTCACTTCCAGGTGAGACAATCAAAGCGCTGCTATTTGCGTCTTGAATAATAACTTCTACCTTATCCGATTCTAAAGCATTTAATACATCGAGAAGATAAACGACATTAAAACCAACCTCTAATCGGTCACCTGTATATTCTATTTCAATTTCATCTTCTGCTTCTTCATGCTCAGGGTTATGTGCCTGAATCACCATAATATTATTGTCCAGGATTAACCTAATACCTTTATATTTTTCATTTGATAAAATAGACGCACGACTAAGTGCTTGTTTAAGAACAACTTTATCAATAGTCGCGCGATTATCACATTCTTCGGGTAATACTCGTTGATACTCAGGGAAACGACCATCAATTAATTTAGAAGTGAACTGTAAATTCGCTAAATTTACACGCAAGTGGTTCTTACCGATTGAAATAGTGATTTCATTATCATCCGAACTTAGTAAGCGCAATAATTCTTGTACGCCTTTTCGAGGTAAAATAATTTGCCGGGAGCCTTCGATATCTGATTTATGATCTAATTGGGAAAGTGCTAAACGATGCCCATCTGTTGCAACTGTACGAAATTGATTTGAATCCAATTCTAACAACAAACCATTTAAGTAATAACGTACATCCTGTTGAGCCATAGCAAATGCAGATTTCTCAATTAAAGATTTAAATTCTCCTTCCTTGATTACAATATTCTGATCTAGCTCTAGATCATCTATAGTGGGAAAATCTTCAGCGGGTAGGGTAGCTAATGAAAAACGACTACGGCCTGAACTTACTTTAATTTTCTCATTTGAAGAATTAATAGCAATTTTTGATTCATCAGGCAGTGAACGACAAATATCAAGTAACTTTCTTGCCGGTATGGTTGTAGACCCTTGGTCTTCAATATCCATATCTAATGTAGCAACAAGCTCTACCTCAAGGTCTGTTGCCGTAATAGAAAGTTTTTGATCACTTCCTTTAAGTAAAAGATTACTTAAAGCAGGCATTGTTTGCCTACGTTCTACAGCACCAATGATTTGTTGAAGAGGTTTTAGAAGGTCTTCACGTATTATAGATAACTGCATATTATATATATTTAGTTATAGTTATAGAGTAGCCACTTTTCTGTGGATATCGTTAATATTATGTTTTATTTCAATATCTTACTTAGATATTGGTTGGGTAAAAACAGTTCGGTATAGGCGTTTTAACACTGGACGCTACAGGTATAAGTCTTAGATAAGAATCCTGTGCAAACTATATCACCATTTATACACAGCTAATCAACAAATCTGGTCATCTCTAGATCAAATTAAACTTAACTACTAAGGCTTCTTAGTAAATTAATGTAGTCGTCATTAATGCGTGTGTCGGTTTCACGTAAACTAATTACCTTACGACATGCATGTAAAACAGTGGTGTGGTCTCGACCACCAAATGCATCACCAATTTCTGGCAAACTATGGTTAGTTAATTCTTTAGCCAACGACATAGCTATTTGTCTTGGCCTCGTAATTGATCGGCTACGTCGAGCAGATAGTAAATCTGAAACACGAATCTTGAAATATTCTGCAACTGTTTTTTGAATGTTATCAATCGTTACTAGTTTGTCTTGTAAGGCTAATAAATCATGTAAAGCTTCCTTAGCAAAATCTAAAGTAATTGCTGAACCTGTAAATTGAGCATTTGCAATCACTCTACGCAAAGCTCCTTCAAGTTCACGAATATTTGAACGGATACGCTTACCAATAAAAAAAGCGACCTCACTAGGTAAATCTATATTTAATTGTTCAGCTTTGCTTTGCATGATGGCTACACGGGTTTCTAGTTCAGGCGGTTCAATTGCCTGGGTTAACCCCCAGCCAAATCGAGACTTCAATCTTTCTTCTAGTCCTTCAACTTCTTTGGGGTAGCGGTCACAGGTTAAAATCACCTGACTTTGTATTTCAAGCAAAGAGTTGAAAGTGTGAAAAAATTCTTCCTGAGAACGTTCTTTGCCTGCAAAAAACTGTATATCATCAATGAGTAATGCATCTACGGTACGATAAAAACGTTTAAATTCACTAATAGCGTTGTGTTGTAAGGCTTTTACCATGTCTGAGACAAAACGCTCGGAGTGTAAATATAGAATTTTTGCAGAAGGGTTTTGAACGAGCATTTGGTTGCCAACCGCATGCAATAAATGTGTTTTACCTAAACCAACACCGCCGTAAATTAATAACGGGTTATAAGCCGTACCTGGATGGCCTGCAACTTGTAATGCGGCAGCCTTGGGTAGCTGATTAGATTTACCTTCAACAAAGGTGTCGAAAGTGAAATTTGGATTTAAATTATGATTGAAGTTTTTTAATTTAGCTGAGGTTGCGCTGACAACCTGATTTTTTTCAGCTGTTTCAGAAAACTCTACGGTTCCTTGAGCTACACGTTCACTGCTACCAATTTCTAACGATACTGGACGGGTTGAGGCACTATTGCTGGTTCCAGCCAGTTCATCAATCCGGGTTAGGAAATGGTCGTGCACCCAATCTAGCACAAATCTGTTTGGTGCTAGCAGAGTGAGGCCGCCATTTTCTTCAATTGCATGAAGCGGTCGGATCCAGGTGTTAAGCTGTTGTTCGGTTAATTCAGATTCAAGTTTATGAATACATGATTTCCAGAGAATACTAGTCACGCATTTAACTCCAGTATGCTTATAATGGTTATGTTTTTGTTATGGGGGTAGATCAGTCTATCCAGTAATAGGATTGTTATCCACTGTTTAATGTCAGACAATAATTGTTGACAAATGTAAGTAGCGCGACTATTTTTGCGCACCTTATTAGATAATTATCCTAAGCCTATAAAAGTTAGAATAATTAAGCCTAATAAATATTAAGTTAAGAAATTTTTAAAGTTGAAATATTATGAAACGTACATATCAACCTAGCAATTTAAAGCGCGCACGCACACACGGATTTAGAGCAAGAATGAAAACCAAAGGTGGACGTGCAGTGATTAATGCACGCCGTGCTCGTGGCCGCGCACGTTTGTCTGTAGTACACACATAATTGCTGATTGAAGATTTTTCGTTTACACCTCGAGATCGACTGTTAAACGAAAGTCAATTTACCAGAGTCTTCGATCAAGCAACGAAGTCAAGCAGTGAATTTTTTACCATACTGTCTAGAGAAAATACCGAAGACCAGCCGCGTTTAGGTATAGTGGTAGCTAAACGTAGGGCTAAGCGTTCAGTTGATCGAAATATTATAAAAAGAATTATTCGAGAGAGCTTTCGTTTGAATAAATCATCACTGCCTGCAAATGACTTCATTGTAATTCTAAAGCGCCCAATAAAAATCATTAAGCGTACAAATCTTAGAATGCAAATGGATACGCTTTGGAAGCAATATTAAATAATCATGCGAGCAGTAATCAGTAAATTTCTAATTCTTTTAATTAAGGCGTATCGCCTAGTACTCAGTCCATGGTTAGGACAACAATGTAGGTTTCACCCAACTTGTTCACAGTTCGCTTTGCAAGCCATTCAAATTCACGGACCTTATCGTGGCAGTTGGCTAATTATAAAGCGTCTTGCATCATGCCATCCATGGCACGCAGGTGGAATTGACCCTGTGCCAGAAAACCACGCGAACAAATAAATTAAATTATGGAAAATCAACGATTCTTTTTATACATAGGCTTGGCTTTTTTGCTGTATATGATTTGGCTTACTTGGCAGCAGGAAAATGCGCCAGCACCTGTTGCGCAACAAGATGTAACACAACAGCAAAGCAATGATTCTCTAAACGAAGGCAACTATGATAATTCGGACGATTTGCCTGATGTATTAGATGCACAACAATCTAACAACAACAATATTGTAACGAACGCAAATGATGTGGCTGCGAATCAAAATAAAAGTCAAAAGGTGCATGTGCGTACAGATGTCTTAGATGTAATTATTGATACGCGTGGCGGCGATATTAAACAAGTTGACTTACCCACTTATCCAGTTTCTTTAGAGAATCAAGACGAAGCTTTTCGTTTGATGTTTAACGAGCATGAAACGTATATAGCTCAATCTGGATTACGCCATGACAAAATTAATGGTCAAGCATTGCTGGGTGCTGCCCCAACACATCATGAAATTTATCAAGCCAAACAAAATGAATATTTGCTTGATGATGGCGATGATGAATTGGAAGTAAAGTTAGTATGGCAAGGTGAAAATGGCATTGTAGTTGAAAAGATATTCACTTTTTATCGTGAGTCGTTTGTTTTTGATGTGAAGCATCGTGTTATTAATAACAGTGATTCGAGCTGGGTAGGCCGTCAGTATCAACAGCTAAGACATAGCCCTGTTTCCGAGAACCGTAGCTGGTTACGTTTACCAACCTATACAGGCACAGCATATTTTGATGGTGCTTATCATAAGCATGCGTTTGATGATATTGAAGATGAGCCCATAAACATGCAAGTAGATGGTGGCTGGGTAGCTGTGTTGCAACACTACTTTGTTTCCGCATGGATTCCTGAAGCGGAGGAAGAAAATCGCTTTTACAGTAAAACTGTAAATGCTGCAGGTAGCCAACAGATGTTAATAGGCATGTTGTCAAATGCTAAAACAATAGCTCCGAGTGCTACTGCTGAATTTAATCGTCGTTTATACACTGGACCTAAAATACAGGCCGAAATGAAAGAGATAGCAAATGGCTTAGATCTAAGTGTTGACTATGGAATGTTTTCTATTCTCTCTAAACCGTTATTTTGGTTGTTACAATGGTTTCATAATCTAGTTGGTAACTGGGGCTTAGCGATTATCTTAGTGACGCTTGTTGTAAAAATAATTTTTTATAAATTATCTGAAACCAGTTACAAATCGATGGCGCGTATGCGCAAGTTACAGCCCAGAGTAAAAGCGCTGCAAGAGCGCTTTGCCGATGACAAACAAAAACTAGGTCAAGCTACTTGGGAGTTATATCGGAAAGAAAAGGTTAATCCAGCCAAGGGTTGTTTGCCGATACTTATACAAATGCCGGTGTTTTTAGCGTTGTACTGGGTATTAATAGAAAGTGTGGAATTAAGACAAGCACCTTTTATGCTTTGGATTCATGACCTATCTTTACGTGATCCAATATTCGTGCTGCCATTTTTAATGGGTATAAGCATGTATGTGCAATTTAAGTTAAACCCTGCACCACCAGACCCCATGCAGGCAAAAATATTCGCCATGATGCCTATTATGATGACCATTTTCATGGCATTTTTCCCAGCAGGCTTGGTACTGTATTGGTTAGTGAATAATATTCTTTCTATTATTCAACAGTATGTAATTACTAAGCGTATAGAAAAAGAAACGTTTTAAAAAAACATCATTACTAAAATTCGTTAACTAATTAGAAGGGCGAACTTTGCCCAAATCCATTTCATCAATAATCGGACAAAAAGAGCCGATCTGTGCATTAGCCACTCCACCTGGTAAAGGTGCACTGGCAATCGTGCGATTGTCTGGTAGAGATGCACAAGTTCTAGCAAACAAAATAACGCACAAGAAACTGTTACCACGTTTAGCACATTACACTGTGTTTTATGATTTTAGTGATCGGATAATAGATCAAGGGTTGGCATTATTTTTTCAATCACCCGCTTCTTTTACCGGCGAGGATGTTGTTGAGTTTCATTGTCACGGTAATCCGCTGGTGGCAGAGCTACTATTGAAAACACTTTGTAGCTTAGGGGCACGTCTAGCTACTCCTGGCGAGTTCAGTTTGCGAGCATTCTTAAACAATAAAATTGATTTAGCACAAGCTGAGGCGATAGCAGATTTAATTAATAGTACAACCGAACAAGCGGCGCGAACGGCTACACGCTCATTGCAAGGCGCCTTTTCTGAACGAGTAAAAGGAGTACTTACACAGCTAGTTCAGGTGCGCATGCATATTGAAGCACACTTAGATTTTCCTGACGAAGAAATAGATCGACAACAATCTGCACAACTACTTAAGCAGTTAACATTATTAGAAAAATTTTTAGATGAGTTACTTCAGCAAGCAAAGTTAGGCGAGCGTTTGCAAACAGGGGCAACCATAGCAATTGCAGGTAAACCTAATGCAGGTAAATCAAGCTTATTAAATGTCTTGGCTCAAAGTGATGTGGCTATTGTTACTGAAATTCCTGGAACGACGCGCGACCCACTTAGTGCAGACATTGAAATTCAAGGTATTGCAGTACGCTTAGTTGATACTGCTGGCTTACGTGAAACCAAAGACATAGTCGAGGCTAAGGGGATTGAGCGTGCGCAACAAGCATTGGCTCAGGCAGATTTAATTTTATGGCTCACAGATGTCGATAATGAAGATTCACAAATGGCACCAAAAGAAATCGATGCTAATAAAATAGTAACTGTGCATAACAAAATTGATTTACAGGATGCTAGTCATCGTAATGATAATGAAAATATATATATATCAGCAAAAAACCAAATTGGTATAGATGATTTAATAGAACAACTTGGTTTGCGCTTAATGGGTGATAATGTTTTAAGTGAAAATGGCGACACTCCATTTTTGGCAAGAAACAGGCACGTGATTGCATTACAGAATGCTCAACAAAATTTGCGCTCTGCTCAACAACGTTTAAGCAATTCGAATGAGCTTGAATTAGCGGCTGAAGATTTGCGTATTGCCCAACAGAATTTGGGGGTAATTACAGGAGAGTTCACTCCAGATGATTTACTTGGCAAGATTTTCAGTGAATTTTGTATCGGCAAATGACCCTAATGGCATACTCAAAAATGCTCTCGTTTATTCCCCAAGCCTTCAGTACAATAAATAACCATGACAACTAAACATCAACAATACGATGTAATCGTAATCGGTGGCGGACATGCAGGCACTGAAGCTGCTTTGGCTGCAGCGCGAATGGGCGCACAAACTTTACTGGTTACTCATAACATCGAAACGATTGGTCAAATGAGTTGTAACCCGGCTATTGGCGGAATTGGCAAGAGCCACTTAGTAAAAGAAATAGATGCTATGGGTGGGGTAATGGCATTAGCCGCAGATCATGGTGGTATTCAGTTTCGAGTACTCAATTCTCGTAAAGGCCCAGCAGTGAGAGCAACGCGCGCGCAATCTGATCGTGTATTGTATAAAGCTGCCATTCGTCAACAAGTTGAAAATCAAGATAACTTACAAATATTTCAACAAGCTGTTGATGACCTATTAATTGAACATGACTGCATTCGTGGCGTGGTCACACAGAGTGGGCTGACGTTTTTAGCGCAATCGGTAGTATTAACTACAGGCACCTTCTTGGGCGGCAAGATTCATATAGGCAATGACAATTATTCCGCGGGACGGGCGGGTGATCCACCAGCCATCTCATTGGCAAATCGTTTGCGCGAATTATCATTACGGGTTGGAAGATTAAAAACCGGTACACCTCCACGAATAGATGGTCGTAGCATAGATTACTCACAGCTAGAAGAACAACCAGGCGACACACCAACTCCGGTGTTTTCCTTTATGGGTTCACGTGAAGTTCATCCTCAACAAGTAAGCTGTTTTATTACTTATACCAATGAAAAGACGCACGACATTATTCAGCAAGACTTACGCTTATCACCAATGTACAACGGCAATATCGACAGTACTGGTCCTCGATACTGTCCTTCGATAGAAGATAAAGTTACGCGTTTTGCAGAACGTAACCAACACCAAATTTTTATTGAACCGGAAGGTTTACAGACTCATGAAGTATATCCTAATGGTATTTCAACTAGCTTACCGTTTGAAACGCAACAAAAATTTGTTCATTCAGTTAAAGGCTTTGAGAACGCACATATAACGCGCCCGGGTTATGCGATCGAATATGATTATTTTGACCCTAGAGACTTACAACCAAGTTTAGAAACGAAAGCCATCGAAGGATTGTTTTTTGCAGGGCAAATAAACGGCACAACCGGTTATGAAGAAGCCGCCGCCCAAGGTTTAGTTGCAGGTATCAACGCCGTACGACGTACGCAAGAACAAGATGCATGGGTACCGCGCCGTGACCAAGCTTACATAGGTGTGATGATTGATGACTTAGTTACGAGTGGAACTATCGAGCCATACCGCATGTTTACTAGTCGTGCAGAGTTTCGCTTATTGCTACGCCAAGACAATGCTGATTTGCGATTAAGTGAAACCGCAAAAGAGTTGGGTTGTTTGCCGGCAAGACAATGGCAAGCATTTAGTGAAAAACGAGAAATGCTTGAAATACAACAACAACGCTTGAAAAGTAGTTTTGTGCAGCCGGGCGAAATGGGCGCAGAAGTCGAAGAAAAAATCTTAGGTAAAAAGCTCAAACATGAATACAGCATGTATGAGTTATTACGCAGACCGGAAGTTGATTTTGAAAAATTGCAACAACTCAGCAAACAAGACTTCACTAGTATTCCTTCAGCAGTGAGTGAACAACTTGAAATACAAGCAAAGTATGCTGGTTATATAGAGCGTCAAAATATCGAAGTTGAGAAACTGACACATCAAGAAGAAGTTAAACTGCCACAAGACATGAATTACGTTGCCATTACCGGCTTATCGAATGAAGCTAAGCAGAAGTTGATGGAGGTTAAACCACATACGATCGGTCAAGCGGCGAGAATATCCGGCATCACTCCTTCGACTATTTCGCTATTATTGGTGCATTTAAAATCCAATCCAGCACGAAAAATTGCTTAATAAAAAATTCAAAGACCAAATACTTATTGCTTGATTTAACTAAATTTGTGGCAACTAAGCAGTTTATGAATTCATCTCAACTACTAGATAGTGGTGTACGCCAACTAAATATAGAGGTGAATAATGAACAGCTTGGTTTGTTAATGCGTTATGTAGAGTTACTGCAGAAATGGAATAAGACCTACAACCTAACGGCCATTGAAGAAAAAAACGATATCATTATCAAACACATTCTAGATAGTTTGTCGGTAGTCGCATTCCTTAAGGGTAAAAATATTATCGACGTAGGGAGTGGCGCTGGATTGCCAGGGATACCATTAGCAATTTTGCAACAAGATAAAAATTTATTTCTGCTCGATAGCAATGTTAAGAAGGCGCGCTTTATGCAGCAAGCCGTTATAGACCTTCGATTGAAAAATATTCATGTTATTCATTCGCGTGTGGAGGATTATCAGCAGGCAAATAATGCTAAGCCTGAAATTAACACCTTAATAAGTAGGGCTTTTGCAAGCAGCGACAACCTTTTTGCTAGCTGTGAGGAATTGCTTAGCTATCTGAGTGAAAAAGGACGAATAATTTTTATGTTGGGTAAACAAAACCAACTCGAAGCGCTGCCAACTAGCTATAATGTAGTGAATATTCATAGCATCAATATTCCTCATCTAGAGGCGCAACGACATATCGCAGTGGTCGAAAAAACAGGCTTATAAGAACGAACAACAACATGACAAAAATCATCTCAGTCACTAACCAGAAGGGCGGTGTAGGCAAGACCACGACTACGGTTAATTTGGCGGCTTCAATGTCGGCAACTAATCGCCGTGTGTTGCTGATTGATCTTGATCCTCAAGGTAATGCCACGATGGGCTCAGGTGTAGATAAGCGCACTATTGAGAGAACCGCTGCAGATGCAATGCTAGATGAAGCCACTATAAGCGAATGTATTTTACGTGAAAGCAAGGGTGGTTATGACATATTGCCTGGTAATGAACAGCTCACCGTTGCGGAAGTAAAATTGCTTGATGCCAGGGGCAGAGAATTTAAATTACGCAAAGCTTTGCAAGAGGTAGTGGATGATTATGACTATATATTTATCGACTGTCCGCCATCATTAAATATGCTGACGGTTAATGGCCTGGTGGCAGCAAATAGCGTGATTATCCCAACACAATGTGAATATTATGCTTTGGAAGGCCTCTCAGCGCTAACGCAAACCATAGAACGAATTCGTATGTCGGCCAATCCAGAATTAAAAATAGAAGGTTTGTTGCGCACGATGTTTGATCCGCGAAATAATTTGGCGAATGATGTTTCGGCGCAGCTTACTTCGCATTTTGGCGATAGCGTATACCGAACTATCATTCCTCGTAATGTCACTCTCGCGGAAGCGCCCAGTCATGGTTTGCCTGTATTGCTTTACGATAAGCGATCACGCGGTGCATTGGCGTATTTGGCATTAGCGGGTGAAATGTTGCGTCGTGCGGAAGGAAATTTACCTTCTGCGTTAGCAAGCTAAACTTTTACTATTAAGCTATTACGTAAACACTATGTTAAAGAAAAAACGCGGTTTAGGTTCTTTAGGGGTTGATGTATTACTCAGCGCGGCTAAAGCTGAAAATGCGATCAGCAACAGTGATGCCAATAATGCGGTAGGCGGAGATAAATCCTTACAAAGTATTCCTATCGATTTGATCCATCAAAGCCCATATCAGCCTCGACAAATTATGGAGCCCGAGGCATTAGAGGCACTGGCAAGCTCTATTCGGCAACAGGGTGTCGTTCAACCCATTGTGGTTCGAAAATCTGGTGAGGAATATGAGCTGATAGCAGGTGAGCGTCGTTGGCGAGCTTCTCAGCAAGCGGGATTACAAAATATTCCTGCGGTTATAAAAGATGTAAATGATCAAGAAGCCGCTGCCATTGCCATTATTGAAAATCTTCAGCGTGAAGACCTAAATCCTTTGGAGGAGGCTCAAGCATTTGCAAATTTGATTGAAAAATTCGGGCTTACTCACCAAGAGGTGGGAGAGGTGGTTAGTCGCTCACGCGCTGCCGTTAGCAACAGTTTGCGTTTGTTAGCCTTGGCACAGCCCATCAAAGACCTGCTCAATCAAGGCGAGTTAGAAATGGGGCATGCACGACCATTATTGGCGCTAACGGAGCAACAACAAATTAAGTGTGCCCAGAATATTATACAGCGTCAGTTATCCGTCCGTGGTGCAGAGGCATTAGTTAAGCAAATTCAGCAAGGTGGTGGTAAAAAGAATTCGGTCGCAAAAGCATCTCAGGATCCAGACATATCGCGTATGGAGCATAAGCTCGCCGACGAGCTAGGAGCGAGAGTATCCATTCAGCACAGTCAAAATGGCAGCGGACGGCTTCAAATTAGATATACTAACCTCGATGAATTTGAGGGAATCGTAGATAAATTACTTAAGCAAACTAAATGATAATTTATTTTACTTTTTATGCGTTTATATACCGTAGTTTCTATTGAGATTTTTTGGTCTAAATTTTATACTTCCGGCCTCTGTTAAAGCTGATATTAGTCTTGGCTCGTTAATTTTAGAACCGTTAAATTAAAAAGATAAAAATCTTGGTTCAAAAATTAACAATACCGCCACAAATACAAAGCATTCTTGTATGGCAATGGCTGATCACACTTTGTATAACAGCTGTTTTATTTATTGTTAAACGTGATGCTGCTTTATCAGCATTTTTAGGTGGGCTTGTTTGTACAGTGCCAAATTTTTATTTTGCACGACAAATATTCACCAAACGTAGAATTGCAGTAGCACACACTTTGTTGCGATCTGTTTTTGTAGCAGAATTTATAAAATTGGGCTTAGCGATCGCTCTATTAGCGATAGTGTTAATAAATTATAAGGAAGTTCATCCGATAACATTATTTGTAACGTATTTCGTCACACATTCGTGTATGTGGGGCGTGCCTTTAATAACGCACCAATTTAAAAGTAAATCCAATAAATCCAAACATAAAATAAGCAAAAAAACGTTTAATCAAACTCTATAAACATGGCCGGCGACACAATTACATCAACTGAATATATTCAGCACCATTTGACTAACTGGACTTATGGTAAGCATCCCGAAGGCCACTGGGGTTTCGCTCATAATGCTCAAGAAGCTACAGAAATGGGTTTTTGGGCCATTCACGTAGATAGCATGATCTGGTCTATTTTCTTAGGTGCAGTGTTTATTTTTATGTTCAGCCGAGCAGCGAAAACAATGACTGCAGGCGTGCCAGGTGGATTTCAAAACTTCATTGAATGGGTAGTTGATTTTGTTAACGATAATGTTCGTGGCTCATTTACTGCAAAAAATGATTTAGTTGCTCCTCTGGCGCTGACAATATTCTTTTGGGTGCTGTTAATGAACCTAATGGATTTAGTGCCTGTAGACTTGATTCCACGGATTGCACAGGAAATTGGTGCAGCGTTTGGTGCAGATCCACATCATGTTTACTTCAAAGTTGTGCCTACTACCGATCCGAACATTACCTTTGGCATGGCGTTAGGTATTTTTGTCTTAATGATCTACTACAGCATCAAGATGAAAGGCTTAGGTGGGTTTTTAGGAGAACTTGCGTTTCAACCGTTTGGAAAATGGGGCATGCCAGCGAACTTGTTACTTGAAGGCATTTCATTAATCTCTAAGCCCGTGTCTCTAGCGCTACGTTTATTTGGAAACCTCTACGCAGGTGAAATGATCTTTATTTTGATCGCACTGCTATACAGTGGCGGAATAGTCTGGGGAACGTTGGGTGGTTTCTTGCAGTTAGGATGGGCCATATTTCATATACTGATCATTTTTTTACAAGCATTTATTTTCATGGTGTTGACCATTGTTTATTTAGACATGGCGCATCAAGAGCATCATTAATCATTAAATAATTCTTAATAGGAGAATAAAATGGAAGCAACAGCTCTACTCTATATCGCCGGCGCACTTATGCTAGGTATTGGCGCAGCAGGCGCAGCGGTAGGTATCGGTGTTTTAGGTGGTCGATTCTTAGAAGGTGCTGCACGTCAGCCAGAACTAATCCCAATGTTAAGAACTCAGTTCTTTATCGTGATGGGTCTAGTGGATGCGTTACCAGTAATCGCAATTGCGATTGGCCTATATGTTCTATTCGCTGTAGCTCCTGGCTTTGGCGCTTAAAGATACTTCTAGTAACAGTATTTAAGGTTTACCTATGAACATTAATCTCACTCTTTTTGCTCAGTTAATTGCATTTGTTGTGTTTGTTTTCTTTTGTATGAAGTTTGTTTGGCCTCCTATCATGGCGGCGTTAAACGAGCGTCAAAAGAAAATAGCCGATGGTTTAGCAGAAGCAGAACGCGGCATGCAGCAGCAAGAAATTGCTGAACAAAATGCTGAAAAGCAATTGTCAGAAGCCAAACAACAAGCATCTGAAATACTTGGACAAGCACAAAAGCGTGCTAATGAAATGGTAGAAGATGCCAAGTCAGTAGCCGTTGATGAGGGCAACCGAATTAAAGAGGCTGCTCATGCTGAAGTTGAAAAAGAAGTGAATCGTGCTAAAGAAACATTGCGTACACAAGTATCAACGATTGCAGTTGCAGGTGCCGAACGCATCTTAAAGAAAGAGATCAATGCTAGTTCGCACCAGGATATCTTGGATGATCTTGCTGCTCAGATCTAATGAAAAGCACGTATCTTACTAACTATATAATCGGTAAACACTAATAATTAATGTCTGAACTAACTACAGCGGCAAGACCATATGCTAGAGCAGCATACGATATTGCTAATACACATAGCGAACAGCAGCAGTGGACAGATATGTTGGCGTTTATGGCAGCAGTAGCCTATGACCCAAAAATGACCGCTCTATTAGATAGCCCAGGGTTGTCACAAGCACAGTCAGCAGAAATGTTTATTTCTGTTTGTGACGATAAGATTAATCAGCGTGCAAAAAACTTTATTAAATTGTTAGCTGAAAATGATCGCATTAAATTGTTACCAGAAATTGCTGCATTGTATGAACATTATCGTGCAGACGCTGAAGGAAGTATTGATGCTGAAGTAATTTCAGCCAGCGAAACAAGCGATGCACAATTAACAAAAATTGCGGCAGCGCTTAAGAAGCGCTTAGGTAAAGAAGTACGCATTACTTCTAAAATAGATCCAACCTTAATTGGCGGAGCGATTATACGAGCCGGAGATATGGTGATTGATGGATCTGTAAGTGGTCGTTTAACAAAGCTTTCAACAACATTAACGAACTAAATAGTTTAAGAATTAATTTTAAGGTACTGGGTACACAAAAATAGGTACACCGATAAGGTAAACCGAAAAAGGTATATAAGAGGATTTGAAACATGCAACTTAACCCAACAGAAATTAGCGAACTCATAAAAAACCGCATTGAAAACTTTGATGCAGTTGCTGAGGCGCGTACAGAGGGCACTGTAGTAGGTGTAACCGATGGTATTGTGCGTGTACATGGACTGGCCGATGTTATGGCTGGTGAAATGTTGGAGTTTCCAAATAATACTTTTGGTATGGCACTTAACTTAGAGCGTGACTCGGTAGGTGCAGTAGTACTGGGCGATTACAAACATATAACTGAAGGTGACAAAGTTTCTTGCACAGGCCGTATTCTTGAGGTGCCTATTGGCCCTGAATTGTTAGGTCGCGTTGTCAATTCTCTTGGTGAAGCTATTGATGGTAAGGGTCCAATAAAGACATCATTAACCGCACCAATCGAAAAAATTGCTCCCGGTGTTATCGAGCGTAAATCTGTTGATCAACCCGTACAGACTGGATTGAAGTCTATTGATGCAATGGTACCAATCGGCCGTGGCCAACGTGAATTAATAATTGGTGATCGTCAAACAGGAAAAACAGCAGTAGCGATTGATGCCATCATTAATCAGAAAGGTACTGGTGTTAAATGTATCTATGTAGCGATTGGTCAAAAGAACTCATCTGTTGCCAACGTAGTACGTAAATTAGAAGAACACGATGCAATGGGTCATACCATTATCGTTAACGCAGCTGCTGCAGAATCTGCAGCCATGCAATATATTGCACCATATTCTGGTTGCTCGATGGGTGAATATTTCCGTGATCGTGGTGAAGATGCGTTAATCATTTATGATGATTTAACTAAACAGGCTTGGGCATATAGACAAGTATCGTTGCTATTACGTCGTCCACCAGGTCGTGAGGCATATCCAGGTGATGTATTTTACTTACACTCACGTTTATTAGAGCGTGCATCACGTGTTAATGCAGAATATGTAGAAGAATTTACTAAAGGTGAAGTGAAAGGCAAGACTGGATCATTGACCGCATTACCTATCATTGAAACTCAAGCTGGTGACGTTTCGGCATTCGTACCAACGAATGTAATTTCAATTACTGATGGACAGATTTTCTTAGAAAGTGATTTGTTTAACTCAGGTTTCCGACCCGCTATTAACGCAGGCCTTTCCGTATCACGTGTAGGTGGTGCAGCACAAACCAAGATTATTAAAAAGCTTGGTGGTGGTGTGCGATTAGCGCTAGCGCAATACCGTGAACTTGCAGCGTTCTCTCAGTTTGCATCAGATCTTGATGAACAAACTAGAAAACAATTAGAACGTGGTGAGCGTGTAATGGAACTGATGAAACAGAATCAATATGCACCATTAAATGTTGCTGAGTTATCTTTATCGTTGTTTGCTGTCGACAAAGGTTATATTGATGATGTTGATGTAAATAAAGTGGTTGATTTTGAAAAATCAATGCACGACTTCATGCATTCTCAGTATAAAGATTTGCTTGATAACATAAATGATACAGGTGATTACAACGACGATATTGAAGCTTCGCTAGCGAAAGCAATTGAAGACTTTAAAGCGAAAGGAACTTGGTAGAAATTAGGATAGATTTCAAGGTACATTTCTGGCTAACGATAGGTAAACCTTAAGTTAATAAATAATGGCAAACGAAAAAGAAATTAGAACGCAGATTGCGAGTATTAAAAATACTCAAAAGATCACCAAAGCAATGGAGATGGTTGCTGCGAGTAAAATGCGTAAAGCAAAAGAACGCATGAATGCTACACGACCCTATGCTGCAAAAATGCGTAATGTAATTGGCCATCTTGCGAATGCAAATACCGAATACAATCACCCTTTCTTGCTTAATCGAGACGAAGTTAAACGCGTTGGCTATATCATTATTTCAAGTGACCGTGGTTTATGTGGTGGCTTAAATGTTAATTTATTTAAAGCTGCTGTTAAAGATATGCAACAGTGGCAAGAAAAGAATATTGAAATTGATTTTTGCTTAATTGGTGCAAAAGCAACGCAATTTTTCAAAAAGTTTTCAGCAAACATTGTCTCACAGGTATCACAGTTAGGTGATGAAGTTCATTTAGATGAGCTAATAGGAACAGTAAAAGCAATGCTTGATGCTTATACTGATGGAAAGATCGATCGATTATATTTAGTTGAAAATGAATTTGTTAACTCCATGACACAAGAGCCTAAAGTGTCCCCTTTATTGCCACTTGCCGCAGAAGATAATGATGAGTTGAAGCATCATTGGGATTACATTTATGAGCCAGATGCTAAGACGGTATTAGATGGCCTTCTTATGCGTTATACAGAATCTATCGTTTATCAAGGTGTAGTAGAAAACGTTGCTTGTGAAATGTCTGCAAGAATGGTGGCTATGAAAAGTGCGTCGGATAATGCCGGTGATCTTATCTCTGATTTGGAGTTGGCTTATAACAAAGCACGACAAGCTGCGATTACCCAAGAGATATCAGAAATTGTGGGTGGTGCTGCTGCGGTGTAACAACCTTAGATAACGCATTTGAGTAACAGAATTTAAAATAGTATTAATAAATTAAGAGCTAAAGAGGATTTATCATGAGTGCAGGTCAAATTGTTCAAATTATTGGCGCCGTCGTAGACGTCGAGTTTGCACGTGACAATGTGCCAAATGTTTATGATGCATTAATCGTTGATGAACAAAAACTTACGTTAGAAGTACAACAACAATTAGGTGACGGTATCGTTAGAACCATTGCCATGGGTGCATCTGATGGTTTACAGCGAGGTATAAAAGTTTCAAATACTGAAGCACCAATTACGGTACCAGTTGGGCCTAAAACATTGGGTCGTGTTATGAATGTACTTGGTGAGCCGGTAGATAATGCGGGAGATATTGGTGCTGAGTCGGGTATGCCGATTCACCGTGCACCACCTACATTTGAAGAACAGGCTGGTGGTAATGAGTTATTAGAAACAGGTATTAAAGTAATCGACTTACTTTGCCCATTTGCTAAGGGTGGAAAAATTGGTTTATTCGGTGGTGCCGGAGTAGGTAAAACGGTAACTATGATGGAGTTGATCAATAACATTGCAAAGAAACACTCTGGTCTTTCCGTGTTTGCAGGTGTTGGTGAACGTACTCGTGAAGGTAATGATTTCTATTATGAAATGAAAGAAGCCAACGTGCTGGATAAAGTAGCGATGGTGTACGGACAAATGAATGAGCCTCCGGGCAATCGCCTTCGTGTTGCATTAACCGGTTTGACGATGGCTGAATTCTTCCGGGATGAAGGTAAAGACATGTTGTTATTTATTGATAACATCTATCGTTACACGCTTGCTGGAACAGAAGTTTCTGCTCTACTAGGTCGTATGCCTTCCGCGGTGGGTTATCAGCCGACACTAGCTGAAGAAATGGGTGCTTTACAAGAGCGTATTACATCAACAAGTGATGGATCAATTACCTCTATTCAAGCGGTTTACGTACCGGCTGATGACTTAACTGACCCATCTCCTGCAACGACTTTTGCTCACTTAGATGCGACCGTTGTACTTTCAAGGCAAGTTGCTGAGCTTGGAATTTACCCTGCAGTGGACCCATTAGACTCTACTAGTCGCCAACTAGATCCTTTAGTTATTGGACATGAGCATTACGATACAGCTCGCGCAGTTCAAAATACGTTACAACGTTATAAAGAGCTAAAAGATATTATTGCAATTTTGGGTATGGATGAATTATCTGAAGAAGATAAGCAAGTAGTATTTCGTGCTCGTAAAATTCAACGTTTCTTGTCACAACCATTCGCAGTAGCAGAAGTATTTACAGGCACTCCTGGTGCGTTAGTTTCATTGCAAGATACTATTTCAAGTTTTAAAGCGATTGTAGATGGTGAGTATGACCATTTACCAGAGCAAGCTTTCTATATGCAGGGTGGAATTGAAGATGTAGTTAAGAAGGCTGAGGAAATAAAGTAAATGGCTGAAAATACCACCATGCATCTTGATGTAGTTAGTGCAGAGAATGAATTATTCTCCGGTACAATAAGCGCAGTATTTGCGCCTGCACAAATGGGTGATGTTGGTATTTATCCTCGTCATACACCATTGGTTACGGGTTTGCGTCCTGGTGAATTAAAAATTGAAGTTGATGGTGAAGAAGACCAATATCTTTATGTGTCTGGTGGCATTCTTGAAGTACAACCAGGTGTTGTAACGGTACTTTCAGATACTGCCATACGTGCTGAAGATCTAGATGAGGCTAAAGCTCTAGAGGCTAAGCAACGTGCTGAAGAAGCACTTAAAGATCAACAAGGTGATTTTGATGCTGCTAAAGCACAGGCCGAGCTAGTCAGAGCTGCAGAGCAACTACGTATGATTGAAAGAATGCGCAAAATTCGCAAGTAAAACAAGATCTTAAGCCCACTTAATTATTTATTAATGGGCATAATTAGCGGCTTATCAGGCCGATATCCCACCTATTCTAAATAAACTTATTATCTATGCCGGCATGGCATAAACTGTTGTAAAAATGGATGTGCGCAAACACATTGTATGTGTGTTGCTGATATCCTCCTTGGTTTATAAATATAATAATTTGATATGGGTTTAGAAATTATCATTCTTGCTGCGGGTAAAGGTACACGCATGCATAGTGATTTACCTAAGGTGCTTCATAAAGTAGCTGGTAAATCAATGTTGGCTCACGTAATAGACACCGCACAACAACTTTCACCTGATGCTATTCATGTGGTCATTGGTCATGGCGCAGAGTTGGTTAAAAAAACTATACAAAATGATTCCATTACATGGTGCTTACAACAAGAACAATTAGGCACAGGACATGCAGTGCAACAAGCTTTGCCACATATTAAAAATGATCATCAAAATGTATTAATTTTGTATGGGGATGTGCCATTACTCAAAATCGATACACTACAGCAACTTATAAATGAGTTATCTAATAAACAATTAGTTCTATTATCTGCATTGCTAGAAGACCCAACAGGATATGGGCGTATTGTTCGTGGTCGAAATGACAATACTTATTCACAAGGAGAAATTCAAAGAAGCTCAAATAAGGTGGGAATTGAGTCAATTGAAAGTGTTAAAGCAATCGTTGAGCAGAAAGACGCTGATCCGGTTACTTTAAAAATAAAAGAAATTAATTCAGGCATATTGGTGGCTCAAGCAGCACATCTAAAAAATTGGCTTGGAAATATTAGTAATCATAATGCCCAGAAAGAATATTATTTAACAGATTGCATAGCCTTGGCGGTAAAACAAAACCAAACCGTTGAAGCAATAATTTGTGATGATGAGAATGAAATTCTCGGCGTAAATAATAAAATGAATCTCTCTCAAGTTGAGCGCATTATCCAGCAACGTATCGCGGAAAAATTAATGACCAATGGTGTAACGCTTATTGATTCAAATCGTATCGATGTACGAGGTAATTTAGTTACTGGTAAAGATGTTGAGATTGATATAAATAGTATATTCATTGGTGACAATGAATTGGGTGACGGTGTATCTGTTGGTGCTAATGCAATTGTAATTAATTCTCAAATAAAAGCAGGTACGAATATACTTGCCAACTGTCATATAGAGAATGCCAACATAGGTGAAAAATGTGAAGTGGGTCCCTACGCTCGGATTCGTCCAGATACTAATTTAGCAAACAATGTAAAAGTCGGTAACTTTGTTGAAATTAAGAAAGCGAATGTTAAAGCTGGTAGTAAAATTAACCACTTAAGTTATATCGGTGATAGTGAGGTAGGTGAAAACGTTAATATTGGTGCAGGAACCATTACTTGTAATTATGACGGAGCTAACAAACACCGTACTATAATTGGTGATAATGTGTTCGTAGGTTCAGATAGCCAATTAGTAGCGCCTGTAACTATAGGTAATGGGTCTACGATTGGAGCAGGTTCAACTATTACTAAAGATACCCCTGAGCAAAAATTAACATTGGCGCGTAGTAAACAATTCACAATTGATAACTGGCAACGCCCACAAAAAAAACCTAAATAAATATTTAATTAAAGTAGAAAGATATATGTGTGGAATTGTAGGAGCGATAGCTAATCAAGACGTATCGCCAGTATTACTAGAGGGATTGCGTCGCTTAGAATATCGTGGATATGACTCGGCTGGCATGGCTGTACTAACTAATGGATCGATTGATCGAGTACGTAGAACCGGCAAAGTAAGTGAATTAAGTAAAGCATTGGACCAAAGCGCCTTAATTGGTGAGCTGGGTATAGCTCACACTCGTTGGGCAACTCATGGTATTCCAGCGGAAAATAATGCACATCCACATATTTGCAACGACCGTGTAGCGATTGTTCATAACGGCATCATTGAAAATTTTGAAGAGTTAAAAGAACAGCAAATAAAGCAAGGATTCAGCTTTACCTCAGAAACAGACACAGAAGTTATTGCGCATCAGATCGTTCATTATTTAGATCAAGATTTATCACTTAATGTAGCCGTTAGTAAAACAATTAAAGATCTTAAAGGTGCTTATGCATTAGGCGTGATAGATAAAAATGATCCTGATAAATTAATTGCTGCTCGCCATGGCAGCCCATTAGTTATAGGCATTGGTAAAAGTGGTAATTTTATTGCTTCAGATGTACAAGCTTTATTAAAAGAAACTCAAGAATTTATATTTTTAGAAAACGGTGATATTGCAGAAATTACTCGTAACGCGATTAATATTGTTGACCATACAGGTTCATCGGTTCAGCGAGAATCTAAAACCAGTACATTGTCTGCTGATGCAGTTGAGAAGGGTGGCTACCCTCATTACATGCTCAAAGAAATTTATGAGCAACCACAAGCTATTTCAGATACGCTCGAAGGTAGGTTAATCAATGGACGTGTAGCTGAGCAGATCCTAGGCCCTAAGGCTAAAGAAATATTAGATCAAACGAAAATAATACAAATTATTGCTTGTGGTACGAGTTATCACTCAGGGTTGATTGCCAAATTCTGGTTTGAAGAGTTGGCAGGCATCCCTTGTTTTATTGATGTAGCTAGTGAATTTCGATATCGAAAACATGTAGTTCAGCCTGGCACATTATTTGTAACCATCTCCCAGTCTGGTGAAACGGCAGATACTTTAGCTGCCTTGCAGCAAGCAAAAAAAGAAGACTATGTTGGCTCACTGGTTATTTGTAATGTTCCAGAGAGTTCACTGGTTCGTGAATCAGATTTAGTGCTAATGACACACGCAGGCCCTGAAATTGGTGTTGCTTCTACTAAGGCTTTTACCACACAGTTAATTGCATTATTACTACTAGTTATTACAGCTGGCCGCCGTCATGGTATGCATGATGAGATGGAGAAAATACTTGTTGAGCAATTATCAAATCTACCAGCACGTATAAATAAAGTATTAACGCTGGATAATAAAATTAAAAAATTAGCGAAACACTATGGGGATAAAAATAATGCATTATTCCTCGGCCGTGGTTCTCATCACCCAGTAGCTATGGAAGGCGCACTAAAGCTAAAAGAAATATCGTATATACATGCTGAGGCATATCCAGCAGGTGAACTTAAACATGGGCCAATTGCATTAGTAGACGATAAAATGCCTATTATTGCCGTTGCACCGAATGATGAGTTGTTGGAAAAATTAAAGTCCAACCTTGAAGAGGTACGTGCACGAGGTGGTGTGCTGCATGTATTTGCAGATGCAAGTTCAGGCTTTGTATCAGAGCCTGATACCATCGTTATTGAAGTAGATGCTCCAGATAATGCTGTAGCGCCTATATTATTCACTATCCCTCTTCAGTTGCTTGCATATCATGTAGCAATATTGAAAGGCACTGATGTTGATCAACCACGTAATCTTGCCAAGTCGGTAACAGTCGAATAGTCTTATCTTCTTTTACTTAGATTAGGCTGCATGATGAAAAAATATTTTGCTATTACCATATCGCTAGTACTTCTGATTTGTTTATTAGGATATTCACATGCGGGAGATCTACAAATAGGACCAAAAGAAGGCACTATATTAGAAGATTTCTCTGGCAACACTATAAATGGCGGTTCGTTTCAGCTTTCGAAGGCAGTTGAAAAAGGCTCTGTAGTCATTGTTATGCTTCGTGGTTTTCCGGGTAAACAATGCCCAGTATGTTCTACACAAGTTGCAGGGTATATCGCTAAAGCGCAAGATTTTGAACAGCAGAGGAATACGCCTGTTGTATTTATTTATCCTGGGGAAGTAAGTAATCTTGATGAACGTGCTAAAGAATTTACCGCTCCATTAGAAGAAGAAGTGGATTTACCGGGAAATTTCATTTTCGTAATTGATAGCGATTATGCAATTACAAATCATCTAGGACTTAGATGGAATGAGCCAAAAGAAACTGCATATCCAGCAGCATTTGTAATTGATCATGATGGTTATGTGCAGTATTCAAAAGTTAGTGATAATCATCGTGGGCGCGCAACCGCAGATGAAATACTAGAGTTTCTAGATATCATTCATTAATATTTTACGGATAATTATCTGATAAGAATCTACTATTTTGTTATGTAGTACATTCTGAATCAAGATTCTTTTAAATTCTTGGGGGAATAACATGGAACCTAATAATCCATACGAAAGTCCAAAATCTAATCCAGCTACAAGCTCATCAGAAACGTATCAGCCTAAAATATTTTCGATAAATGGCAGAATAGGCAGGTTAAGGTATTTAGCTTATGGTATGTTTTTTACAATTATTACATTGTTTATAATTGGAATAGCAGCATTTCTAATTCCATCTATTGCTACTCTCTTAACTGATATATCAGGGGTAACTTCTGCATTACTTTTAATTGTTTTATATCTACCTCTTATTATAATTTCAATTATTTTAGTAAGACGTAGGTTGAATGATCTAGATAGAAGCGGTTGGTGGCAAATACTGATGTATGTACCATTGGTTGGAATTCTTTTTGCACTATATGTTTTATTTTGGCCAGGGACAAAAGGATCTAATTCGTTCGGACTGCAACCAAGCGAAAATTCCACTGGCATAAAGATTGTAGCTTTGCTTATACCAATTGGTATTGCGCTACTTGGTATTTTGGCTGCAATTGCGATTCCTGCATTTCAAGATTATACCGTTCGTGCGGAACAAGCACTTGAGTCTAATCAAAATGCACAAGACCGTATTCAGCAAATGATTGAAGAAACAGAAAATAATTAAAATTTAAAAAACATTGCCCTAGTAATACTGAGTATTCAAAGAAATAAAGGGGAGTTGGGAGGGAGGAGTTTCTTTGAAACCTTTGTATTTATTAATGTCTAGAGCAATGAGTATTTATCTTTAATCTAGTTAAGTCTTAACAATTGTTAGTAATTTTAAGCTATATTTGCTATAAGTAAATTTCATTATTTTCATTATAGTAATCGGTTTTATATATGGTTAATCTACCCACCGTAAAACAGCTACGTTATTTAGTTGCGTTAGAAAAGCACTTACATTTTGGTCGTGCAGCTGAATCATGCTTTGTTACCCAGTCTGCTTTTAGTGTAGCCATTAAGGACTTAGAAACTTTACTAAACGCTTCATTGGTAGATCGTACTAACCGTAGTGTGGTGTTTACCTCAGCAGGAAAATTGGTTGCTCAACAAGCTCGTTTAGCGTTATTTGATATGGAAGGTATCGTTGATATTGCCAAAGCTATCCAAGAACCACTTAGTGGTGTATTGAAGATGGGTATTATTCCGACCATTGCACCATTTTTATTACCTAAAATAATTCCTAAAATACGTAAAAAATACCCAAAATTGGAATTATATTTAGTAGAAGAACAAACTAAAAAAATACATACACAATTATTAGAGGGCGAACTGGATGTATTATTGCTTGCCTTGCCTTTTGAGTTAAAGAACACTGAATCAATTTCTATATTTAATGACCCATTCAAGCTTGCATATAAAAAGGGCACCACTTTAATTGACCCTGATAAGTTCACACCTAATAAAAATAATAATGAGTCAATTATGTTATTGGCAGACGGTCATTGTTTGCGAGATCATGCCTTGAGTGCATGTAACATTGCACGCAAAGGTAATATAAGTAAATTTTCAGCAAGTGGTATGTATAGTTTAATTCAGATGGTGGATAGTGATCTAGGCGTAACTTTCGTTCCGCAAATGGCGATTGATAGTGGATTATTAAAAAATACCAAAGTGCTTACAAAAGAGCTTAAAGATAAATCTTATCGTGAAATAGGACTTGCGTGGCGCAAAGCAAGCGTAAGACAGCATGAATTTAAATTACTTGCTGAGGTGATTCTTGAGACGGTGAGTAAATAGGCTGTTGGAAACTACGTACTTCACTAGCTTTGGAGTGTAAGTAAATGAGTAAAGTGATCATTCCAATGCCTAGCCCACTCAATACATAAGCATTATCAACTAATATAAAAGTGAATACATAAGATGTTGCGATGGATGCAGTAGCAATCCACTTAACCTTTAATGGAATTACTCGATGTATTTGCCAATTTTGAATTGATTGTGAAAAAGGTGATTGGTAATACAACCAACGATGAAATGTTGGTGATGATTTTGCAAAGGCCCAGGTGGCTAATAAAATAAAACAAGTTGAGGGTAACAAGGGAAGAAGTGCACCCACTATTCCAAGACCAAGTGAAATACTACCAATCATATTGTAGATAAACTTATTCATTATTAATCAAGTCATTATTATTCTTGTAAGTAAAGATAAGCCTATAAGTAGCAATATTTAGGCTTCATTATTTCGATAGTGATAATAATTGCCTTTTTAAGGCATATAGTAAAATTAATTGTTTTCATTTTAATATTCGTTTTTATGAATGGTGTATGTTTCTATTCATATATACTTTATATGCTTTTAACCTTTATCGGGGTTTTAGAACCGTTCAAGTCAAATATTATATAACGCACTGTTTATAAGTAAATTTATTACTTATAACGTGAATGGTAGACTGAAGAAAAGTGTGAAGTAACTCTAATTAATTATCCACTACTCACACTAAACTGTATTTGTTAGTTGATTACTGAGGAGTAATAATACTACTGAAAACGGCAAACCTAGCTAAAGCTAGGGACGCAAAATTACCGGTCTAAGGAAGCAAGGATTCTATGACAGCGGAATTACCAGATAGTGAACCTCTCTCTACAACAACTCTCTCTCATTCTCTAAGTCTGAACGCTGTCTACCTTGCTTCCTAATTCCTTTGACTAGACGCTCTGTCTAATCTTCTTTAAGTCTATATCTAGATATCGTTTAATCTATTTTTGTTATATATGCTTCATATAATAAACACAATTCATGCAGTAATAATGAAGTATATTTCATCATACATACCACCTTCTTAGATTTATTGTCTTAATAACACCATCTATATATTTTTGATGATTCAGCGTTTTAATGGACAATATAAATATATTTAATATTAATGAATTCAATAAAGAACAGACTTAATATGACCGCTAACGACCCATAGCGGACATTCCTGATAAATAAAAACTTCTTATCATAGAAAATTACAAATGCGATATTTCATACGATTTTTTGTAATTTTAATCATAGTTTTATTGCTTATAGAAGGTTGTCAGAGAAACGAAGAGGATAAGGATCTTTCTGAAAATAAACGCTCTATTGACCATGGCTACTATGAAAGTAAGAGAATTCAGAAATTATATTTAGAAAAATTAACCAATGAAGAAATACCATTTAAAATTGTTGGAGATGGGTTTATACGCGTACCAGTTGAAAACCTGGCTGAATTTCTAGATTTCAAAAGAAAATTTCATAATGAGTATGTCCTGAAACCTAATCAAATTGATCGCCTTGATTTTGAATCATTTACCATTAAAGGTGAGCATGACGACTGCGAAAGAAAAAAGAATAAATACATTGAAGGGCTAGACCGAATTGGTGTGCAACATATGCTTGATACAGATGAACGCACTCCATGTTATTGGGGTGTCAGGTATGAAGCAATAAACGGTCTAAAAGTAGACAAACTCAGGCAAGAAATTGAGTTGGTTGAATGACCGCTTATGGCCGAAAGCAGTCATTAAAAGTCTAAAATAAGAGGAATCTTGGTTGGAAACTCTAATATACACTCTCATAATGACCGCTAACGACCCAAAGCGGACATATTAAATTTCTCAAATAACTCAATATTTGCATGACAGAAAAAATATTTATCTTTGTTTTTGGGATTGCGCCAATAGTCATTGGGTTGATGATGTGTGGAGGGGCACTTTATTGGATGGATCAACTGAACCTACTAGCTGAGGCGCTCTTAATACGCTCAATAGAAAACGTGGAAGCAAATAAAAACGGGTCAGTATTTGTATTAACAGGTGGAGTGCTGTTAGTAATCTTTGGTACTTTATTTATATGGGATGAGTACCGCCCAAGAAAAAAATGAAATAAACGAATGACCGCTATTGGCCGAAAGCAGTCATTCAGATAACAAAATAAGGGGAATCTTGGTTGGAATCTTCAAAACAAATTGATTTAATGTCTGCTAACGACCCAAAGCGGACATTAGTATTCACAACATATTCTGTAGTAAAGAAGTAAAATATGCTCAGGGATTACTCTGAGAAATGTATTGCTGCTATGAAAATTAAACGAATTAATGAAACTCAAATAAAGACACAAAGAGTCTCAGATATGGGGATGTCGCATGAGCTTTATGTTGAGGGCAAGGCCGGCGAGATCGACCAGTCTATTGACTATCCACTACTTAAGATAATTGCTGATGATAATGATGAAACTCAATATATTG
>JBGCDX010000104.1:0-7110 GCA_045105815.1 Gammaproteobacteria bacterium
TCCAACATCTCGTAGCCGAATGCATAGAAGTTAGCTTATTTAAATACTTACACAACGAAATCAGTCATTACTGAAAGCGTTCAAATTTTAGAGCAAATAATTATGAAAAGAGAATATTTACAAACACAAAGAAATGAAGATCACGATAATAAATTTTTTTATTTTATTCTTCTTCCTGATCTATTTCTATTTTCCGTCGTAATTTCAATCAGTGTTGCTCTACTAATTTTAATGTTTAGAACGTTTGGTTGAATCAGACGTACAAGCGACATAACGATTCACGACCGGTAAATAATGATCAATTCTTACTACTTATCCATCAAAACTTAATAAAGGTACACGTATGTTAATTACAGATTTTGCAGAACACCATATAGAAGGCGTAAAGCCTGATTCTAACAACATGGTCTATAAAATTGGTGCCGTTTCACGCATCACAGGAATAGGCTCTGAAACACTCCGTGCATGGGAAAGACGGTATAAAGCCGTGATACCAAATCGTTCAGAATCAGGTGATCGACAATATTCAAGAGAAGACGTCACTAAGCTCTTAATGCTCAAGACATTAACAGAAAGTGGAATTTCAATTGGCACCATCGCTAGCCTTGGTTCAGAAGAACTACAAAGCCTTTTTGAAGAACATAGCAAACATCAAGACAAATATGCTAATGGAGCACAAAAAATCCAGACCACTAGCGACATTGATAGCAATGTTGCATTACTGGGTGATAGCTTTCCAGTAAGGATATTAGATGGTTTAGAAGAAGTAAAAGGTATCAACCTGGTAGGAATGTATGAATCTATAAATGAACTGCAAGATACAATGGATAGCAGCAAACAAATAAATATTGTCGTCGTTGAAACACCCACTATAAATTCTAAGACTAAAAAGCAAATGTCAAAGATTATAGAGATCTCGGGTGCTTGGCATATTGTGGTAATTTATGGCTTTGCAAACCAAGAACAAATAGAAGATCTTCAGTCTTCACAAGTGACCGTAGTACGCTCAGCAGTTGACGTTCAAGAACTTGCAAGATTATGCATCGTTCACTCCGGTGGTAGTGAAAGACTGCCTGGTCTACAAACAGGGTCTACACTGCATTATGAGCAGACCATACCCTCAAGAAAGTTTAGCAACAAACAACTTACTCAATTGGCTGCTATCTCTAGCACCATTAAATGTGAATGTCCCAAACACATGTCTGACATTGTGAAAGATTTGGTTTCATTCGAAATTTATAGTGCTGAATGCGAAAATGAAAATGATCAGGATGCAGCATTGCATAGTTATTTACATGCCACCACTGCGCAGGCACGCAGCATGCTAGAGGAAGCAATGTCACACTTAATTCGTGTAGAAGGCATTGATTTAAACCAATAGCCATCAACCTTTTAATCACTAGGCCATCATCATGCAATTATTATGTTTCACAACGTATACATCCTCAGGTGTTTCTCAAGAAATTGAGTTTCCATTGCACCCAGAAACTCAGTCCATAGAAACCATTTCAAAGATTGTGACAGAACTCTTGAACACCATTAGCGATCATGTAAAAGAGCTCGATGACTGCAAAAATGGAGACATCCTTCAAGCCCTCTCCATGGTGCTGGCAATTCGCAGCCGAATGGTAGATATAGAACCTGAGAGCTCTCATACATTACTTATGCAATTTATCGAACAACATCACCAAGCGGTGTTAAATGCTAAAACACAGGTGGCATCACGCGCGTAGGAAAAACAGGGTTAAAGGTTGCAAGGTGATTCACTAACATGCAAAAACAGCACGCCACACCAAGACAATTAGGTTATCTAGGATTACTCCCTTTTATGGTATCCGGTCTATTGGCATGGATACCTGAATATCATCATTTCGCCATTAAGAGCATAACCATTTATGCAGCAGTCATCGTAACGTTTATAGGTGGCGTGCACTGGGGACTTGCCATGCAAGCATCCAAAACTTCTAATGATCGTGATGATCCATCAATTCGCAACCAATTTATATTCAGTGTTATACCTTCACTGGTGGCTTGGCTAGCAGTGATTATGGCTCAACCGTATACCCTTATCATCCTAGCCATATGCTTTGTTTCTTTTTGGTATTGGGAAAAAACTACCTACAACAAAGCGTTAGAAAATTGGTATATAACATTAAGAAATCAACTCACCTTAGTGGCGACTTTATTTATAGTGATCGCTTGGATAAGCATTTAATAATGTTTATTAATAATTTGTAATGATAGAGAAAGATTCACTACAGACACATAAACTATAGTATACACAAGCACAAAATGAACTATTCAACCCAAAATATAAATCAAAATAAACCTCAGCATGAAAATACTTTTACTATCACTCGTTACCATTTTAATTACTAGCTGTTCGGTATTTGGCGTGGCAGACATCGAAGAACCAAACTATGAAGTGTTACTTGAAGAAGATAATTTTCAGGTAAGAAAATATCCAGACACCTTAGTGGCCCAAACCACCACGACCGGTAGCTATCAAGAAACCTCATCAAAAGGTTTTGAACGTCTGGCGGGCTATATTTTTGGAGATAATGTAGCCAAAGAAAAAATTTCTATGACTGCACCGGTATTACGAGAGAAAAAATCAGAAAAAATAGAAATGACCGCGCCTGTATATCGACAACAAGATGATTCAGACTGGATCATGACGTTTGTTTTACCATCAGAGTACACACTAGACACGGCACCCACACCAAACGATAAAAAGGTAATCGTTAAGCAGCTACCTGGGAATAAAGTAGCCACCCTTCGTTACAGTGGCAGAATGACTGAAGCTTCTTTAGACGAGCATACACAAAAATTAGAAAATTGGGTCAAGGAAAAGGATTTCTCAGTAATAGGAATGGCATACTCCGCTGCCTATGACCCACCCTGGACCTTACCCATGTTAAGAAGAAACGAAATACATATTCAAATTGAATAAATTATTAAGAAAGTTCCTTAATTGAGGAAAGACCGCCATCAACATGTAACACTTGTCCGGTCATCCAACTGGCATCATCACTGACTAAAAATTTGACCATCGAGGCAATTTCATCAGGCTCACCAATCCGATTAAGAGGATGGCGTTTTGAAATAGTAGCAAGTCGACTTTCTGTTTTCGTTAAGCTACTTGCCAAGGGCGTATTCACTAGAGAGGGAGCAATAGCATTAAACCGAACTCCAACAGCAGCATACTCTGCTGCGAGCGAACGAATCAGCCCCTCGATCGCACCTTTTGCCGCAGCAACCGAAGCGTGATAACTCATCCCTTGTGACACCGCCACCGTACTAAAGGCTATCACCGATGCATTACCAGAATATTTTAATGCTGGCATCGCAGCTTTAATAGTATTAACCAGACCTATTACATTGATCTTGAAATCTTTTTCAAAATCTTCAGTCATTAAATTACTAAAAGGTTTTAAATTAATAGTACCTGGGCAATAAATAACGGCATCCAATCTTTCAGGCAAAAAAGAATAATCTAAGCCAGTCTTATGCACATCACCACTTACATACTCTACATTTTCAATAGGTGATCCAACGACCCCACTTCTCGTTAATGAATAAATTTGGTTATGCTCAGCAAGTGCTTTTACACATGCATGGCCAATACCACTGTTCCCACCCACAATTAAAATATTTTTGCTCATTAAAAGTACAATCTTGAAATCATTTTAATGTTTGAGTTTATAATACTATTCAGCAAATTCTTAATGCTTGTACTGTAATCCATTAGCCAAAGCACTACCTATCTTTTTCTATTAAAGCAATAATAGTAATTTTTAATGAGTAACTATCTATGATCATTACTGTTGTTAATACTCTAAAAGCTTTTTAAGCGCCAAATGTTCGACAGAAATACCGTATTTGTTGATGTTGAAACAACCGGTGGTAATGCAACACGCGACCGTATTACAGAAATAGCCATTATTACCATGCATCAAGGCAAGCTTGTTTCTGAATGGAGCACACTCGTAAACCCTCTCGCCAACATTCCATATCATATCCAACAATTAACTGGCATTAATGATGAAATGGTTCGTGATCAACCACCCTTTCATGAGATTTCTAAAGACCTATATGAAAGGTTACAAGATTGTGTTTTCGTGGCGCACAATGCTCGATTTGATTATGGTTTTTTAAAAAACGAATTTAAACGATGTGCAAAATCATTTCGTGCACCGGTTTTATGTACGGTCAAACTTTCCAGAAAACTATTTCCTGAACATCGACGGCATAATTTAGATAGCATCATGCAACGTCACGGTCTGCAATGTGCAGCACGACACCGAGCTATGGGTGACGCAAGAGTATTGTTTGATTTTTTGAATGTATTGTATTCAACCGTTGATTCGGATGAAGTTGATGAAGTCATTACTGATTTATTAAAGCGCCCCAGTTTACCACCTGGCATTAAAGAAGAAGATGTAGATAATCTACCCGATAGTACCGGTGTGTATACATTTTACGACTCAAGTGGCACCCCTATTTACATCGGTAAAAGTGTAAACCTTCGTAGCCGTGTGTTGTCACATTTTTCGGGTGACCACCTTGCCGCTAAAGACATGAAGATATGCCAATCCATTGCATCAATTGGTTATAAGCAAACAGCAGGGGAACTTGGCGCATTGTTACTAGAGGCTAAATCGATTAAACAGTTATTACCTGTCTATAATCGAAGACTAAGACGCTATGACAGCCTAACTACCATACATTGGGATCATAATGATAAACATTCAATCCCTAAATTGGTAACTGCAGACATGATTGACCCTCAGTCAATCGCCAACAACTACGGATTATTCAAAACCAAGAAAAAAGCCAAAGACACTTTACGAAGTGTAGCCAAAGAACATCAGTTATGTGAAAAGCAATTAGGTCTTGAGACAGGCAAAGGGGCTTGTTTTGCCTATCAGCTTAAGCATTGCAAAGGGATATGTGTTGAGAAAGAGTCTTACATGCAACATACCTTACGAATGCTAGACGCTTTACAACCCTTAAAAAATAAGACCTGGCCCTTCAAAGGTAGAGTAGGTATAAAAGAAGTATCGATACATTCTAAATGGACAGATATTCATATATTCGATAATTGGTGTTATTTAGGCACTGCACATGATGAAGAGCAACTAAAACAAATAAACCTTTTTGAAAAGGAAGAAATACTATTTGATTTGGATACCTATAAAATCTTATTACGCTATCTAAAAGATCATCCAAATGCAGAGATCATAAATCTTTAAACATTAACTATGCTAAATTATTATTTACTCAAAATCGCGCCAGTCATTACACTAGTCATTGCACTCGTTTTATTACTCGCTAATCAAGAAATAATGGCCTTAGAAGGCATTGAAGAACTTGAGTGGAATAACAGAATCATCCTGATCTATTCGAGTGATGAATCAAACGAGATAATAGATCGTTTAAAACACTACCATCATGAAATTATAGATAGACATATCTATTGGTTTGTACTTGCAAACCAAGTGATCCATACCAATTATGAAGATACGATATCTGAAGACTTGTATAAAAAAACTTTAAAAGTTTACTTTCAGGACAATGAATTTAATATTTTATTAATTGGCAAAGATGGCGGGATCAAACAAGAACAAAAAACCTTGGACTTAGAAAAAATATTTGTATTAATCGATACTATGCCCATGCGCCAACAAGAAATGCTGCGCCAATCTAAATAGGCTGCAGCTAATACATTAACGCTTTAATGAATACACTAAAGATTATCTATAAATGACTTTGCATTGGATCGAATAGTCGCTAAATGTTCTGCATCCATTTTTCTTAACGTGCTATACACCATGGCTAAACGTTGATTTTTTGAAAGCTTATCTTGATGCTGATCAAGAAAATTCCAATACAAATAATTAAACGGGCATGCTTGGTCACCCGTCTTCTCCTTCACATTGTAATGACACGACTTACAATAATTTGACATCCTATTGATATACGCACCCCCTGCTGCATAAGGCTTACTGGCCAGATAACCCCCATCTGCATACAAAATCATGCCCGTTACATTGGGTAGTTCAACCCACTCAAAAGCATCCGCATAAACAATTAAATACCATTCATTTACCTGTTCAGGATTCACACTAAGTAGTAATAGAAAGTTACCTAGCACCATCAAACGTTGAATATGATGCGCATACGCATTCTGCTGAGTCTCGTTAACACATTGTGACAAGCAATTTAATTTTGTATCTCCAGTCCAGAATAGATCCGGCAATGGTTTGTTCGCATTAAAATAATTACTTTCAGCGTATTGCGGCATTTTATGCCAATAAATACCGCGTATATATTCTCTCCAACCTAGTATTTGTCGTATAAAACCTTCTGCAGCATTAATCGGAATATCATGTGCTTGATAAGCCGTTTCGACTTTCTTAATCACTTCACGTGGCAAAAGCAGACCCGTATTGATATAGAAACTTAAAAATGAATGATATAGATAAGGCTCATTCTCTATCATGGCATCCTGGTAATCACCAAACCTGGAGAGCCTTTCTTTTATAAAGTGGTTTAAAGATGCTAAGGCTTGCTTACGTGTAACCGCTAGATTAAATGGATACAGGTCACCGAAATGATCAGAGAACGTAACATCCACTAACTCAAGAACCTCATTTGTAATCGCATCGGGGCTAAATGTTTTCGGGCTTGAAAGGTTAACCACCTCTTTTGGAAATTTCCGATTATCTTTATCATAATTCCACTTGCCCCCTATCGGTTTATCACCATCCATGAAAATATGATTTTTGACCCGCATATAACGATAAAAATTCTCCATGCGAGGTTGAGTTTTATCTTCTATCCAGTTTGAAAATTCTTCATGACTACATATAAAACGATCATCCTCCAACCAGCTAAGTTTGATGTCCTTTCCATTTAAACTATTAAGACTTTCATACACACGATATTCGCCAGGATGAGTGATTGAAATATGGTTACATTTATATTTTTTAGCGATTCTGCTCACTTCAGACTTGAGGCTGCCAGTATTTTCTTTATCTTTTAACGAAACATATTCAACCTGATAACCAGACGTTTTTAATTCTTCAGCAAAGTGACGCATTGCAC
>JBGCDX010000105.1:0-11050 GCA_045105815.1 Gammaproteobacteria bacterium
AGTTGCTGGGCTAAACGTTGGATTTCAGTAACGCGGCCGAAGTGGGTTAGGTACATATTTTGGGGCTTATGTTCTAACATTCTTGTGAGAGTGTTTTGCCAGGCGTCGGGTTCAAATTGCACGGGGGTGGTGGTGGGTAAAATAAAAGCACCATCTTCGTTATCCAGTTCTTTATAGGAAAGGCCAAAAGTGTCACCCGTGAAGAAGCCTTCACTGGTATGGTCATATACACAGAAGTGATGTCTCGCATGGCCCGGTGTGTCTAGAAATGTAAGAGTTCGGTTGGCTAGTTGAATTTCATCTTCGTCTTTCGCAACCATGACACGTTGTTCATCTATCGGGATGATCTCGCCATAGTATTGTTTGAATTTATCTTCACCATATACAGCGGTAGTACCAACAACTAACTTTTCAGGGTTGATCATGTGTGATGCCCCGCGCGGGTGAATGACTAGCTTGGCATTAGGTAGTTGGCGCATTAATAATCCTGCGCCACCTGCATGATCTAAGTGCACATGTGTAGGAATTACATAGTCAACATTCTCAACATGTACGTTTTTTGCTTTAAGAGTTTCGAGCAGGTAAGGCACGGAATGCCCTGTGCCAGTATCAATGAATGCAGCGCGACCCTTTTCAACCATTAAGTAACAGCATGCGTGCCCAGGGTTTATATACATCGCATCGATACAGGTAATGCCTGCTGCATACTCGACTAATATAGGTTTCATGATTACAGGTCTGATAATAAAAAAAATTTTATTTTAATAAATCATTCGCGCTAACAATGATTCCATCTTCATCTGCATACAGAAAATGACCAGGCACAAAATCTACATCTGCAAAGTGCACGGTAAGGTCTTGTTCACCAATACCTTTTTTATCTGTCTTCATGGGTAATGTGCCAAGCGCTTTGCAACCAATATTGATGGTTGCGATTACGCCTGAGTCACGAATGCATCCATTTACAACAATTCCTGCCCAGTTATTGTCTGCTCCCGCTTGTGCTAATAGGTCACCTACGAGCGCCCTACGAATTGAGCCGCCGCCATCTACGACAAGTACTCTACCTTCACCGGGTGTTTTAAGTGCTTCACGCACGAATGAATTATCTTCAAAACATTTAATGGTGAAAATTTTGCCACTAAATGAAATATTGCCTCCAAAATCTGCAAATAATGGTTCTGCGACAGAGATTTTTCCTTCATGGTCATCACATAGATCAGCGGTTTTAAATGTCATCGACTTGTTTCCTTAGTTGTTAGATTTTTAAGAAATGTATTTTGTCTATAGAGATCAGCCTAAATATACCCCAAGGTAGATAGCAAGGCAGCGGTTTTTGACTGCTGAATACTTTATCTTATTTGCCTATACACGACTTGCATGACGGATATCCCAAATTTCATAGTCACTCTAAATTAGGATCTGTTAATATACACGGCCCCATATACACATGGGAATCATTTCAGGGGTCAGGAAATATTAATAATCAAACAGGGGTTTTTAAGGAGACTATCGTGAGCAAGAGTAGAGCAGAACAAATTAAAGAATTAGAAAGTGACTGGGCCACTAACCCACGCTGGAAGAATGTTAAACGTGATTACAGTGCTGAAGACGTTGTGCGTTTACGCGGTAGTGTGCAACCTGAATATACTCTTGCACGAAGAGGCGCTGAAAAACTTTGGGAAAAAGTGAATGGTACTTCTAATAAAGGCTATGTGAATGCTTTCGGTGCGATTACTGCCGGTCAAGCCATGCAACAAGCTAAAGCGGGTTTAGAAGCAGTTTATCTTTCGGGTTGGCAGGTTGCTGCAGATGGAAATACTTCTGAAACCATGTATCCGGATCAATCTCTATACGCTTACGACTCTGTTCCTACTATGGTTCGTCGTATTAACAACACATTCCAACGTGCTGATCAAATTCAGTGGAAAAATATCGCTGATGGCAAAATGTCAGAAGAAGATGCGATTGATTATTTCTTACCAATTGTTGCAGATGCGGAAGCCGGTTTCGGTGGCGTATTAAACGCATATGAATTAATGAAGAACATGATCGCTAACGGTGCTGCAGGCGCACACTTTGAAGACCAACTTGCTGCGGTTAAGAAGTGTGGTCATATGGGCGGTAAAGTTCTTGTACCTACACAAGAAGCTTGTCAAAAATTAGGTGCTGCACGTTTAGCTGCAGATGTAATGGGTGTGCCAACAATTGTTTTAGCGCGAACTGATGCGGAAGCGGCTAACTTATTAACCAGTGACTTTGATGAAAACGACAAGCCATTCCTAACGGGTGAACGTACTCCTGAAGGTTTCTATCGTGTTAAGAACGGACTAGAGCAATCCATTAGTCGTGGTGTTGCTTATGCACCTTATGCTGATTTGGTCTGGTGTGAAACAGGCAAACCGGATATTGGTTTTGCGCGTGAATTTGCACAAGCAGTACAAGCTGCAGTGCCTGGTCAGTTGATGTCATATAACTGTTCACCTTCTTTCAATTGGAAGAAGAACTTAAGTGATTCACAAATTGCGAGTTTCCAAGAAGATCTATCTGAGTTAGGTTATAAGTTCCAGTTCATTACCTTAGCGGGTATTCATTTAAACTGGTATCGCACTTTCGACTTCGCGTATAACTACGCACGAGGAGAGGGTATGAAGCACTACTGTGAGATGGTTCAAGAGCCTGAGTTTGAAGGTCGTGAGCGTGGTTACACGTTTGTTTCTCACCAGCAAGAAGTGGGTGCAGGTTACTTTGATGATGTTACTACCGTAATTCAAGGTGGTGCTTCTTCGGTGACTGCATTAACAGGTTCTACTGAGGAAGAGCAGTTCGACGATAAGTAAGTAAACTGAAACTTACTAAAACCCGGTATGTGTTGCACATATCGGGTTTTTTTATGCCTATTTAATCAGTGGTTGATTAAAGATTAAGCGGAAAGAGCCGATCCTTAATGATAATAATCTATAATAATGTCTGGCAAATAATTTAGAATTATTTCGGTGTTTAAACATGCACCGTATTTTGAAACCTAGAGGGTAGTCCATGGCACATCAGCCGTATGAGCACGTTCAAATTCCTGCAGATGGCCAAGCCATCAAGCTTAATAAAGATGGATCGCTAAATGTTCCAGATAATCCTATTATTCCTTTTATCGAAGGTGATGGAATTGGAATAGATGTAACACCTGTGATGCGCCGTGTGGTTACTGAAGCGGTTAAGTTAGCCTATGAGGGCAAGCGCCGAGTCCAATGGATGGAAATCTATGCTGGTGAAAAAGCATCACGTCTATATGGTAAAGAGCACTTTTTACCGCAAGAAACGCTTGATGTAATTAAACATTATATTATTTCTATTAAAGGCCCGTTAGCGACACCAATAGGCGAGGGTATGCGTTCATTGAATGTGACAATACGCCAAGTGTTGGATCTATATGCTTGTGTACGACCGATTCGCTATTTTTCTGGAACACCCACCCCTCTGCAAAATAGTGAAACTACCGATATGGTGATTTTTCGTGAAAATACGGAGGACATTTATGCAGGGATTGAGTGGGAAGCAATGAGTGCGGATGCTAATAAAGTAATTAAATTTTTGCGAGATGAAATGCATGTTACAAAGATTCGCTTTCCAGAAACATCAGGCATTGGCATTAAGCCAGTTTCAAAAGAAGGTTCAGAACGATTAATTCGTAAAGCCATTCAATATGCAATTGATAATGATCGACAGAATGTTTCTTTAGTTCATAAAGGCAACATTATGAAATTTACAGAAGGCGCGTTTCGTAATTGGGGTTTTGATTTAGCTGTGCGGGAGTTTGGTGCAGAAGTAATTGGTGATGGGCCATGGTGCAAACTTAAAAACCCCCTTACAGGAAATGAGATTATCATTAAAGATGTAATTGCAGATAACTTCTTACAACAAATTTTATTAAATCCAGAAGATTATGATGTGATTGCGACGTTGAATTTGAATGGAGACTACATCTCTGATGCGCTGGCTGCTCAAGTGGGTGGAATCGGTATCGCTCCAGGAGGAAATATTTCGGATACCTCAGCTGTATTTGAAGCAACACATGGAACAGCGCCTGGTTTTGCAGGAAAGAATCGTGTTAATCCAGGGTCAATAATTTTATCTGCAGAAATGATGTTGCGTTATATGGGTTGGAACGAAGCCGCTGACTATATTATTAAAGGTGTAGAGGGTGCAATTGCCGCACGAACCGTAACCTATGATTTAGCAAGAGCTCGAGCTGGATTTGGCGCTAAAGGGCGCCGGCCAGGTACATCCAGAGAGGTTCAAGAAGACCTTGAAAGGTTGATGCCAGGTGCAACACTTGTGAGTACTACTGGATTTGGGGATGAAATAATTAAAAATATGTCACTCGATTTGTAGAATAGTAGAGGTTTATTTTAAAGAATTGAGATTATATTTATATTAAACATGAGTTTAGATGATATATCTAATAAAAGACTTAATTTTAAATTTCAATTAAAATACATATAAATTATACGAGTATTAAATTAGTCTGCTAGTTAATCCACGTTACTCCACCACAATCCAATCCCTAGGCCTAAAGAATGAGAATCGCACTGCTCGAAGACGATCTTGATCAAGCAAATCTTATGCAAGTCTGGCTATCCGATGCTGGCCATCAACCGTATATTTATCGCGCGGGCGCACAGATGGTCGGTGCATTGAGTAAAGAAAGCTTCGACCTCATTATGCTTGATTGGGAAGTCCCAGATATGAGTGGTTTTGAAGTATTGAAGTGGGTGCGCGAGAACCTTGATTGGAGTTGTCCGGTTTTATTTATTACTCAAAGAGATAGTGAGGAAGATGTAGTTGCGGCATTAGAAGCTGGTGCAGATGACTATATGTCAAAACCAATTAAACGTGCAGAGATGTTGGCACGTATTAGTGCGGTTCATAGAAGAAATAATCCACCAACTGAAGATGAAACCACTTTAAATATTGCTCCCTATGAGATTGATTTAAAGAGGCGGACGATTGCATGTAAAGGCAACCAAATTGATCTCACTCAGAAAGAATATGAGCTCGCTTTATTCATATTGAGAAACATTGGTAAAGTGCTTTCTCGTGGTTATTTGCTTGAACGTGTTTGGGGAAAAAACCCAGATATTAATACACGAACGGTAGATACACATGTGAGTCGACTAAGACGTAAATTGGATTTTAGTAAAGAAAATGGCTGGAAATTAACTTCTGTTTATCAGCACGGCTATCGTCTTGAGCCAGATGTCGACTAGTTTGGTGGGGGGAATTAAATTCACTCCAATTCGCTAATCAATTTTTGATACCTCAAAAATAATTCAATGTAGTCAGTCTCTAGTTTTATGTCTGTAATCAATAAAAAAATCTGCATGATTGGGGATTTCTCTGTAGGTAAGTCTAGTTTAACTTCAAGGTTTGTAAAAAATATCTTCTCTGATAAGTATTTCAGTACGGTGGGCGTAAAAGTAGATGCAAAGGAGCTTCAGGTTGAAGGTGGCAATATATTGAAGCTTATGGTGTGGGATGTAGCCGGAAAAGATACGTTTACGACATTGGACGATAATTATTTAAGGGGTACTTCAGGGTATCTCTTGGTTGCAGATGGCACACGTTCACAAACTATTGATACAGCCTTTACGCTACAAGAGCATATGCAAAATAAATTTGGTGAGATTCCATTTTGCATGTTAATTAATAAGTGTGATTTGAGAGATGAGTGGCAATGTTCAGCGGAAATATTAGATTCCATTAAGGTAAAAGGTTGGGATCATTTCGAAACAAGTGCGAAGACAGGCGACTGTGTTGAAAAGGCGTTTTCTACATTAGGTCAGAAGCTACTTAAATGAATCTACATATTGATCAGATTGCTGAAAATTTATATGCCTTGACTGCGCGTAAAATGAAACCTCTTGTGGTGGTGGTAGATGATAATAATCAATACATTTCTCACCATGGCGAGCTAACGGATTATCAGCTGCCTGAATTTGAAGTGGGTCAAAGTTGTATTGATGTGCTGCCGTTTCTTGTTGGTTTAGAAAATGAAGCTTATGTATCACTACCTATCGTAAATTTTAATGAAGACAGTATCAGTAGTGTTAATGTTATTAAAATTAATCTACATCGTTATGTTGTACTCCTAGAGGCTGCCCATGAACATCAACGAGAACAGCAAGCAACACAAGATTCAAATGAAACAAAGCTTCTCTATCAAAAACTTCAACAATTAACTGAGCAGCTAGAAGTCGCAAATAGCGCTAAAACGCGATTTATATCTGGAATGTCACATGAGTTTCGTACTCCTATCTCCTCAATTTTGGGTTATTCGAATTTACTCGCAAACAAGTTTTCACCTGGAGATGATCGATATCAATTTGCTAAATCGATAGAGAGTAATACCCAATATTTGATGTCATTAATTGATAATGTTTTGGAGCATGCACAGTTAGAGGCTGATAAATTGCTCGTAAATATAGCCCCGTTTCCTTTGAATGATTTAGTGATTAATCTTGGACATATGTTTGGAGGGCATATAGATGGATCTAATGTTGAGTTTAATTTGCAAACAAGCGAAACATTGCCAGAGGCAATCTATTCTGACTTTTTGCGTTTGCAACAAGTGCTTATTAATCTCATTGGCAATGCTTTTAAATTTACGGAAAAAGGTACGGTAACGGTAAAGTTTAATTGGGAGGATGAACAATTAATTGTAAGCGTTAAGGATACTGGGCCAGGTGTCTCTAAAGAGTATCGAGCTAGTATTTTCCAAGCATATAGCCAATATGATAGTAATAAAAAAGGAGCAGGATTAGGTTTAGCAATTAGTTCGCAAATAGTTGGGAAGTTAAATGGTAGATTGGAACTAGAGTCCGAGCTAGGTGAAGGCAGTGTATTTACACTATATGTTAAAGCTAAGCCGGCAAACTTATCATCCATAAAGCAAAATTTATTGAGTGATAACACTAAGAAAGTGTTGATTGTCGAAGATGACTTAGATTTGGTTGAGCTGCTAAAAATATATTTAAATGAAATGGGTTATTCTACTATTGCAGTTACTAATGGAATAAAAGCATTGGAATATAGTGAGGAGGATGATTTAGATTTGGTGCTGCTTGATATGCAGTTGCCAGAACTGAGTGGTGTAGAGGTGGTAAAAAAACTACGTGCAAAGAACTTTACTTCACCCATTATAGCCATGACAGCATCTTCGAATCATGATGATAAAGTGCGTGCATTGCAGGCAGGATGTAATGAGTTTCTATCGAAGCCGATTCAATTACCGCCTTTGATAAATGCGATCAGTAAAGCTCTTAATATAAGTGACTGATTTATCATCAGAAGCGAAGGAGAAAATTGATAAGCTTAAAAAAGCTTATGTAGGTAGTTTCCCAGAAAAGACAAGAGAGTTAGAGACTCTCTGGCAAGCTTTGCAAAGTAATGAGTATTCTGAAGATAATTTAATTAAGTTGGCTGCGTCATGCCATAAGCTGGCTGGTTCTTCTGGATCATATGAGTTTTCAGAAATATCTCGAGCAGCTCACTCCGTTGAGATGTACTGTCAAAATGATTTTACAAGTATGGATCAAAAAAAAGCCCATATCATTGAGTTAAAACATCTTTATATGAGGCTAGTAAAACTACTTGGAAATACTGAAAATCTGCTTGGAGGCGCCTAAAAAGCACCTATGATGGGGGGTAAAGTGGAAATTATTTTATATAAATTTAAGCTTTTCTTTCTAAGTGCATGATTTAATTAGACTAATAGTCGAATAGTTCAATACTTGAATATATTAATTATTTTGAAACATTGGTTTACAATACGGGCCATAGAGCACTTCAATTTAGTGTTATATTTTCATAACTACAATAATTGTCAGAAATAAACCCATTGGGAGAAAACACATGAAACGAATTAGTTTGCTAATTGCTGCAATACTTACAGCGATGTTATTGGCGGCTTGTCAAACCAGTCAAACCACTGCTACAGCGGAAGCACCCGCTGCAGAAATGACAGAAGAAGAAAAGATTGCTGCGGAAATGGCAGCAGAGCGCGAAGCTAATATGGCTGAGTATGAAAGACAGAAAAAGATGGCTATGGAAGGTGAAAGCCAGCCAGCTTCAGCACCAGCTCCAGCTATGTCTTCAACATCTGGCGATCTATATCCGCCAAATGCTCGCCCAGGTGAGTGTTATGCGCGTATGTTGATTCCTGGTGAGTCACGCACAATTACTGAAAAAGTAATAAAGAAAGAAGCTTCTGAAAGAGTTGAAATTGTTCCAGCAACTTACAAAACCGTTACAAAGCGTGTTTTAGTTAAGCCTGAAACATCTAAGCTCGTTTCTGTTCCTGCTAAATATGGAACTAAGAGTGAAAAGATCCAAATTTCTGAAGCAACAACAGTATGGAAGAAAGGTGCTGGCACAATGGCTGCAGGTGCGGGTACTGGTGCTGCTGGCGGATCTAGTGCTGCTGCAATAGTGGATCGTTTTGGTAACCAAAAAATTGTTGGTTCACGTGTAACAGATACAGGCGAACTTATGTGCTTGGTTGAAGTACCGGCTCAATATAGAACGGTTACAAAAACAGTTCTACTAAGCCCTGCAAGCACTAAAACGGTAACAGCTCCAGCGGTATATAAAACTGTTGAAGTAACCGAGTTAGTAACAGCTGCACAAGAAAAGCGTATCGCAATTCCTGAAGAATATGGAACGGTAACTCGCACTGAGCAAGTTCGTGGTGAGCAATTAACATGGGTACCTGTTTTGTGCCAAGTTAATATGACTACTGGTAACGTAACTACATTGCAAAGCGCACTTAAGAAGAACGGTTGCTATACATGTAACGTTGACGGTGTGATGGGTCCTTGTACTTTCCGCGGTGCACAGTGCTACGCGAAGAAGAAAGGCCTACCATATGGTACAAACTTCGTGACTGTAGAGACTATTCGAGCACTTGGTCTTAAATTCTAAGTCGCTGGAAATTCAATTAGATTATCGTTAATCTAATCGTGTTAAGTAAAAACGCCACGCTTTTGCGTGGCGTTTTTCGTTTCTGAAACCTATTATTTTTAATAATTAACGGTGTAAAAATATCTACTACTGGTCTGCTCAATCAAGCACTTAGTATTGAACCAGATATATAAATTCTTGAATTATGATTACTATAGGCCGTCTTATAGTGGAATAGAGCAAGCATAATAAATGCTCCACTATTAATTTATTCCTTAGTGCCTTTTGCCTACATGAAGATACAAATAATTTCTGATGTCCATCTAGAATTTGGTGGCTTTAATTTTTCTGATCAAGATTGTGATGTATTAATCGCGGCTGGAGATATTGGTGTGGGGTTGGAGGGGTTGGAGTGGTTGCAGACACTAGATAAACCTGTGATCTATGTGGCAGGTAACCATGAGTATTGGGGCTACGATATAAATGAGCTGCAAGACGAGCTGATAGGTATGAGCAAGGGAAGCAATGTTCATTATCTTGAAAAGAAAAGTGTTGTTATTGATGGAGTTCGTTTTCTGGGATGTACCATGTGGACAGACTTTAATGAATGTGATGATGAGGAAATGATGGCGGATCTTCAGAGCATCATGAATGATTTCCGTTATGTCTCGATAGATAAATTTGCCATAACGCCAGATCAGCTCATTAAGATTAATCATGATTGTAGAAAATGGTTAGATCGTGAATTATCGAAGAACCATAGTGGGCCTACTGTAGTCGTTACCCACCATGCTCCTACTAAAAAGAGTTGGGCTGGTGATCCGGATGATTATTTGAAGTTTGCTTACTGTAATCAATTAGAGCCTATGCTGAAAGATAATCAAATTGATCTTTGGGCGCATGGGCATATTCATCATGCTAGTGATTACACAAAGCATGGTGTGCGTGTGGTATGTAACCCAAGAGGCTATAAGGGGCATCAAATAGTGGAAAACTTTGATGCAAAGAAAAAGTTTAAAATATAAGTAGTTCATGTAACTATAGGTTTATGGCAATTAAAAATATATTCAAAGTAAGCTTTTATAATCAAGGTAATGTTTATGAAGTATATGCAAGCAAAGTTTATCAATCTGATTTGCATGGGTTTATCACCATTGAAGAGCTTAAGTTTCACGAGCGTACCAGCGTGGTAGTGGACCCAGGTGAAGAAAAATTAAAGACTGAATTCGATCAAGTAAAACGATTTTTTGTCCCTATGCATTCTATTATTCGTATAGACGAAGTAGAGAAGCAGGGTGTTGCTAAAATATCTGAAGTAGGTGAGAAAGTAGCTCATTTTCCATCACATATTTACAATTCTAATAGTGATAAAGATACAAAGTCATAACGCTAAGAGCGGTCAAAGTTATCACGCTAATGTTTCAATGATCTGCTAATATTTGCCTTGTTCACAGTGGAGAGATGACAGAGCGGTCGAATGTGCTCGCTTGGAAAGCGTGTGTGTCCTAATACGGCACCGAGGGTTCGAATCCCTCTCTCTCCGCCATCCAGTCTTGTCTCTTGCAAGAGATCCTTAAATTAAATGATAACTGCCTATTTCTGCAGGCTTTGCGAATATTTAACGTTGTGAAGGGGCACTGCAGAGCCTATTTAATATCGGAAATTACCCAAAGTACTCTTTTGTAAAAATTGAGGTGCCACTTGAGGTGTGACACAGATTTAATCTAGTTTGATAAATATTCAAGAAATTGCTTTTAATGGACTCAATGATTTCAATAGTAGATTAGGTTTTCAAAAAAATCTCTGCACTAATCTAAAAAATGCGCCACCTTGTGATGTATACTTCAGCAGTTTATTATATTTTTTCTTTTAATTCGTCGAAAATAACTGATATACCTGTTTCGAATTCTGCCGGCAGTTTCGCGACTTTGACTAGAAATTTGGATTGCGCCATAACGAACTGGCGTATTCTAGAGCTGTCTGATATGTACTTTGCCAAGTAAACATCTTTTATTTCGGAATGCTCTACAATATTTCTAAAAGATAATTCAAAGATTTTAATAGTCTTACATGTTTGGGTGTTAATTTTTTTGTG
>JBGCDX010000106.1:0-5425 GCA_045105815.1 Gammaproteobacteria bacterium
GGTGGAGAATCTTTAAATATCAACGCAGATTTTGTAGCGGGTAATATCGCTTCAGCATTAAATGCTGAAAAACTTATTTTATTAACCAATACACCAGGTGTACAGAACAACGGCGAGCTGTTAACAGGTTTAAAATATGACGAAATTAAACAGCTTATCGCTAATGAAGTAATTAGAGGAGGAATGTTACCTAAAGTAAACTGTGCGTGGGATGCTATAACTTCAGGCGTGAATACTGCACATATCATTGATGGTCGCGTACAACATGCCGTATTACTAGAATTATTTACTGATCAGGGTGTGGGTACTTTACTCAGCAGCTAATTCAGGATCTTTCAATTCTAAGTAGCGATTTATATCTCCAGCAAAACGCTTTTTAATCACTAGTTTTTCTCTTTCTTTAATAGCAAGAATATCTTCTACATTAACAAGTTGTTCTTTATAGTGACTACGGCTCTTAATTAACCATGGTGGCGAATTTTGTCCATTTGCTTTAAATTTTTGCTCTGAAGCACTTAAATCATCTAATTTTTTAGCAAATTTATTTTTACGTAGCTGAGTTATTCTTATCGCAGACTCTACAGTTTCAATACGTTCATCACGCACTAGCTCAATATCTTCTACCGTTAAATACAACGCCATTAACAAGCGATCTCTATGTTCAGCTTTTTCAATTTTTTTCTTCTTTTCTGCTTCCAACAACGCAAGTTGTTGCTCTTGTTCCAGTTCACCCACTGTTTTAGGTGCTGGAATAGTTTTTACGACACGACCCGTATCATTTAACAAGTCCTGTTTTTTTTGTGATTCAGTTGGGGGCAAACTATCGCTATAGTGAATAGTACCTGTGTCATCTACCCAGCGATAAAACTCTGCATGCGCTACTCCCGCCATGCATATGACCAGAGATAAGGATAAGTTAAAAAAATATTTTGTTGCTAACATACAGCCAATCAGTTATTTCACTTGAGAGTTCACAGGCAATTTTACTACCATATTCCAAGAAGTTAGAGCCCAAACGACTTATTTAATCGTGAAACTATACTCACTCGTCATATTTAGAAACAGTATGAGTTCCAACACCCTATACCTGTAATAAAACCATAGTAATTATATGGTATTTGATCCGTATTTCTCTAGGTAATTCTTTAGATTTTCTAAATGTTCTGAGTACATATTATTTGATTCAGAATAGCTGATTAAATCTTTTGCTTTAGCAACACTGATTACAGATATATTTAAGTCATGTTCAACCTGCCCTACTGCTGACAAAGCGGCTGCATTTTCTTGACTTCGCTCTTCACGATCAAAAGCAATTACTACGCCTGCTGCTTTTCCATTCGATTGGGCAAGAATTTCTGCCGCCTCATTTATGGCTGTCCCAGCCGTAATGACATCATCAATTATTAGCACTTTCCCGTCTAATGGTGCACCAACAATATGCCCACCATCGCCATGCTTTTTTACCTCTTTACGATTGAACGCATAAGGATAATTTTTACCATGATCACGTGATAGGGTCATCGCTACTGCAGTTACTAAAGGTATACCTTTATAAGCTGGCCCAAATAACATATCGAACTCTAAGTTTGAATCTACGATAGCCTGTGCATAAAACTGGCTTAGCATGTGCAAAGCATTGCCATCATTGAATAAACCGGCATTAAAGAAGTATGGGCTGACGCGACCGGATTTAAGCGTGAATTCACCAAATTGCAAAACGTGGTGTTCAACCGCAAACTGAATAAATTTAGAGCTATTTTCCATTTTGATTTTTCTTGCCAATTTTTCTGACCAATTAGTTTGGGTAGATACTTTTATTGATTGATCTTTGCTAGTGTACTAAATACTAACTTTATTTGATCTAATCTCATATATATATGCGCATCATCACTGTCAATGTTAACGGTATACGAGCTGCAGCACGCAAAGGCTTCTTCGATTGGCTGCAAAAGCAAAGAGCTGATGTTGTTTGTATTCAAGAAACCAAAGCGCAAATACATCAACTTGAAAAAAACCCAGTATTTTTTCCCACAGGCTACTTTTGCTATTACGTAGATGCAATTAAAAAAGGTTACAGCGGTGTAGCAATATACAGCAAGCATAAACCAAAAAAAGTGGTGCGAAAATATGGTGATGGAGAATTTGATAATGAAGGACGTTACTTGGAGCTACAATTCGAGAATCTAGCAGTTGTTTCTTTATATGCTCCTTCTGGCTCATCCAGTGAAGAAAGGCAGGAAGCTAAATTTCGTTTCATGGAAACTTTCATGAAGCATCTAAAAAGTATAAATCGTCGCAAAAAGGAATACATTATTTGTGGAGATTGGAATATTGCCCATAAAGAAATTGACTTAAAAAACTGGCGCGGCAATAAAAAGAACTCTGGCTTTTTACCTGAAGAACGCGCTTGGTTAGACAATCTTTTCGATGACATTGGTTATATAGATGTTTTTAGAGAAGTTAACCAAAAAGAAGATCAATACACCTGGTGGTCAAATCGAGGCCAAGCATGGGCAAACAATGTCGGCTGGCGAATTGATTATCATATTGCTACAGCAAATTTAAAAGATTCAGCTAAAAAAGCTAGTATCTACAAAGACGAACGCTTTTCCGATCATGCTCCGTTAAGTATCGACTACAAACTAGAAGTGTGAACATAGAAAAAATTTCCATACAAAAATCTTGGCTGCAGTCCTTCAGCGTTTATCTGCATCCTCGCGTTATTGCTATGTTGTTTTTGGGTTTTTCTGCAGGATTACCTCTGTTTCTAGTATTTGGTACGCTTTCTTTTTGGCTCAGAAAAGAAGGTATAGATCGTACAACTATCGGATATATTTCCTGGGTTGCTATTTTATATGGTTTTAAATTTGTCTGGGCTCCCCTGGTTGATCGATTACCATTACCAATTATCACAAGCTATCTAGGTCAACGTCGCAGTTGGATGCTGTTAGCGCAGATAGGTGTCCTAGTTGGACTCTGGATGATGGCAGGTAATAATCCAAGCACTCAACTAACTAGCCTTGTACTTGCAGCATTATTAGTCGCTTTTTCATCCGCAACCCAAGACATCAGCATTGATGCATGGCGGATTGAAGCAGTAGAAGTAAATTTACAAGGTGCTATGGCTGGCACTTACCAGCTTGGGTATCGCTTAGGTTTAATCTTGGCGGGTGGTGGTGCGTTTTTAATTGCCGGTAGCTATTCATGGAGCACAGCTTATTTTCTTATGGGTTGTGCGATGCTAATAGGCATGATTACTACATTGTTGATAGCGGAACCTTCTAGACAAATTGAACAACAAACATGGCTACAAGAAGAGCGTGTCATTAAATTTTTAGAGGGGCCCTCCCGATTACCTAATAAATTACGCAATACTATCGCTTGGGTAATTGGCGCTATTGTTTGTCCATTTGTAGACTTTTTTGCTCGTAATGGCGTAGCTGCCATTTCAATATTGTTATTCATTGGCCTATTTCGTATCAGTGACATTACTATGGGTGTAATGTCTGGGCCATTTTATGCAGACATGGGTTATACCGAAACTCAGATTGGATTAGTGTCTAAAACGTTTGGCATTATAGTAACTATTATTGGTGCTCTGCTAGGTGGGGTAATGGTAATGCGTTATGGAGTCATGCGCATGCTAATTGTTTCAGCAATTTTAGTTGTGCTAACAAATTTAATATTTGCTTGGTTGGCTACGCAGGGGCCAGAAATAGCATTACTTGCCATAGTGATTACTGCAGATAACTTAAGTGGTGGTATTGCAGGCTCTGCATTTATTGCTTATTTATCTAGCCTAACTAATCGTGCTTACACCGCCACCCAATATGCTTTATTTAGTTCCTTAATGTTATTACCGGCAAAATTTATTGGTGGTTTTTCAGGAAAGATTGTCGATGGTTTTGGTTATACACACTTTTTCATTTATGCTGGCTTACTAGGTATACCTGCTGTCTTGCTGGCTGCTTATTTGTGGCGTAAAAGTGATGATCTATTTGGAACGAAAGCAGCTATTGAGAATCAAAATACTAAATAATGCCCCTCGGGAGTTAATCATGAAGTTAAAGTTGTTAATAATTGTTATTTTTATATGTTTATTTGCCAACAACCTAAATGCTGGATGGTTTGATAAGGCAAAAGATTTATTAAACGAATCTGGTGTTACCAGCTCGACATCGGCAAGTAGTTTAACGGATGGTGAAATTACCTCAGGTCTTAAAGAGGCATTAAGTGTGGGCTCTGACTTAGTGGTTAATCAACTTGGTGTTAGCGGTGGCTTCAATGCCGACCCAAGTATTCATATTCCACTACCAAGTAGTTTACAGAAAGTGCAATCCACTTTAGATAAAGTTGGCATGAGTGGAATGTTGGATGATTTAGAAACACGTTTAAATACCGCTGCTGAAATTGCTACACCCAAAGCCAAAGAATTATTTAAAAACGCGATTGCCGCAATGAGCCTAGATGATGCACGCAACATCTTAGCCGGTGAAAATGATGCCGCTACTCGCTATTTTCAATCAAAGATGACTCCAGACTTAGTTAAAGAATTCACCCCTATAGTGAATGAAAGTTTATCTGAAGCCGGTGCTATAAAAAGTTACGATAATGCAATCGGCCAATACAAAAAACTACCTTTAGTACCGGATGCAAAGGCTGACTTAAGCAGTTATGTTGTTGAAAAAGGTATGGATGGAATCTTTCATTATCTTGCAGTTGAAGAAGCTAAGATCAGAACCAATCCGGTTGCGCGTACAACAGAATTATTAAAAAAGGTTTTTGCTAAGTAATTTTATTGTTTTAAGGAATAATCTCAATTGGAGTGCCGTCTTCTACGGCCTCCCAGATTTCATCCATCTCATGATCCTGAACAGCGATGCAACCTTCCGTCCAATCATCTTGATTAAATAAAAGTTTTGTTTTATCCACCCAATTACTGGGTTGGCCATGAATCATGATGGCACCACCTGGTGAATCACCACGTTCACGTGCATTACGATTATCAGACTTACTTGGGTATGAAACATGAATAGAGCGGTAGAATTTACTATTCGGATTGCGCCAATCCAAGGTATATACACCTTCAGGCGTTCGTGAATCACCTTCTCGAGCTTTATGCCCATCGGGTTGTTTGCCAAGCGCTATTTTATACGTCTTTAAAATTTCACTGCCACGATAAAGATATAATTTACGTTCAGATTTTTTGACTACTACATAATCTGCTTTATCAATAATCACTGCATCAGTAGACGCAACCACCATGTTGCATAAAATCATTGTAATGCAAATCACAATGCCTATAGGTATTTGAAATAATATTTGTGGTGTAAATTTGTTTATCACGGTCGCACTCTCTAAATAAAAACAGGTACAGAAAGTGTGGCAACAATATATTGCCAGCCCGTTAAATACTACGGTTGAC
>JBGCDX010000107.1:0-7586 GCA_045105815.1 Gammaproteobacteria bacterium
GTTTTGAAAAAGTATTCAAACTTGTAGATCAATTATTCGATGCAGGTATACAACTCAGGCATGTAGATGTAGGAGGAGGTTTAGGTATTCGCTATGAAGACGGTGAGCAGCCACCTAGCATGCAGCAATATGCAGAAGTACTAGCGCCATTTATGCAGGGTCGAGAGCTTGAGGTATTTATCGAGCCAGGAAGATCCATTGTGGGTGATGCAGGTGTATTGCTTACACGCGTTGAGCATATAAAAAATACCCCTGATAAAAACTTTGCACTAGTGGATGCTGCAATGAATGATTTAATGCGTCCATCTCTATATTCAGCTTGGCACGATATTTCGGCGGTAGAACAAACTGATAGTAAAAAAACCAGTTATGACGTTGTGGGGCCGGTGTGTGAAACCGGAGACTTTTTGGGTAAAAGTCGTGCGCTAGATATTCAAGAAGGTAGTTTGCTTGCCGTGCATGCTGCAGGTGCCTACGGATTCGCCATGTCGAGTAACTACAACACACGTTTACGTGCAGCAGAAATACTAGTGGATGGAGATGAAGCGCATATCGTTCGCATGCGTGAAACATTTGATCAGTTGCTGGCCAATGAAATCATTCCAGATTAACGAACAATAAATACCATGGAGAGAATACCTGAACCGGAGCTCATGAATGACCCTGTGCAGGTTCAAGCCTATTCAAATGCAGATTTTGAAGCTGCACATCAACAGGTAGTCGAAAACTTCACTCACATATTCCCGAATGAACCACTGTTGGAAACTTTTCTCGATCTGGGTTGTGGTTCGGGTGATGTTACGGTGCGTTTCGCGCATCAATTTCCTGATAGTAAAATCGATGCGGTAGATGGTGCGGAAGAAATGCTCAAACAAGCCGCAAAATTAATCACTCAAGAATTATTAACCGAGCGAATATCGCTGCATCATCAACAATTACCAAATTGCACTTTTGAAAATAATGACTACGATGCAATTATTTCCAACAGCTTGTTACATCATTTGCATGCGCCTCAGCATTTATGGTCATTCATTAGGCAGGTCACCCGTAGCGAAAAGAACAAAACGGATACAGCAGTCTATGTGTGTGATTTGTTTCGACCGGAAACGGAGCAACATGCACGTGATGTAGTTGATCAATATGCGAGCAAAGAACCTGAAATATTGCGCAAAGATTTTTATAACTCTCTATTAGCTGCCTTCACACCTAGTGAGGTGCGCACACAGATTGATAATGCGGGATTAGATAGCTTGAATATAGATATCGTTAGCGACCGACACATGCTTATTTACGGATACTTATAACAGGCTAATAAAATGGATAGCAAAACAAATCTCATTTACAACTTGCCGGGCGATGAAGAATTAATCGCACTTTTTGAGCGTGTTAAAAGCATTGCAGTGATAGGGTTATCACCCAAACCAGATCGACCAAGTAATCGCGTGGCTAAACACATGCAAAAATTTGGTTTTAGAATCATTCCAGTTCGACCCGCAGTGAAAGAAGTGCTTGGTGTTAAAGCGTATGCTTCACTGTTAGAGATTCCGTTTGCAGTGGATTTAGTGAATGTTTTTCGAGCACCAAAGTATGTAGCGGAACTAACTGAACAATGTATAGACAAAAATGTAAGTTCATTGTGGTTACAAGAAGGTGTGATAGATATAGAAAGTGCTAATCGTGCATGTGCGGAAAACATCTTTACGGTAATGGATAAGTGTATTTACAAAGAGTATGTTCGATTAATGAAGTAATGTTTGTAGTGCTCTAAAGAATATTCTTAACGAATAGGTTTAATTAATATTTATTCACGAGCATTAAAGCCATATTTATATAGTGGGTTGCTATGAAATTTCGATTTGCAAAAATGCACGGTTTAGGTAATGATTTCGTCGTCTTCGATGCTGTGAATCAAGATCTGCAATTAACTAGCGAAAAAATTCGTTGGATTGCGGACCGAAAATTAGGTGTAGGCTGCGATCAAATTTTAGTCATAGATTCTGCAACGGATGCAGATGTTGATTTTAATTATCAAATCTACAACAGCAATGGAGAAGAAGTTGAGCAATGCGGAAATGGTGCACGTTGCATCGGAAGGTTTCTTGCATTGAATGGATTAACAAGTAAAACTTCGATAAGCATCAAAACAATAAGTGGTGTATATCAGATTTACCTTCGTGAAGACGAGAGGGTTACTGTAAACATGGGTGCACCTATATTTGAACCTGAAAAAATACCATTTTCAGCGAGTTCACAAGCATCGAGCTATGAAATCGATGTAGAGGGTGAGCAAGTTAAAATTGGAGCAGTTTCAATGGGCAACCCGCATGCAGTTCTCCAGGTGGATGATATTAATAATGCACCCGTAAATATTTTAGGCCCCAAACTAGAGAGACACTCGATGTTTCCGAACAAAGCCAATATAGGCTTTATGCAGGTGTTAAGCCCGCAACATATCGCCTTGCGTGTCTATGAAAGACATGTTGGCGAAACGAGCGCTTGCGGTACTGGCGCATGTGCTGCAGTTGCAGTTGGGCAGACTCAGGGTCTGCTTGATAAAAATGTAACCGTAGACTTGCCCGGAGGAAGCTTGCATATAGAGTGTGAAAATAATGCTGCACCAGTTTTAATGACTGGCCCGGCACAATTTAGTTTTGAGGGGAGCCTTGACTTATGACGACGCAGACGAAGCCTAAAGTATCTACTACAGCAGAAGTCCGTACACCAAAAACAAAGATTACGCGTGATAATGTGGCGCGTTACTTACGTACACATAGTGATTTTTTCACGCATCATGTAGAACTTATCGAAACACTGTCTATACCGCACGAAACGGGTGTAGCGGTTTCGTTAGTTGAGCGTCAAGTTGAGCTGTTACGCAACAAAAATAAAGAACTTGATCAGAAGTTACATCAGCTTATAAAGGTCGCAAAAGATAACGAAAAAGTTAGCCATCGACTGCATGCTATTACACTTGGTTTGGTATCTATTCGTGGTTTTGATGAAACCCTAAGTGGTATTCATGATCTTATGCATGCTGATTTTCCGGGCACTAAGGTAAATATCCGTTTATTTGACGTATTGGAAGAAACGACTGTTAAAGATTGCCAGTCGATGGAAAAATCGTTGCAAAAATCTAAGCTTGTCCAAGATCTTTTCTCTAGTCGTCGTCGTGGGGTAGCGTTTCTTACTAAACGCCAAATTGAAAATGTATTCAATAATGATGAAGAGAAAAAACCCATTCGTTCAGCAGCTGCTGTTGCATTAAAGAAAGATGATCAACTTGGGGTGTTGTTTTTAGGCAGTACTGACGCGAATCGTTTTCAAAATGGCATGGGCACATTGTTTTTAGGCAACTTAGGTGAAATTCTAGGCTCTAAACTTCAACAATTCACACCCGCTGCAGCGTAAATTAAGTAAGCTCTGAATTAAGTTAAATAAATTAGGATTTTTATCATAACTTTCAATCGTTGCTGTAAATAGTATTGTTATGAAAGTATGCAAAGTTATCAATATAACTAATCATAAATTACCAGTTAACAAAAATTATCATCGCTTTATCTAGCAAAAAACTATAAAAATATACAAGCACTATAGATAAGTGCTAACGTTGTGCTTTATTTAGCCAGGTTTAATAAACCCAGGTATGTTTATGGCAGTAGTTATTCGTCAAGCAAGTGAACAACAAGTTGGGCAGCTCGAAGAAGCAACACAAGCTACACAAAAACTTTTTCAACGTTACTTACGTTATCTAAAAGATGAGCGTAGATATTCTCCTGCTACTCTCGATAGCTATCAAAGAGATCTACTTCAATTCATAGAATTCATTAATGCAGTAAATGTCACAGATTGTTGTCAGGTGGATAGCTTGCATGTGCGTAATTACGCAGGTTCACGACGACGACGTGGTATATCAGCAAGAAGTTTGCATCGCTCATTAAGCGCTATACGCGGTTTTTACACTTTTTTGCAACGTGAACAGCTGATTGAAAACAACCCCGTGGCAGATGTAAGCGGGCCCAGTATTGAGAAAAAGCTGCCAAACCTTTTGGATGTAGATGAAATTAATCGTCTATTAAATGAAGGGCCACAAAACCCTTTAAAGTTACGTGACTACGCAATGATGGAACTCATGTATTCATCCGGGCTGCGTTTAGCAGAGATGGTAAATTTAAATCTCAATGATATTGATTTGACGCAAGGCCAAGTGCACGTGCTAGGTAAGGGAAATAAAACGCGTTACTTGCCCGTTGGGGCGAATGCATGCAAAGCGTTAAATAGATGGCTTGAAGCACGTAGCAACATCGTAGCGGATGGTGAGTTAGCCGTATTTATCAATAATCGTGGTAATCGTATATCTCCACGTGCGGTGCAACAACGTATGGCACAAATCGGTAGAGAACAAGGCCTAGATAAGCACGTGCATCCACATATGTTGCGGCATTCATTTGCAAGCCACTTGCTAGAATCAAGCGGTGATCTAAGAGCCGTGCAAGAAATGTTAGGTCACGCAGATATTAGTACTACACAGATATACACTCATCTAGATTTTCAACATCTTGCACAGGTTTACGATAAAGCTCACCCAAGAGCAAAGAAGTCCCTTAACCCAGAGGGCTCACCACATAAGCAAGCGGGCTTGACTGAAAATTCCTTCCCTAAAGACGATTAAACCGCACTTTTAATCGCGTTACTTTCCGCCTGACCAGCCCAAGATCTGCACAAGGCCCGGCCAGGTTCATCATGTAAATTAGCGTCTCCCTTGAAAAAGGGTTATAGCGTTCCCATATAGAATATTGAAGAATAGCTTTCTATAAACAACCGCTATTCATCATTCCCGGTAAGCAAACCAAAAATTATACAAAAATTATATGGAATCATTCAAATGACCACGATTGTATCGATACGTCGTAATGGCAAAGTAGCCCTTGGTGGTGATGGCCAAGTATCTCTAGGTAACACCATCATGAAAGGCAATGCGGTTAAAATCCGACGCCTTTATAAAGATAAAGTGATTGCAGGTTTTGCCGGTGGCACAGCGGATGCGTTCACGTTATTCGAACGCTTTGAAAGCAAACTTGAGCAACATAATGGGCATCTCACCAGAGCTGCAGTTGAACTGGCTAAAGATTGGCGTACTGATCGTATGTTACGCAAATTAGAAGCCTTGCTCGCCGTGGCAGATGATACGGCATCATTGATTATTTCTGGCAATGGAGATGTTATAGAGCCTGAAGACTCACTAGTCGCCATAGGCTCAGGCGGACCCTTTGCGCAATCCGCAGCCCGTGCGCTATTTGAGAATACAGAGCTTGGTGCGAAAGAGATTGTAGAAAAATCTTTAAATATTGCAGCCAGTATATGTATTTACACCAACACCAGTATTTCAATCGAAGAGTTATAAAGCCTGATCGATAGAGTTTAGTTATAAAACTTTAGGCATAACCATTACACGGACAAAAAAGAATTCCATGTCAAATATGACACCACGAGAAATCGTACAAGAGCTAGAAAAACACATCGTTGGACAAGATGAAGCAAAACGCGCAGTCGCAATCGCATTGCGGAATCGTTGGCGCCGTCAGCAACTCCCCGAAGCATTGCGTGTAGAAGTCACGCCAAAAAATATTTTAATGATTGGACCTACAGGTGTAGGTAAAACTGAAATCGCACGTCGTTTAGCAAAGCTTGCTAATGCGCCTTTTATAAAAGTAGAAGCGACAAAATTTACCGAAGTGGGTTATGTCGGCAAAGAAGTAGATTCTATTATTCGTGATTTGGTGGATACCGCCGTCAAGATGGCCCGCGAAACCGAAAAAGATAAAGTACGTTTTCGTGCAGAGGAAGCAGCAGAAGAACGTATTCTGGATATCTTGGTTCCATCGCGTGTGGACCCTTCGGAAGACCGGCCAGACTACAATGCAGAAACCCGTCAAAAGTTTCGTAAAAAACTTCGTGAAGGTGATCTAAACGATACTGAAATAGAAATTGATCTAGCCGCCACGCCAGTCGGTGTAGAGATCATGACGCCACCTGGTATGGAAGAAATGGCAGATCAGCTTACTGGCATGTTTAAAAACATGAACACCGGTAAAACGAAAGCCCGCAAAATGCGCATCGAAGAAGCCATGAAGGCGTTAACCGAAGAAGAAGCACATAAAATGGTTAACGAAGAAGAGTTAAAGGCCAATGCCGTAGAAAGTGTTGAGCAAAATGGCATCGTATTTTTAGATGAGATTGATAAAGTTGCGAAAAGTGGCAACACCAGTGGTGCAGACGTATCACGCGAAGGTGTGCAACGTGATTTATTGCCCTTGGTTGAAGGCAGTACCGTCAATACAAAATATGGCATGGTGAAAACCGACCATATACTGTTTATTGCATCTGGTGCTTTTCACGTTTCAAAACCCTCTGATCTCATTCCAGAGCTACAAGGACGTTTACCTATTCGCGTAGAACTTAAAGCGTTATCCGCAGATGATTTTGTGCGTATTTTGACAGAGCCCGATGCTTCATTGACTGAGCAGTACACCGCACTGATGAAAACCGAAGGCGTTACCTTAACTTTTGCAAAAGATGGCGTACAAAAAATCGCACAAGTCGCGCATGATGTGAATGAATCTACTGAAAATATCGGTGCAAGACGTTTGCACACAGTAATGGAGCGGCTGCTAGAGAGTATTTCCTATAGTGCGCCAGACGAAAGTGGTAGCTCGTATACCGTGGATGCAGCATTTGTAGAAAAGAATATCGGTGAATTAGTGAAAGACGAAGATCTGAGCCGATACATCCTATAAGCAGAAATATTTTTGCCTCATCTAAAAACAAATCAAAGCTCCTTTGAGTTAAATATAAGATTTAAAGAAACAGGATTAAAATACTATGGCCATAGCAACCCCCACCAACATCCAGTTACATCAAAAATCTCGCATACTCGAGATTGAATTTGATGATGGCCAGAAATTTGAGCTAAGTTGTGAATATTTACGTACCCATTCACCTTCAGCAGAAGTGCAGGGTCATGGGCCTGGGCAAGAAAAACTTCAAATTGGTAAAGAAGATGTAAATATCACCGCGATTGAGCCAGTCGGTAACTACGCAGTAGTGCTAGTGTTTGATGACAACCATAGTTCTGGTATTTTTTCCTGGGATCATTTGCATACCTTAGGAACAAACAAAGAAGCGAACTGGGAGCGCTATTTAGAGCGTTTGAAAGAAGCAGGGCACGAGAGAAAAGCTTGATAAGCTAATGTCTGTTTACGGCCAATAGCGGTCATTTCGTTTTCCAAAAATTTATGCCGGTAAGTATATGCTCTATATCAAATTCAGCATCGGGCCATGTTCTTCTGTGTTCTAGATAACCAATAATTGCTCCACACTCCGAACTAGAAAACTCATCACACCTACCATTCCAAAATTCACTCGTTGGGTCATCTGGGGATAGATTGAATAACAAATTATCTGTGGCATTACCATCAGGATAGTCGCAAGTATATTTCACATATCTAGGTAAATAATAACGAAATGACATTGGCGTTAGCAGTGTAATACTGTCTTGATGATATTCCATTATTGAATCTGGAACGTCC
>JBGCDX010000108.1:0-3660 GCA_045105815.1 Gammaproteobacteria bacterium
CGATGTGGAATACAAAGGCATGGACATGAAAGCTGCCCATAAAGGCATGAATATTAATGAAATGGAATTTAATGCCGTAGTTGATGATGTACTTGCTGCATGTGAAATGCATAAAATGGCACAACAAGAACAAAACGAAGTACTCGCTATCCTTTGGTCAGTGCGTAAAGATATCGTTAACTCACATATTATTACCGATACACTAGTTAACTAACAAAAAGTTTATGCAATCAAAAAGTCTTGTATTTCTCGCAAGGCTTTTTGTCTCTGAAATAAATTCCTATTCAAACTTGTCTAATAAATAAAGAATTAATATAAACCAGGGCAGTATTATAAAAAGACCTAAACTTACGTAATATCCACGCGCTTGGGAAGCTTTGTCGTAGCTAATTCGCTCACCGTCTGGCATACGCATAACTATGCATTGATCTTTTATTGCTATATAAGCATACACATAGCAACCAACAAATGTAATTAATACCAGAAAACCAAACATAGCCCTCCCTTATTAGATTATTCCGAAACACCATAAGAACATTAAACATTTTAAACAATAATTTACCTAGCAAATGGCATGCATTAATCGACGACCATTTTTAAATAGGTGTACACAAAAACTCAAACTAAATTTTTTTCACCTTCAAATCCACTATAACTACATATAGGTGCAAAAAAGCCTCGCAATAAATTACGAGGCTTTTACACATGATTGGTAAATTACACGGACTTAGAATTAAGCATAGTGTGAATACAACGTATATGAGTTATCAAACTAATTGCAAATCTAACAATCCCTCCATTTTCTCTGCAGTTTCTGATTTTCCAGTACGACTATCACCCACTAACGCAACCGTAACACTGACAGCTTTAACATCCCCACCAGCGCGTTGACGTTTTTCACTTGCGATACTTTTTATTCTTTCGATCATGTCTGCCGCTAATCTTACTGGCCCATCCATTTCTATTTCTTCTCGGTCTTTATACCCACAACGCGTGACATCTTCATCATCATTGTTTTCATAAACACCTGCCATTAACTGACTATTAACCACACCTACTATCATTTCATCTTTAGCCACTAATTGCTCCATGACGTCAGTGAATTTCTTTTCAGTCTCCATATACTGTTTATGCAGATCAGGGTGCAATATCGTACCATCTGAATCCTCAAGCAATGGGAATGGGTTAGCCCAGTAACTGATTTCTTTTTTACCTCGGTGTGTTTGCGTACTTCCTGCAGCAACACGCTCACCTTTACGGAAATGATCTATCGCTTCCATTACCGGCATATCAGAATGAATCGTTGGTGCACCTTTTTCAATAATATTAAAATTATTGTTATACATTAAGCCATCAAGAGGATGACCTGTCATGACTTCAGATACAGTGGCTACCGGTACAATTTGCCGCGCATTAGAACCGGAGTCATTGTTGTAACCAATTTCACGACCTTTCATTTGTAATTTAGCGTGTTCGCTAAATCCATCCAAACAAGCAAAGGCACCGGTTTCAGTGCCATAGAAAATCATTTGATTTTGGCCATCGGCATCTTTCTCTAAACGAGCCCGACCCATATCATCCGCTTTAACTAACATCTCGGTGATATATGGCTCGTTAGTTGATTCATCAAAATGACAAACATAGCGCGTGCACCCACAATGAAGCGGCAAATCTCCAGCACGAATAGCCAGCACATTATGCAACGTTAGAATCGGTTTTTTACCGTACCCAAAATATTTGCATTCATCCAGGTTTGGCACCAAACCAACTAATAATTCATTATCTTCATCCCAGTAATAACCTAAATCATCCATCGTTGATGACGGACAACCAAACACAAAAACACCATCTGGCTTTCTATTACTAAGAATGTCTTCTGCTTCAGCGAATGGAAACAAATTTAATAAGCCTGCCTCGATCTCAATACAACCATTGGATTTATGCAAGTAAGCAACAATCAACCATGCCCCAACTCTCAACGGCACTGCTGTCCAATCTTCTGGCACAAACTCTTCATCTTTAAATGGATTATGATCAAGTTCGAAGAAAGGATATGCACGCTTATTCGACGCAGTTGAATAGTCAACACCGGTGCGGATATCAGCAGCAATGGTTAACGGTACAGACGATAACGACACATAGTCCGATGGCAAATTCAAATAGTGACCAGAAATTTCACCCGCAGTAACGCTTGGGCTAGCATCCATACCCACCGTACGACGCACACCTGTTTCCAAACCAACTTTTTTAAGTAGCAGTCTTCGTGTATCCATTATCAATTGCGAAAGACTTGCGGCTTTATCTGTTACAAGATCTTTGATTGAATCTGGAGTTTCTTCACCAGTGATGACTTCATTATGTAAACGCACCAAACGCGAATACGTCACATTTCTAAAATGATGAAAGCCACCATCCATAAATTTGACTAGCGCAACATTTCTCTCAGCAACACCTTCTTCTAGTGCATTCTCTGACTCTAAAATTTTCAGAAAGTCTCGAGCTGTAATTTCAAGAATGAAATTTATTTTATTTTCTACTTCTAACTTATTTTCTTTTCTAGTTCTTAAATTCCCAATAAATTCCATTTTGTATTGCTTGAGAAATTTTGAAAACACCCGACTCTTGAGTAGATGTTCAGCTGTACTACAACCTTCACGAATTTCTAGTACATTTTGAGGATTAAATTGTAAAGAGACACTCGAGTCCATTAGTTCAGGGTTATTCGTCATAGCATTTTCCATTGTTATAATTATTTTAGTTACAGGGGCTGTACGCACGAACCTAAATTATCCGCTTGTATATCTAATAGAACAATAGTGACCTATTACCAAATCTCTGTTTCTGATCACTAATTAACCGCTTTATTGGATTATTCAAAAAATAATTAATTTCATAGAATTTAGATCTAACTCGCTATTCATTAAGAATTAATAACCACAAACAAAAAACCCCCAGCACTTTACAGCACTGAGGGTTTAATTTGATGCCTGGCAATGTCCTACTCTCACATGGGGAGACCCCACACTACCATCGGCGATACGCCGTTTCACTTCCGAGTTCGAGATGGGATCGGGTGGTACCAACGCTCTTTGGTCACCAGGCAAACTGGCTGAACTTAAGAATTTTATTTTCTATAAGTTCAAATTTTGGATTGTAACTAGGTATACAAGTATAGAACTTGTCTTGCCAAGAAATTCTTGGGCTTAGACTTTATTCATAAACCACTCAATTCGCTTGAGTGTTATATGGTCAAGTCGCACGGGCAATTAGTACTGGTTAGCTTCACACATTACTGCGCTTCCACACCCAGCCTATCAACCTTGTAGTCTTCAAGGGCCCTTCAGGGGAATTAAATTCCCAGTGAGATCTCATCTTGGGAGAGGCTTCCCGCTTAGATGCTTTCAGCGGTTATCCCTTCCGAACATAGCTACCCGGCAATGCCACTGGCGTGACAACCGGAACACCAGAGGTTCGTCCACTCCGGTCCTCTCGTACTAGGAGCAGCTTCCCTCAAATCTCAAACGCCCACGGTAGATAGGGACCGAACTGTCTCACGACGTTCTAAACCCAGCTCGCGTACCACTTTAAATGGCGAACAGCCATACCCTTGGGACCTGCTTCAGCCCCAGGATGTGATGAGCCGACATCGAGGTGCCAAAC
>JBGCDX010000109.1:0-4144 GCA_045105815.1 Gammaproteobacteria bacterium
AGATGATTTTCCTTCAAGCAGCTTTTTACCTTCTGTTGAATTGGTTCCTTGTAATAGAACAACAATTGGCGTTACTTGCTCAATTTCATTTGAGTTCATTTCTTTTTGTGCATCCAATATACCTTGTGCTATTAAATCGCAACGAACGATGCCACCAAAAATATTTACAAATATTGAACGTACGGCACTGTCGCTAGAAACAAGTTTAAATGCTTCAGAAACTTTTTCCTTAGTAGTCCCACCACCGACATCAAGAAAATTTGCTGGCTCACCTCCGTGATGTTTAACCAGATCCATGGTAGCCATAGCCAAACCCGCACCATTGACAATACAACCTATATTTCCTTCAAGTTTTATATAATTTAATTCCAGTTGTTTAGCAATAACCTCAGCTTGGTTTTCTTGTGATGCATCATAAAATTTTTTTAAACTCTGTTGGCGATACAATGCGTTATCGTCAATATTCACCTTTGCATCTAATGCAATAAGATTGCCATCAGAATTAACAATTAAAGGATTAACTTCTACCAAACTACAGTCATTATTGACAAACATTTTATGTAAATTGTTTAAAATTTTAGCCAACTGCTTTATTTGATCTTTATTTAGCTTTAATGAGTAACCAATATCACGTACTTGATTGGCCTGTAATCCAGCAGCTGGATGAATTGAATGCATAAATATTTTTTCTGGCGCCTCTTCAGCCACTTTCTCAATATCCATTCCACCTTCAGCGGATGCAATAATTGAAATTTTCCTTGAGCCTCTATCGACCAAAAACGCTAAATAAATCTCTCTCTCTATACTAACAAGCTCCTCAAGAAGCACTGCACTCACAGGCAACCCTTGTGTATCAGTTTGCTTAGTAATCAATGTCTTCTCTAACATACTGGTTACCGTGGGGAGTAATTGATCTGCTTCTCTTACTATTACAACACCTCCCGCTTTTCCACGGCCACCTGCATGAATTTGTGCCTTAACTATCCAAGCTTGATTTTTAATAGGCTCACAGATTGATTCAGCATCATCGGCTCGACTTATGACATGCGAAGATAAAACAGGGATGTCGTTATCACTAAACAGTGCTTTTGCTTGATACTCATGTATATTCATGACTAACCTATATTCAGTACGTTTCGAGTATTTAGTTATTACATTATACTTAGTAATTGAATCGTATTCACAAGCTAAACTAAGTTATGCTTATATTACATGTAAAGTGAATTTATTCATTTAGGCTAATTTTACTTGACTCAATCTATGAGCAATTTTTTCGAAGAAAAAACTATACAACAATGGTCTGCATTGAGGCTATTCTCTCTCTATAGACTCGCTGTTGCCACGCTCTTTTTAAGTCTCAGTCTATTCGCTACCAATAGCAAGTTTCTCTCGTCGTTAGACCCTGAACTTCTTAGATGGGTTAGCGGGTGTTACATCTTATTCGCCATCTTTGCTCTTATTAGCTCCTATTTCAGGTGGCTGCCTTATAAGCTGCAAGTATATTTTTCTATTGTTGCAGACATCATTGCGATCATTGTGCTAATGAACCTATATGGAGGTGTCACAAGCGGTTTCGGTACACTAATGATCGCTGTGGTAGCAGGAGGCAGTCTTCTTTTACCTGGCAGAACTGCACTTTTATTCGCCTCTTTAGCAACACTCGCCATACTTTTGCATGAAATATATGCAGATTTATATGGCCTGTTTAACACCACTGCCTACACACAAGCAGGATTATTAGGTGCAGCATTATTTGCAACCGCCTTGCTTGCCATCACACTCGCTCACCGCGCCACAGAGAGCGCAAAGCTTGCTGCGCAACGCGGTGTTGATCTGGCTAATCTGGCAAAATTAAATGAGCATTTAATCAATAGAATGGAAGCTGGAATCATGGTCATTGATGATAACGGTATCATTCATATGCATAACCATGCTGCATGGAAATTATTAGATCAGCCCGATATCAATGAACAAACAAAACTAATAGAAATTTCCGCACCCTTGTATGATGTGTATAAATCCTGGACGAAAGTTGCAGAAAACCCCAGTTTCCGAAACCATCTTGGCAAACTAAAACGCGCTAATCAAGCAGATCTACAGGTACGCATTGTACCGGTAGGCTTAAGAAAGCATGACCGAGGATCTGTAATCTATTTAAATGATAATACCGAAATAGACAAACAAGTTCAGGAAACAAAACTAGCTTCATTAGGAAGGCTAACCGCCAGCATTGCCCATGAAATAAGAAATCCATTGGGTGCAATAAGTCATGCTGCACAACTATTAGATGAATCTTCAGAGTTACATAAGGCTGATAAAAGACTTGCCACTATCATCCAAGACCAATCTATACGCTTAAACAATATAATCAATAATGTTCTACGCTTATCCAGACGCGAAAGAACTAAACCAGAAAAAATTCAAATTAATGGTTGGTTGCAAAAATTTATAGAAGAATTTATTCGCACAAATGACTTGCAGAAAAATCAAATTGTACTCAATACGACTCCTATAGACGGAATTGTAATGATGGATCCTGACAATCTACATCAAGTACTATGGAATCTATGTAAAAATGCAAAAAAATATGCTGTAGCACAGGGTAATAGTGTCCACATTCAATTATCAGCAAACTGTAATCATGAAGAATCCCTGCCACATTTGGATGTCATTGATAATGGACCAGGAATTAATTCTGATCATCAATCACAATTATTTGAGCCTTTCTTCACAACTAGTGATACAGGTACTGGCCTTGGTTTGTACCTTTCACGCGAATTATGCAAGAACAATGGTGGAAATTTACGCTATATTAGTCTTGCAGACGGTGGAAGTTGTTTTAAAATTGAATTTCCATCACCTATAAATTTTGGAGACTCAAGCTCTTGAAAAACGTATTAGTCGTAGACGACGAGCCAGATATTCGAGAACTGTTAGAAATTACCCTTAGCCGCATGAATTTAGACTCTCATGCCGCTGCAAATGTAAACGAAGCAAAATCTCTGTTGGAAAATCAACAGTTCGATTTATGCTTAACAGATATGAAACTGCCTGATGGCACCGGCATTGAATTAGTTGAATATATTCAAGAAAACTTTCCTCATATTCCTGTTGCCGTGATCACGGCATTTGGCAGCATGGAGGCTGCAATCAAAGCATTAAAAGCCGGTGCATTTGATTTTGTATCCAAACCCATTGATTTAACTATGTTACGTGGGCTTGTCGACAGCGCTTTAAAAGTTGCCAGCACACCAATTGATACAACGACTGACAGTAATATAAAGACCTCGCAAAAATTACTTGGCGAATCTGAAGCCATGCTCGATTTACGAAAAAAAATCGATAAATTATCTCGCAGTCAAGCACCCGTATATCTATGTGGAGAATCAGGTGTTGGCAAAGAACTGGTTGCCACACAGATACACCAACAAGGTCCCCGCTCTAATGCAAACTTTGTTCCTGTAAACTGTGGCGCCATCCCTACCGAACTGATGGAAAGCGAATTTTTTGGGCACCTTAAAGGCAGCTTTACTGGAGCTGTCAGTGATAAAGAGGGCTTGTTTCAAGCTGCAAGTGGTGGGACTTTATTTTTAGACGAGATTGCAGAGTTACCGATTCATATGCAAGTCAAGTTACTTCGCGCCATCCAGGAAAAAGCCATCAAACCAATTGGCGGACAAAAAGAAATACCGGTAGATATTCGCTTACTGAGTGCGACCCATAAAGACTTAAATGCTGAAGTTGAAGCAGGAAACTTTCGACAAGATTTATATTACCGCATCAATGTCATAGAACTGAACATACCACCATTGCGTGAACGTATTACTGATTTACCTATCCTTGCGAATTTCATGTTGCATAGAGTTTCTACTAACGCGAGCGAGGTATACAAACTCTCGGATGATGCGATAGAAAAGCTCAAGACCTACGCATTCCCTGGTAATATAAGAGAACTAGAAAATATCCTTGAACGATCTGCAACACTATGTGAAAGTAACTTAATCACCGCAACAGACCTTGATCTGCCTGATACTAAAACAACTCCATCCTCCAATCAGCCTGATGCTGAAGAATCTTCCATCTCATTATCGGTTGACCAACTCGAAGATTATTTAATTCAAAAAGAGCGTAAAGCCATTGTGGC
>JBGCDX010000110.1:0-3667 GCA_045105815.1 Gammaproteobacteria bacterium
GCAATGGATCGGGAAGAATTACCCTTCAATCGTGCAGAACGATCTTGGGTCTACAGAGCCGCCAAAAATATCGATAACACGATTGCTTTTGGTTCAACACGAGACCTTCGCCCAACTGGCACGGTGTTATTTGTAAATTGCCCATTTCCTACACTCGACAGAGATGCCGCTCCGACCAGCAATGTAACCATAGGTCCCAATGCAACCAAACCTTATACAACAAATTCAATTTTCAATATTTCGGGCATGAGTTTTGGCGCTATTTCTAAACCTGCTGTGCTTGCTTTGTCGAATGGTGCGCGTATGGCGGGCTGTTGGATGAATACAGGAGAAGGAGGTTTATCCCCTTATCATCTAGAAGGTGGTGCAGACATTGTTTTTCAAATTGGTACCGCAAAATATGGCGTGCGCGATGAAGCAGGTAACTTGAGTGATGAAAAATTACGCAAAGTTGCAGCCCACGAACAAGTTAAAATGTTCGAACTTAAATTAAGCCAAGGCGCAAAACCAGGCAAAGGTGGCATTTTACCAGGTGAGAAGGTTACAAAAGAAATATCTGAAATCAGAGGCATACCGGTTGGCACCGACTCCATCAGCCCTAACCGTCACCCCGAGATAGATTCGGTTGAGGATCTATTGGATGTGTTAAATCGTATTCGTGAAGTTACGGGGAAGCCTGTTGGATTTAAAGCCGTGATTGGCGCCTATGGCTGGTTAGATACATTATGTGATGCCATTAATAAACGCGGCATCGAATCTGCACCAGACTTTATTACTTTGGACAGTGCCGACGGTGGTACTGGTGCAGCACCGATGAGTTTAATGGACTACATGGGTTTAACTATTGAGGAAAGCCTGCCACTAGTCGTTGATCGATTGACCACTCATGGTTTGCGCGACCGAATCAAAATTATTACCTCAGGCAAATTGATTACGCCCGCCGAAGTGGCCTGGGCCTTTGCCGTTGGAGCCGATTTTGTTAACTCCGCACGAGGATTTATGTTCTCTCTAGGCTGCATTCAAGCATTACAATGCAACAAGAACACTTGCCCGACCGGCATTACAACTCATGATAAAAAACTGCAAACAGGTCTCAATGTTGAGAGCAAAGCAGAACGTGTGAAAAATTATGCACAAAATATGACATATGAAGTTGGTGTAATTGCTCATTCGTGTGGTGTGCACGAACCTCGCCTACTACGCAGATTCCACGCGCGCATGGTGCGACCCGATGGTAAATCAGTTCCACTTAATGAACTTTATCCAGAATCTAACTGCAGTTAATTAAAATACTTATAAATAAATTAGGAGAAAACTAATGTCAGCTATCATATCAACCGTAAATTCGTTTCAAAATATTTTAGACAAACTCCGTGCGATAGATTTTCTTGGACCCGTTGCACTGCGTTTATATTTAGCACCCATTTTTATTGCTGCGGGATTAACTAAACTCTCCGGTATAGATAATTTTGCAAATTGGCTAGGCAATCCCGATTGGGGCTTAGGGCTACCTGCGCCAGAATTACTTGCATATCTAGCTGCGTATACAGAACTGATTGGTGGTATCGCACTTTTATTTGGTATTGCCGTACGTTGGTTTGCCATTCCATTAATGATAACGATGTTGGTCGCTATTTTTTCTGTGCATTGGGATGATGGTTGGTTTGCAGTTGCGCCTGGTGACCCTGCCACCAGTACCGCTAAACCGATAGCGGATTATCTGGGCCTAGAATCTGCAAAACAAAGCTTAGAAAATAGCAAAGAAGTAGGCGATCGTCTAAGTGCGGCCAAGTCATTATTAAAGAAGCATGGTAATTATGACTGGTTATCTGAAAAAGGAAGCTTTGTTGTGCTGAACAATGGAATTGAATTCGCGGCCACCTACTTCATTATGCTACTTGTTTTATTTTTCATAGGTGCTGGAAAATACTTCAGTATCGACTATTGGCTGCATAAAATTTTCCGGCAAGAATAGTCACCATAAAGTGTATACAAGGGAACATTAGCTTCAAAATTAACTCTAAAGTAGACCCTATAATTCAAGCTTTATAGGGTTTACAGTAGGTTAACCTCATTATTTTCATGCTGTAAGTATAGTGACTATAGTGAGGTCTATTAAGCTAAGGTAAAATATACATATGCAAAACAATCAACAAAAATCATACCCAGTATCAGGATCTGGCCTAGGCTTACGCCGTGATTTACTCGATTCACTAGAGAACAGTTTTCCGAAAGGCATAGATTTCATGGAAGTCGCGCCTGAGAATTGGATAGGCATAGGCGGAAAACTCGGAAAACGCTTTCGCAAGCTTACAGAAAAAGTGCCGTTTGTAACTCATGGCCTGTCACTGTCTATAGGCAGCCCCGCTCCGCTAGATGAAAAATTCGTTGGCGAAGTAAAAAGCTTTTTAGACGAACATAACATCCGCTGTTATAGCGAACACCTAAGCTATTGCTCTGATCAAGGACATCTCTACGATTTAATGCCGATTCCTTTTACCGATGAAGCCGTCCACTACGTAGCCGACAGAATTAAGCGTGTTCAAGATATCTTAGAAAGGAAAATTGCAATAGAAAATGTTTCGTACTATGCAGCACCCGGAAAAGAAATGGATGAAATCAATTTCATTAAAGATATCTTAGAAGAGGCAGATTGTGACTTACTGCTTGATGTAAATAATATTTATGTTAACTCAGTCAATCATCACTATGACCCATTAAAGTTCTTACAAGCACTACCATGCGAACGTGTAGCGTATTGCCATGTTGCAGGACACTATAACGAAGCAAAAGACCTCATTGTCGACACGCATGGCGCAGATGTTATTGATCCTGTATGGGATATTCTTGATAAGGCTTACGAATTATTTGGCAACATGCCTACATTATTAGAAAGGGATTTTAATTTCCCGCCCATGGATGAGCTTATGCAAGAAATTCACACCATTCGCAATCTTCAAAATAAATGGGACAGCAACCAACCAACCATTGCACAAGCTAGTTAGCAGGTATTCGAGCATTACATTATGACTAGCGAAAACTTATCGTTCAAAAAAGTACAGTATGATTTTACTGCCCACCTAAGAGACCCAGAACACGCAGCTCCACCTAACGACATCGAAGATCGTCGTATGGAAATTTATCGCGGGCTTTTCTATAGAAATGTAAAAAACTTTATAGACAGTGCATTCCCAGTTTTACGAAAACTTTATAATGACGAAAATTGGCATAAGATGGTACGAGATTTTTTCGCCAACCATCAATCCGTATCTCCTTACTTCAAAGATATTTCATTAGAATTTCTAACTTACCTGCAAAATGAACGTGAACTTCAAACGGAAGACCCTATATTCATTAAAGAATTAGCTCACTATGAATGGCTTGAGATTAATTTAACGTTTTCAGATATTGAGCCAGACTTCACTAATATCGACAAGCACGGCAATTTATTAACAGGTATACCCGTTTTATCACCGCTGGCTCAGATGCATGGATATTATTTCCCAGTACATAAAATAAAGCCTAACTTTCAACCCGAAGCGCCAAGTGAAGAAGCACACTTTTTAATGGTGCACAGAGATCTGCAAGATAAAGTAACATTTACAGAGTTAAATCCTATCACTGCAATGCTTGTAGAAAAGTTGGCAGGAACTAATTCCAAAACTGG
>JBGCDX010000111.1:0-19523 GCA_045105815.1 Gammaproteobacteria bacterium
GGGGTATTAATGAGAGAAATGGCCATTCACAATTATTCATAAAGTACACATATTTTTGCCATTTTTTGCCGTTAGGCTGTAAGTGATTACCAATAAAATAAATAGGAATTAAGATGATTTACGGATTACTGGCTCTTCTCATTATGGTTGCGGTTTTCGTGGGCATTGGTTTCTTGATTTATTTGTTGGTCCGAAAAATTAAACAATCGAATACACATGCTATGACCAATTTAGATAATTTAAGCTCAGAAAATTCCGTGAGTAAGAGAGTAAAAAATATCAATGATACATTGATGATTAGAGGAATAATTGTAGGTGTTATTGCTATCGTGATGTTAATTCCATTAGTGATGATGCAAGGCGTTGTTGATGAGCGTAATGGGCTATATAGCAATGTACTGCATGATATAGCCAATACTTGGGGTGGCCAACAACTGTTACAAGGCCCTGTTTTAGTAGTGCCCTTTGTTGAAAAGCACGTTAGTAAAGAGACTATAAAAGACGAGACTGGAAACGAGAGAATAAAAACTAAAACTAAATATTTAACTAAGTACGCAATACATTTGCCAAAAGAGTTAAATATTGATGTGGATTTAGCGGAGCAACATCGAAAGCGTGGAATATATAAGTCTTTAGTTTATGAAGCTGATCTCACATTAACTGGGAGTTTTGAAAAAGTAGATATTCAAAGTATGTCTGATCATATTCATCGCATTGATTGGGATAAAGCTTATTTAGTGTTGGGGTTATCTGATACACGTGCAATAAACGAAGTTTCCACTCTGAATTGGAATGGAAGCGAGGTAGGTTATTCGCCTGGTACAAAAGTTACTGAGTTAGTCAGTCATGGTTTTCATGCTAGCTTAATAGGGTTGAATGCAGAAACTGAACTACATCAGTTTAATACTAAAATTTCTATTAATGGTAGCCAAGGATTTCGGTTTGCGCCATTTGGTGAAAATACTACAGTTGATATGACATCGAGTTGGCCGCATCCAAGTTTTCAAGGTATGACTTTGCCAACCAATTATGAAATAACCGCAGATGGGTTTACTTCATCTTGGATGATTCCACATTTAGCGCGTAACTATCCGCAAGCATGGGTTTATGGTAACGAGAATTACCATCTAGGTGAATTTACTGCCGGTGTGGATTTGTTTGAACCAGTATTTTTATATTCTAAGGTTACTCGTGCGGTGAAGTATGGAATATTATTTGTAGGTTTAACATTTTTAACATTCTTAATATTTGAACTTACCACTAAAACTCGTTTGCACTATGTGCAGTATGGGTTGATTGGTGTTGCATTAACGTTGTTTTATTTGGTATTGCTGTCAATTGCAGAACATACCGCTTTCTTAACTGCATATGTAGTGGCCGCGATAATTAATATTGGGTTAATAAGTATTTATACAGGCACTGCACTTAAAAATTGGGCAAGGGCAGGTGTAATCTTCGTATTATTATCTGCACTATACGCAGTGTTATATTCACTCCTTCAGCTAGAAGACTATGCATTATTAATGGGTACGATGCTGTTATTATCTGTGTTGATAGTGCTGATGTACGTAACCCGAAATCTTCGCGTTAATACTCCCGATACTATATAGAGGTAGTGGGTAAGGCGCGTAAAATAATGTCAATATCGGTATGTTCGTGAACTATTCAAGTTCATGGGCAATCTAATTACACGACATTAGTATTATAAAGTGGAGCAAAATAATGAAAAAGTTAGCAAGCATTGTAAGCATTATATGTTTATCTCTTTTTACAGTAGTTAGTCATGCTGGAGATGCAGAGGCAGGGAAAGCTAAATCTGTTACTTGTGCAGCATGTCATGGTGGGGAAGGCATAAGTCCAACACCTGTTTGGCCAAATTTAGCTGGCCAGAAAGAGCAATATTTGATTGCACAGCTTAAGGCTTTTAAAGACGGTACTCGAGTGAACGCTCAAATGGCGCCAATGGTGGCGAACTTAAGTGATGAAGATATGGCTAATTTAGCTGCATATTACTCTTCACTTGGTTGTAAAGAGTAATGGTTAAATAAACAAATTAATTGTAGGTGGTTTGAATAGTTTTTAGATTGCAATATAGCGCAAGCCACCTGCAATAATTACCAAAATTACACCTAGCAATAAATTAATTCCTATAAATTTGCGAATTTGCGCAAGGTTCTCGCTTGCAAGCTGAAAGTTTTCTTGTTTCACAGCTTTACACATACGTCTAAAAGGTGAGAAAAATACGTGTAAGAAAATTAATATCATAATGATGCCTATTACCTGCATAAGGTGAACGTGCCATCCTACTCTTGCCATGCCACCATAATGACTGATGATCATCCAGTAGCCAGTTGCTGGGAGTGTTATTACGCAAACCCATACCCAGAAGAAAAAGCTAGACAAGGTTCTTTTCCACAACTTTAGTCGTTGCGGCATTTCTAATGCTTTAGCGGCTGCAGGTCTAAGTGAAATGTAGGCAAAGAACATTCCTCCTACCCAGATCACGGAAGCAAGTAAATGGCCCGCAATAGCGGCAGGGAAGTAATACGGCTGTAAGTCCATTATTGTGATCTCTCCTTGGGCTTTATAATTAAGTTATTTTCCAGCGTAGACAGTGAATGCCTGCCTACATACAAAGTTTACTGTAACTTTGCTGCAAATTACATGCTGATAAGCTAAAGTGCGAGCCTCATTTTAGTCAAATATAGTGAAAACATGTCAACAAATTCGACAATGGACTGGATAGCACCATCTATATTATCTGCCGACTTTGCACGTCTCGGTGAAGAGGTGAATGCCGTGCTTGATGCGGGCGCTGATATTATCCATTTTGATGTGATGGATAATCATTATGTGCCTAACCTTACGTTTGGTCCTGTTATATGTAAGGCTTTGCGTGATTATGGAGTGCAAGCGCCTATCGATGTGCATTTAATGGTCACGCCTGTAGATCAAATGATCACTGATTTTGCAGCAGCAGGCGCAAGTTATATCACCTTTCACCCTGAAGCCTCCAAGCATGTTGATCGCAGCTTACAGTTAATTAAAGACCAAGGTTGTAAATCAGGTCTTGTGTTTAATCCTGCAACACCATTGGACCAGTTGGAATATGTGCTCGATAAAGTGGATATGGTGCTACTGATGTCAGTGAATCCTGGTTTTGGCGGCCAAAAATTTATTCCAGCTGCGCTAAAAAAATTGAAACAAGCGAGAAAAATAATTGATCAGTCTGGTTTATCAATTCGATTAGAAATTGATGGTGGTGTTAAGGTTGATAATATTGCTGAAATAAAAGCCGCGGGTGCGGATACTTTTGTTGCAGGTTCAGCTATTTTTAATACTAATGATTATCAAGGCACAATTGCTAACATGCGCGAGCAACTTGCTAGTAAGTAGAAGTAGCATTCTGATATTTGTCTCATCAGTACTACGTACAGCCAGTTTAACATTTAGAATAAATTAGCTTGAGTATCGATACAGTAGCCGATGGATTGACGCAAACGCGTTGCGTAATGTTTGATTTAGATGGCACCTTGGTAGACAGCGCGCCGGATATTGCGATTAGCATGAACAAAATGTTGCTGGAACTAAATTTTCCTACACGAAGTTTAGCGCAAGTACGAGACTGGATTGGAAATGGTGCAGGCCGTCTCATTAAACGCGCTTTGACTGGCCAACTGGATGGCGAGCCACCTGCAGATTTATTTAAGCAGGCTCATAAATTATTTTTTGATATTTACGATGACCATATCAATGTAGAAAGTGCGATATACCCTGGTGCGTTAGAGGGATTGATGACGTTACGCGAGCACTCCTATATCTTGGCGTGTGTAACGAATAAACCTAGAAGGTTTACACCTCCGCTTCTAAAGGCATTTGAGATTGATTCGTTTTTTGATTATTTGATATGTGGTGATGATTTAGCAGTAAGGAAGCCCGATCCTCTTGTCCTACAAACCATTCTCAAGCAAGCCAGCCTTAGTCCGCTGCAAGCTGTAATGGTAGGGGATTCCGCTAGTGATATAAAAGCTGCTCGATCGGCGAATATGAAGTCATTTTGTGTCAGTTATGGGTATCATCAGGGTAAAGGTGTTGATGCTTTAGGTGCAGACTATATAATCGACTCTATTGCGGAGATCCCGCAATACCTTCTTTCAACCGCGTAAGGAATTATTTTCAATGTTTGTCTTTTTGCAGAATGGAATAGCTATGTATTTTAGTTGGCGTTGCTAGATCAACACTAACGTTTTGCTCGCTTTTCTTTTTATTATTCTGGAGATGACATGGATTCCACACAATTTGATTCACTAACAAGCCAAGGCTATAGCTGCATTCCATTGGTGCGGGAAGTGTTAGCAGATCTTGACACCCCTCTTAGTGCTTATTTAAAGCTGGCGCATCAGCCGTACACCTATTTATTTGAATCCGTGCAGGGTGGTGAAAGATGGGGGCGTTATTCTTTCATAGGGTTATCTTGTGTTGAGCGCGTAAAAGTGTACGGCAATAAAGTTGTGCATGAAGTGAATAATGAAGTTCATGAAGAAGAGATTGAAGACCCGCTAACATGGGTGCAAGACTTTCAGCAACAATTCAATGTTCCTGATATTCCAGAATTGCCACGCTTCACAGGTGGTTTGGTAGGTTATTTTGGTTATGAAACGATTCAATATATCGAACCACGACTTAAAGCTGAAGCCAAGCCAGATGTATTGAAAACACCTGATATTTTTCTCATGGTGTCTAAAGAGTTGGTGGTGTTTGATAGCTTAAGCGGTAAAATATTTATCATTGTTCATGTCGATCCCAAGCAAGAGCAGGCATTAGTAACGGGTGAGGCGCGATTGGATGAGCTTGCAGTGATGCTGCAACAACCCGTACCAGCTGTTAGATCAAAAGGTCCACAGGTACCCGTCAATTTTGTTTCTGAGTTTCCTGAAGACAAGTTTAAGCAAGCCGTAGATGAAGCACGTGAATACATTCGTGAAGGGGATGTAATGCAAGTAGTGCTGTCACAGAGACAAAGCACTGAGTTTACAGCGCCACCGATTAATTTATATCGAAGTTTGCGCTGTTTGAATCCTTCGCCATATATGTACTACATGAATATGGATGATTTTTATATTGTTGGTTCATCTCCCGAAATTTTAGTTCGCCTAGAAGATAATGAAGTAACTGTTAGGCCTATTGCAGGCACCCGGCCAAGAGGGACAGATGCACAACATGATCTCGAATTAGAGAAAGAACTGCTGCAAGACCCAAAGGAGCTTGCGGAGCATCTTATGTTAATTGATCTTGGGCGTAATGATGTAGGTCGAGTAGCCAAAACAGGAACGGTAGAGCTCACTGATAAAATGATTATTGAGCGTTATTCTCATGTTATGCATATTGTTTCAAATGTTATCGGACAGTTGGATGGAAAGCTTGATGCGATAGATGTTTTAAGGGCAACTTTTCCTGCAGGTACAGTAAGTGGCGCACCAAAAATACGTGCGATGGAAATCATTAATGAATATGAGCTTACGAAACGCGGTGTTTATTCTGGTGCAGTGGGTTACATATCATGGGATGGCAATATGGATACAGCCATTGCAATCCGCACTGCTGTGATTAAAGATGAAAAATTATATATTCAAGCCGGTGCAGGAATTGTTTATGACTCAGTTCCTGAAAATGAATGGATAGAAACTAATAATAAAGCAGGTGCAATGACTAAGGCGGCTAAATCTGCATCGTCTATCATCTGATGTATGTGTGATTAGAAATTTTAGAGTAAATAGATGAAAGAGTTTTGTGTACGGCTTGTAGAGAATAAATGGTTCGACCGAATTATTATTGCTTTGATCATTGTTAATGCAGCAATATTGGGTTTAGAAACTTCCCCTGAGTTAAGTGCTAAATTTGGCACCATCTTTGCTTTCATAAATCACTTTGTTTTAGGCATATTTATGCTTGAAGCCGTAATCAAACTCACTGCTGTAGCGCCTCACGTTAGTAAATATTTTAAAAATGGTTGGAATCTATTCGATTTCTCAATCATTGTGCTGTCACTGGTGCCGGCAACCGGTCAATTTGCAATGATTGCTCGCCTGGCTAGGTTGTTGCGTGTGTTGCGGTTAATTTCAGCACTACCTGAGTTACGTTTAATAGTGAGCACCTTGCTGCGATCTATACCAGGAATGGCAAACGTTATGCTGTTGATGGGTGTGGTGTTCTATATTTATGCCATTATGGGCTTTCATTTGTTTCATGAGCATGACCCGGAACACTGGCGTAATGTAGGTATCTCGTTACTGACCTTGTTTAGAATTGTCACACTAGAAGATTGGACTGACGTCATGTATAAGGGCATGGAGCTTACTCCAGCAGCATGGATATATTTTGTAAGTTTTGTTGTGTTTGGTACATTTGTCATGATTAATTTATTTATAGCGATCGTGATTAATAATCTAGATGAAGCTAAGGCAGAAAAGCTTAAAGAGCTAAGACAACCCATAGGTCGTGACGCGATTATTCATGAGTTGAAAGAAGTTGAAGTAAAGCTAAGTCATTTACAAGACCAACTGCGTGATACATTTGATATGGATGTGTTAACAAATAAGATAAAAAAAGAATAAATATGATTTTGATGATCGACAACTATGATTCGTTTACCTACAACCTAGTGCAATATCTGGGTGAGATTGGTGAGGATGTGAAAGTTGTTCGAAATGACCAGATAGGGATAAATGAAATTAAGGCACTGCAGCCAGATCATATAGTGCTTTCTCCAGGGCCTTGCACACCAAATGAGGCGGGTGTATCACTAGAAACTATTTCAGCGTTAGGTGGAGAAATTCCTATTCTAGGCGTTTGCTTGGGTCATCAAAGTATTGGTCAAGCATACGGAGGCAAGATTATAAAAGCTCAACAAGTGATGCACGGTAAAACGTCTGAGGTGCATCATCATAATAAATATGTTTTTGAAAAGTGTGATAATCCGTTTACCGCTACGCGCTATCATTCTCTAGTGATAGAGAAGCAATCTATTCCAAAATGTTTAGAAATAACAGCTTGGACTGAGAATGATGCAGGTGAAATTGATGAGATTATGGGTGTGCGTCATAAAGAATTAGCGGTTGAAGGTGTACAGTTTCACCCTGAATCAATACTTACAGATTTTGGCCACCACCTATTAACCAACTTCATTCGTCAAAATTAATGCTACTTAACTAGCTTTCTATTATGGATATTCAACAAGCTATTAATGCGGTGATTGAAGGTAATCACCTTAATACAGAACAGATGACTAACGTAATGCGAGCAGTCATGTCGGGTGAAGCAACGCCCGCTCAAGTTGCGGGTTTTCTTGTCGCTTTGCGAATGAAAGGGGAGGTCGTGGAAGAGCTCACTGCTGCTGCTTCCGTTATGCGTGAACTTTCTGCAAAGGTACTGGTAGCAACTGATAACTTAGTAGACACCTGCGGGACAGGTGGGGATTCGAAGGGAACCTTTAATGTTTCAACCACTGTGGCTTTTGTGGTTGCAGCGGCAGGGGCTCGAGTTGCAAAGCATGGCAATCGTTCGGTTTCCAGTAAAAGTGGTAGTGCTGACTTATTAGAAGCGGCGGGTGTTAATTTACAGATAACGCCCGACCAAGTAGCGAAGTGCATTGATGAAATAGGCATAGGATTTTTATTTGCACCGGCGCACCATAGTGCAATGAAACATGCAATTGGGCCACGCAAAGAATTAGGTGTGCGCACCATGTTTAATCTATTAGGGCCGCTTACAAACCCGGCTAATGCACCTCATCAAGTGTTAGGAGTATTTAGCGAGCAATGGGTAGAGCCGTTGGCGAATGTATTAAAATCCTTAGGAAGCAAGCATGTTTTAGTAGTGCATGCAGATGATGGCTTGGATGAAATAAGCATAGTGGGAAATACTCAAATTGCAGAATTAAAAGATGGAGTGGTCACTAGGTATAGTATTTCGCCACAACAATTTGGTGTGAATGAAGGGAATCTTGCCGATATTGTGGCAAAAGATTCTGCACAAAGTTTGCAGATTGTGAATGAGGTGTTCGAGAATAATGCGGGTGCAGCATTAGATATCGTGAAATTGAATGCGGGCGCAGCATTGTATGCCAGTGATAAAGCTGCAACGTTAGGTGATGGTGTTGTTATGGCGGCAGATGCAATTGCTTCAGGAGCAGCTAAGGAAAAGTTTCAGCAGTACATAGAATTTACAAATAGTTTTAAATAAAAGAAATGAAAACATGCAAAATAGTACGCCAGAGATACTTACAAAAATAATTAATCATAAAAAAAATGAACTGGTGGAGCGTAAGTTGCATATGCCACTAGAAAAAATACAGGAAATGGCGAAGGATGCTTCAAGTCCGCGTGGCTTTGAGCGCGCATTGCGTGGCGCCCAAGCTGCTAAACGACCAGGTGTGATAGCAGAAATTAAACGTGCATCTCCCAGTAAAGGAATTCTTCGGGAAAACTTCAACCCTATGGAAATTGCAACTGGTTACCAAATGAATGGTGCAAGTTGTGTATCTATATTAACGGACACTGAATTTTTTAAAGGCTCCTGTGCTATTTTGGAATTAGCACGAAAAACCTGTTTTCTGCCGATTTTGCGTAAAGATTTTATTATTGATACGTATCAAGTCTATGAAACCCGTGCAGTTGATGCTGACTGCTTGTTGCTTATTGCAGCCGCGCTAGACGATGAAAAAATGACTGAGTTGTATGGGCTTGGTAAAGAGTTGCGGTTAGACGTATTGGTAGAAGTGCACAATGCAGAAGAAATGGACCGTGCATTAAAACTTGAGCCAACGATGATCGGCATTAATAACCGTGATTTACATACTTTTGAATTATCATTGGCTACTACTTTTGATTTGTTAGCAAAGGTGCCGGATACTTGTCATGTGGTTACTGAAAGCGGTATTCATACAAAAGATGATATTGCGCTTATGATGAGTAAAGGTGTGAACTCTTTTTTGGTCGGAGAGGCATTTATGGTTGCTGAAAATCCTGGTGCTAAATTAAAAGAATTATTTTTTTAAAATAAGAAAAAGTTGGAGTGACTTATGTCTAAACCAATATTAAGTAATTCCCATCCAATTATGCGTTTTATATTATTTATAGAGCGTACGGGACTTGTGCTGATTACTATTGCGACCGTAATTGCTATCGGCCAAGAGTTACATGTGATCTATGTGCAAGCAAGAGTTGAGCTACATGATATCTTGTTGTTGTTTATCTATTTAGAAATCTTGACCATGGTGTCTTTATATTTCACCAGCGGCAAGCTTCCTGTACGTTACCCTATCTATATTTCAATGGTTGCTATCACGCGGTATATTATATTAGGTATGAAAGATATGAATGCTTTGGATATCATTTACCTGGCTGCAGCTATTTTGTTATTAACGCTTGCAACGCTTGTATTAAGGTATGGGGCATTTAAGATGCCGCATAATCATGACAGTGCGGACTAAAATATTGTGTTATATATCAATTATTTTAATTGATTAAAAGCTGGCAGTGGGCTTGCATTTTAAATGTAACTAATTTTTTGCATATTTTTTTAATCAACTTTAGGAGTAAATCATGGCTGGTAAATTTGAAATATATAAAGATAAAAAAGGTGAATTTCGTTTTAGATTAAAGTCTGGAAATGGAGAAATTATTCTCGCTAGTGAGGGGTATAAGGCAAAATCAGGTGCTAAAAATGGTATCGAGTCAGTTAAAAAGAATGCTAAAGATCTAAAGTGTTTCGTCACTAAACAATCTAAGAATGGTAAACATATGTTCAACTTGCGTGCAGGAAACCACCAAGTGATCGGCACATCAGAAATGTATAACTCAACATCTTCATGTACGAATGGAATTAAGAGTGTTAAAACTAATGCTCCAAAAGCAAAAATTGAAGATCTAACTTAGTAGTACTTCATTTAAAGTAAATTTTTTTTAATGCAAAGTGCAATGACTAAGTTGTACTTATAAGATGTGCATCAGGGATGATGCAATCATATTGCGTCTTTTCTTTATGTCTGCTTCCAACTCAAAGCGGACATATAGAATCTAGCATAAATGAAAATTAGAGAAGCAACAGAAGAAGACTTTGATGAGATATGGCCTATTTTCCATGAAGTCGTATCAGTCGGTGACACGTATGCATATCCATCAGATACATCAAAAGAAGATGCTTTAAAGATTTGGATTCAAGCTCCACAGAAAACTTTTGTTATCGAGGAAGATAACAAAATACTTGGTACTTATTATATTAAAACAAATCAGAATGGCCCTGGCGAACATGTCTGTAATTGCGGCTATATGGTGTCTTCCGCTGCCAGAAGGAAAGGTCTGGCAACTATAATGTGTGAGCATTCACAACAAATTGCAATAGCGCTAGGTTACAAGGCTATGCAATTTAATTTTGTAGCTTCTACAAATGAAGGCGCTGTAAGACTTTGGAATAAACTAGGATTTGAAACAGTTGGTAAATTGCCAAAAGCATTTAACCATCCAAAAATAGGATTGGTTGATGCGCTAGTTATGTACAAGTGGCTCGAATGACCGCTATTGGCCGAAAGCGGACGTTATTGTCATATATTAAGTAGTTTGGTGTAATTTGAAATTAAGACTATCAATATTCTTATTAGCTACATTCTTCTCATTATTTGGGATTCTTGGAACACTAACAATATTCTTTAAAACGTTATCTGGTGATGTAGATGTAGATTTCAATCGCTTGTATGCTGTTTTTATTTTCTTAGGCGCTTGGGTATTTTATTTCATCTGTGGTTTCCAGTGGGTTAAGAAGAACAGAGTTCCCAAAGTGTACAAAATAGCTGGAACAATTTTCGGCTTAGTTTCAGTGTTATATTTGTTCAAAAATGCTGGGGTATTATTGTTTGTTTCTGCTGGTATTTTGTTGATGGCGTATATCTGTATAAAAGTTCCCAGCAATTAAAGTCAATTGTCTCAAGGATTTTGATAAATACATCAAGAATAAGCGTTAAGTAATATTGTCCGCTATTGGACGAAAGCGGACATGGAGCAAATGACTTTAGATTGAAAGCATCAGCTAAGGAGCGACCTATATTTGGCCTTCATGTGCTCACTAATGCGCAAAAGTAACAATTGGCAGTTATAGTGTGAAACAAGTTGCATCCTGTTTGATGCAACTTGTTTCTTGACGTTTATATGCTTACTTGTTTTTACGAGAGAAATTACTCCACAGAATGTAAACGATAACGATGCCAATAATGAAGTAAGTGGGGTTATAAAGTACGTGTTGTAGTTCTTCCATGTGTAATGCTCCTTCATCAGAGCGCATTAAGCCCTGAAATAAATTAAGTGGCGGCACGTTATATGCCGTGTATAGATACCCTTTTGTGAGTTAGTCTGAGAAGTAGCGTAAGGGATGAATTTTTTAATGATAAAAATTCAGGAGATACGCCGCCAAGCAGGCGGTCCGAAATTAGATAAATAGTATGTACACTCTATAGGGTTACTATAGTGATGGCAATTAGCCTTACTTATTAAAATAATGAAGATAACAATATGAAAACCATCGCTATTTATGCAGATGTGCAGAATATTTATTACACCACACGTGATGTTTATCAACGTCAATTCAATTATCGAGAGCTTTGGAGACTATTGAGTGCTGAAGGCAAGATTGTTATTGCGAATGCATATGCCACTCAAAAGGGCGATGATAAGCAACATAAGTTTCAAAAAGCATTGGAACATATTGGATTTAAGGTAAAGCTTAAGCCATATATTCAACGAAGTGATGGTTCCGCGAAAGGAGATTGGGATGTAGGCATTACGATTGATGTAATGGAGCAAGCTAAAGATGTAGATGTAGTGGTGTTGTTATCTGGTGATGGTGATTTTGATCTTTTGCTTGAGAAAATTAAAGCTGACTACGGTGTAATTGCAAAAGTATATGGTGTGCCTGGCTTAACTGCAAAAACATTAATTGAATCAGCGAGCGTGTATCATCCGATTGAAGAAGATTTACTGCAGTAGAGAATTAATGTACAGCTGAGCAAGTGGTTGTATGTGAGGCTCTCGTTGCAAGTGCATTCGCGACATGCCCCGCTGCATGTATGACCCCACCGATAACGGTTAAAACAGTTTCCCCTGTATGAGAAATTATTTGCTGTGTGATGAGCTGTTCTGCAAATAACGCTACGGTTACTAAAATAGTTAGGCCTATACCACCTAGTAATATGGGTAGGTTTTTTCTGTGGCAACGAAAACCCATGGCTAAAGCAAAAATACTAACGGGTATAATAAAGATGAGGATGAATTGGTGAAACCAAAATTCATGTGCAGCATTGCCATGATCGATGGTAGACATTAATAGTGGGGTAAAACTTGCCGCAATGGGCAATGCGATGCAATGAATTGCACAAAGGCTAGATAAAGCGATCGCAAAGCGGTCAAAGGTTTCGTGTTGCATGTTAGTTTTTATTCTTTTTATATTTTCTTATTTAATTTTGGGCGCACTGGGAACAAGTGCCATGTATTTCTACGTTTACCAGGTTGGGGGTGAAGCCCTGTTTTTTGCTAATTTCACTAAGCGTTTTATTTATTTTTGGTTCGCTTAGTTCTTCTACTTCATTGCATTGGTCACAAATTAGGAATTTGCTATCTAAGTTGTCATGATCGTTGTTGCATCCAATATATGCATTTTGACTTTCAATGCGGTGTATCAAGTTATTTTCGATTAAAAATTCAAGCGCTCGATATACAGTGGGAGGTTTTTCAACAAAATCTTCTGAGCTTAGCTGTGCTAGCAAGTCATATGCTTTGATGGGCTTGTGGCTTTTCCAAATTAACTCTAAAACTTTCTTGCGGATAGGTGTGAGGCGACATTGATGATCTATACAGATCTGTTCCGCTTTGCTGAGTGCTTCTTTGATGCACTGACTGTGTTGGTGTCTTTGCCACATAAAGATAATGTTATACTATAACATTATCTAATTCAATTGACGTGGTTTAATCTATGAATTACTGAGACAACACAGGCATTATCATTATTACCATTCTGGCTATTTCAGAATGGTAATAATGGGAAAGCTGGGGTGTTTTAGGTGTGGTTATAAGCCAATCAGAGATGATTTAGTTATAACTGCTGTATATGAGTCTAACGCGTACCGTAAACGACTATAGTCTTGCCATGGGCAGAGATTAGACCTTGTTGTTGTAACTCTTTTAGCACTCGGCCAGCCATCTCACGTGAGCAACCAACAATCTTGGCTATCTCTTGGCGTGTAATGCGAATTTGCATACCTTCAGGATGCGTCATTGCATCTGGTTGTTTGGCTAAATCGAGCAAAGTATGTGCTACACGACCAGTTACATCTAAATATGCAAGATCAATTACTTTTTGGCTGGTGTCGCGCAAACGCTTAGCAAGCTGACCAGCCATATGCATTAGAATGTCTGGGTCGGTTTGAACCAACTCTCGAAATTTCGAATATTGAATCTCAGCTACGTCGCATTGCTCTTTAGCAATTACCAGTGCACTGCGTTCGTTCTCTGCAAACAATCCCATCTCACCAAAAAAATCACCTTTGTTGAGATATGCCAAAACCATTTCATGGCCCGTATCATCTTCAAGCATGATCTTTACAGAGCCATGTGTAATGTAATACAAAGTATTAGAAGGGTCGCCTGCATGGATAATACGATTACCAGATGCATAACGCTTTGTATGGCATTGTTCTAGAAATCGGTCCACAACGGGTTCCTGTATAAGTACTGCTGGATTTGGATTGTTCAAGTTCAAGTTCAGAAATTGTTATTTTAAGTAGTCTATGACAGATAACTTACTGATGTCGATAGTAAAAAGGATTAAACGGTAGTAATGCGAGTACGAATCAAGTGGTTAGAGCAACGCGCCTTTCAGGCTGAAACCGGAAGTGGCCATACATTAATGATGGATGGTCCTCCTGAGCATGGTGGTCAAAATATCGCCGCCCGTCCTATGGAGATGGTTTTAGTGGGTTTAGGGGGTTGCAGTGCATTTGATGTGATAGAAATTCTCGAAAAATCCAGACAGAAAGTTGAAGATTGCCAGATAGAAATTGATGCAGAGCGGGCTGATGAAGTGCCGGCAGTGTTTACAAAAATTCACATGCATTTCATTATTGCTGGTCAAGAATTAAACGAAAAGCACGTAAAACGGGCGGTAGAGTTATCGGTAGATAAGTATTGCTCAGTTGCCAAAATGATGCGGCCCAATGTATCCATAACCTTTGATTACGAAATTGCTGGGAGTTGAGGTCTAGTGTTAATTCGAATGTGCTCTGGGGTAATCTAAATGGAATTGAGTGAGAAAAAAATCCAATTGCATGGATTTAATAATCTAACCAAAACATTAAGTTTTAATTTTTATGATATCTGCTATGCACGTACTCCAGAACATCAGCAAGAGTACTTAGAATATGTGGACGAAGAGTATAATGCTGCTCGTTTAGAGACTGTGTTAACAGAAGTTACGAAGCAAATTGGTGCGAGTGTTCTTAACATGTCGGTTTATGATTATGAGCCAAGAGGTGCCAGTGTCACCTGCTTAATATCGGAAGAGCCTGTTTTAGCAGAAGCGATTTTCTCTAAAGAAGATACACCTTTCGAACAAGTCTCCAATGATATTAAACAGTCGGTTGTTGGGCATTTAGACAAAAGCCATGTAACGGCTCATACCTATCCTGAGTATCATCCTGATAATGGTATAAGCACGTTTCGTGTAGATATTGATGTGTCAACGTGCGGAAGAGTTTCACCATTAAAAGCATTGAGTTACCTAATTGATAGCTTTAATGAAGATATAGTGATCTTAGATTATAGAGTGCGTGGATTTACTAGAGATGTTGAAGGTTTGAAGCATTATATCGATCATGAGATAACTTCAATCCAAGATTTTTTATCTGAAAAAACAAAAAAACAATATCAGATGATTGATATGAATGTGGATCAAGAAAATATTTTTCATACCAAGATGTTACTGAACGATTTTAAACTGGACAGTTATTTGTTTGGCAAGGGAATGGATGCTTTGGATAATGCTGAACAAGAAAGGATCGAGGAGAGCTTAAAAAAAGAAATGAGTGAAATTTTTTACGGTATTAATTCTCTCGACTAAACCCAATAAGAGGTTTTTGTCATTACTTTAGATACTGCAGTCATTAATGTTTTAGCCGGTTGCGGCAGTTCGTAAGCCCCAGCGGCTTGTGCTTTTTTGTCATGCATGGCTTCATCTTCACGCATTTGTAATAATACTTCACGGCTTTTTGTATCATCTACCGGAAGACGAGATAAATGTTTATCTAAGTGTTTAACCACTTGTTTTTCGGTTTCAGAAACAAAGCCTAGCGACCATTTGTCTCCAAACACACCAACCGCTGCACCCATTGCATAAGAACCTAGATACCAGGCGGGCGCAAATACACTAGGTCGATCTTGAAGTTCGTTAAGACGTTTTTCACACCAGCTTAAATGAGCTTCTTCTTCTTGTGCGGACTGATTGAATTTTTGCTTAATAATTTCGTCTTTAGCCATCAACATATGCCCGTGATACAGACCTTGTGCCGCTATTTCGCCTGCGTGGTTCACGCGCATTAATCGTGCAGATATTTTTTTGTCTTGCTCACTTAACTCGGCTTTGTTTTTTACTTTGTCTGCAGGCGAGTTTGAATTTTTAGCATTTGGCTTTGCTAATAATGTGCGTAGACCTTTGTCGATATGAGAAAGGAAGTGGTCAGTTGTATTGAAGCTTCGCATAATCAAATTATATCACTTGTTGTGCGAGTAAGGTGATGGGGTGGCATATCTTTACATGGATATTTTTACGTTTTAATTGGGCCTGAAAATGTAACGCACAACCTATGTTGCTACTCACCAGGTAGTTTGCGGGTGAGCTTGTTATTTCATGTATTTTATTTTCGATTAATTGGTCGGCAAGTTTGGTTTCAGTGATGGTATTGACGCCTCCCGCACCACAGCATGTGAGTGGGTCCTTAAAGTGTATTATTTCAATATTAGGGATGTGTTGCAGTAAGCGTTCAACTGTATTTGGATCATTGATTAATTGCTGCTGCGAGCATGGCTTATGAAGGTAAACTTTTCCAGAAAGTGCGTTAAATCCAAGCTCATTATTAACAAGCTGCTGTAAGACTAGTTCATTTATATCAATAAGTTTGTTAGAGAATTGTGTTGCTATAGGGGTGCCCTCTAGTAATGGATAGCGCACCATTTGTGCTCCACATCCACTTGCTAAGCTCGCAATATGGTCTACGTCTTTTATCTCAATGGACTTCAATAATTTATTTCGTAATGCAGTAGCAGTTTTAAGATCACCTGTATGTTGATGTAATGCACCACAGCAATGTGTCTGTTTTTGTTGAATAACATTGCAACCTAGTTTAGATAAAATTAATTTTGCCGAATTAAATGTTTGGTCATTAATTAGATCAGCTGCACATGAATTTATTATAACTATGTTTGGTTTATTGCCTTGTTTATTATCTAGCTCAGTTATTTTGTAATCAGTAATGTTGAGCTGATTGTTAGTTGTGGGTAGTAAACTGATTGCACGCAGATTGGGGAATAAGCGATGTAGTCCTATGATTCTAAAAATAGTAATAAAGGGTTTTATAAATGTTCTTATGTTGGACTTGCTTAATATCAAAAGCAGTAGGCGTTGTTGAAGGTTTTTGTTTTGATTGCGAGTGATCGCTCGGCCTGCATCAATGATTTTTTCATAGTCAACATTTGCCGGGCATGCGTGTTCACAGTTCATGCACGTTAAGCAATGATCAAGATGTGAGGCTATAGAATCACTTGCTTCTAGCTTGTTTTCATATAAAGCACGTACGAGCGAGATGCGTCCTCTCGGAGACTCAGATTCGTTTTTAGTGATGGAGTAGGTTGGGCAGTGAGGTAAGCATAAGCCACACATTACGCATTCATCTGTTGCAGCAATGATATTTTGCTTTTCTTGATGTTTAATGGTGTTAGCTGAAGACATAGGTTTAGGCATCTAAATGTAGATATGCTTGAAAAATGCTCTTTGCCCAATTAGGAAATAGGGTGAAAATCCAAATTTGCTAGAATTATGGCTACTATTATGAGTATGTAATAACCAGGTAGTGTGCCCTAAGTGAATCAAGAAGGGTAAATTGAAAAAGGTATAAAAGATGACTTATTACAAGCATCACTTGTTCATGTGTGTAAATGAACGTGAAGACAAGGCTTGTTGCCAAGATCATGGCGCGGCAGAATTAAGAACCTATGCCAAAACAAAGACTAAAGAGTTAGGTATATCTGGTCAGGGTGGCGTTAGGGTAAATCAGGCAGGTTGCTTGGATCGATGCGATGAGGGGCCGGTAGCTGTTGTGTACCCAGAAGGCATCTGGTATCGCTATGCTAATGAAGCTGATTTGGATGAAATTATCACTAAGCATTTGATGCAAGGTGAGATTGTTGAGAGGTTGAAAATCTGATCATTACATTTATATCCAGTTAGGCGCATATGCCAACAATTATGTAATAGATGACAACATTTGACTGCAATATTAGTTGACAATAATAGAAGAATATTAGAACATAACAATATTCTGATAGTTTATAAACATTCAGAACTCCTCCATCTACTTTTAGTAGACATAGATTTGGGCGCGGAACGCAAGTTTCCGCGCTTTTTTTTGTCCTAAATATGGTCAAGATGATTATCAGATTTAACCTAAATATAGTGAAGTATAGCCAAATAGTTAGTGTAGAAGCCTCGAATTCCTTGTATCAGGGAGCGTAGTTCGATAGTATTTCGCGCCTTTCCAGGGATATAAATCCCTTGTATTAATAAAGAACAAGTAGAAGAAATATAATGTTAACAACCAGCACCGTAAGCGCTAAACCAGCAGAAGTAGAAAGAGACTGGTTTTTAGTCGACGCTACCGATAAAACCCTTGGACGCCTGGCAAGTGAAATAGCTAGACGATTAAAAGGAAAGCATAAGCCTATTTATACACCTCATGTAGATACAGGCGACTGTATCGTTGTGATTAACGCAGAAAAGGTACGTGTAACGGGTAATAAGCTAGCAGGTAAGATGTATCATAAGCACACCGGTTATGTAGGTAACTTAAAGTCAGTTCCATTGGGTGAAATGATGGACAAACATCCAACGCGAGTGCTTGAAACAGCGGTTAAAGGCATGTTGCCAAAAAATCCATTAGGCCGAGCAATGTTTAGAAAACTAAAAGTATATGCCGGTCCTGAACACAATCACGCTGCACAACAGCCACAAGTATTAGATATATAGGTTAGAAGACGATGGCATTAGAAGAATTTTACGGTACCGGACGAAGAAAGAGCTCAACTGCTCGTGTATATATGAAGCCCGGTTCAGGCACAATTACAATAAATATGCGTACAGATGATGTGTATTTTGGGCGTAAGACATCGCGCATGATTATTCGTCAGCCATTTGAAGTTACCGAAACATCAGATACGTTTGATCTGAATATAATGGTTAAAGGTGGTGGACCCAATGGTCAAGCAGGCGCGATTCGACTTGGTATTGCACGCGCATTATTGAAATACAACGAAGAGCTTCGCTCACCACTACGCAAAAGTGGCTTTTTAACACGTGATGCTCGTGAAGTTGAACGTAAGAAAGTTGGCTTACGTAAAGCTCGTAAGAAAGAGCAGTACTCTAAGCGTTAAAATAATTATTACTCGCTACTTATGTAACGTATATAGCAAGTTGAGTTATCGATTAAAACAATGCCTACTTAATGTGGGCATTGTTGTTTTTGTGACACTACGTATGCGATTCATAGAACCTCTTTGAATTGCAAAATCTCTCTAGATAGTCAAAACTTGAATTCATTGAAAAAATGTTCGTGTTATGACGGTTAATTTCACTACAGGTCAATTACAAGACTGCGATCAAATTGCTGAGTGGATAAACTCAGTAGGGCACGGTCATATCGAGTATCTGTTAGATTCTCTCGTCCCAGATTTATTTGCACTGCGACACTTGGCATTGGTGTTGGCAGAAGACCCTAGCTATTCATATAAAAATGTAGATCTAGCGAAACATGAGAATGATGTGGTCGGACTCGTGTTTTCTTATCATTCCGCATCTAATCAGTTGACTGCAGAAATGCAAAATATTCTCAGCGAGGATCGGGTGCAATGGATGAAATATTTTTCAGAAAATCAAATTGATAATAGTTGGTATATCAACACATTAGGTGTAAAGGCTATATTTCGAAGACAAGGTTTGGCTAGATTGTTAATAGACTATGCTTCTAAAAGAGCATTGCAAAATGATATCTACTGTTTAAGCTTACACGTGTATGAGAATAACTTAGAGGCGATTAACTTGTATGAGTCATGCGGGTTTACTATAGAAAAGAAAATTGATTTAACCACGCATTCCTTTTTTGTTTCAAGAGATCTTCCTGCAAATTATTTAATGAAATGTGATATTTCAGAGCTACG
>JBGCDX010000112.1:0-20797 GCA_045105815.1 Gammaproteobacteria bacterium
CCGCGAACTTTTTTCCCGTACATGTTTTTTATTTTCATTACATTAAATAATTCGCAGAGCTTCTCTTCTGGGTCTGAGATTAATTCAAATTTAAAATTAAACTTTTCTTTGAATTTTATATGAGAGCTTAGGGTGTCACGAGACACTCCAAATATAATTGTGTTAGCGCGTTTGAATTTATTATATGCGTTCTGGAAGTCTTGCCCTTCGGTTGTGCATCCTGGGGTGTTGTCTTTAGGGTAAAAATATATGACGAGTTTTTGGTCTTTTAAGTCGGATGGTTTAATTTTTTGTTCAGGGGTGGCTTGGCAAGTGAAGGCTGGGACTTTCTTGTTTATTGCAACTTGTTTAATTTTTGAGCTTGGCATTAAATTAGTTCTCTGATTTAGATATTGGGCGTATATGACTGATTTAAGTGGGTGTTATTTGCCGGATTCCTTGTAATAGTATGTTTTCATTTGTAATATCGCTCGCTTCATCATTCAATCATCCAATCGAGGTAGCCTGTGTTTAAAGGTAGCATGGTAGCCATTGCAACCCCCATGCATGACGGGGGAGAGGTCGATTATGACTCGCTGGCAAAATATGTAGAGTTTCATGTAGAAAATGACACTGATGCGTTAGTGCCTGCTGGCACAACCGGTGAATCAGCTACGCTAAATCATGCGGAACACTGTGAAGTGATTCGATTTGTTGTTGAACAGGTAAAAGGCAGAATTCCTGTCATAGCAGGGACCGGTGCAAACTCAACACAAGAAGCGATTGAGTTAACTCAATGTGCTAAAGAAGCAGGTGCAGACGCCTGTTTACTGGTTTCGCCCTATTATAATAAGCCAACTCAAGAAGGCCTAATTTTGCATCACCAAGCGATTGCTAAAGCCGTGGCCATACCGCAAATTTTGTATAATGTTCCCGGACGTACCGCGGTTGATTTGCTGCCAGAAACAGCTATTGCATTATCATCGGTAGATAATATTGTTGGCATTAAGGAGGCTACTGGTGAAATTGAGCGTTGTACTAAAATATTATCAGAGTGCCCCGATGATTTTATGTTGATTAGTGGTGATGATGATTCGGCAATGGAATTTCTATTGGCGGGTGGCTGTGGAGTAATCACCGTTACTGGCAATGTGGCGCCTAAATTATTCCATGATATGTGTATGGCTAGTATTGATGGTGATCGTAATAAAGCCCAAGACCTTAATGCAAGGTTAGATAGATTGAACAACGATCTGTTTGTCGAGTCTAATCCTATACCTGTAAAGTGGTGTTTAACTGAAATGGGTCTTTTCCCAACAGGAACGCGATTACCCATGACTACTTTGTCAGAAATTCATCATAAAACATTACGTGCTGCTTTAACGGCAGCCGGTTCAATTTAAGTCATAACAAACTTATAAAATCTGGATTTATACTCAGTGCGAAAAAATCTTTTGAAATGTATTTTTTTATCGTTACTACTAATGTTTAGTGGTTGTGGCTTTTTAAAGTTTGGTTCGGATTATTCAGACAGTGGCTCGTCTAATACTCTAGAAGCCCCACCTGATTTAGTAACTCCGCAATGGGAAGATAGTTTAGAGATTCCTAAAACTGCTAATGACCGTGTCAGCGCATTGGAAACACAAGGGCCAGCTTTAGGTGCGGCAGTATTGCCAGAATTTTTAGACGTAAGAGTTCGACGTGAAGGACCTACCACTTGGTTAGAAGTGGATAGTGATCCCGTATCGCTTTGGCCGTTAATGCGAAAATTTTGGCAGGAACAAAGTTACCCAATTGGTGCAGACGAGCCTACGCTTGGATATATCGAAACAGAGTGGAAGCAGAATACGGATCGCTCAGTGAATACCGAATTAAATCAAGAAAGTTATGACATAACGGGTGAGAAATTCCGCACTCGACTTGAACGCCAACCTAATGCAGTAACGAATATCTTTTTAACCCAGCGTGGTGCAGAAGTGGCTGCAATCAATAAAGGTAATCAAATTTTATGGAAGCCACAGCCGCCAAATGGCGAGCGTGAAACCGAAATGATGATTAGGTTAATGGAGTTTTTAGGAACTTCGCGTCAAGATGCCCAACAAAAAATTGCCGGAGCTGATGCACAATTCTTATATCTTGATATTAAAGATATTGGCGGTGTACCGGTGTTAGTAGTTGGTGATATTTTCTCACGTGTATGGCGTCGAACCGGTGTTGCATTGGATCGTTCAGGTTTAGTGGTTGAGGATCACGATCGCAATAAAGGTGTGTATTTTGTTGCGGTAGATATAGCGCCTGCAGGAGTTCCTTCTCAAGAAGCTAAGGCTCAAAAAGTATTTTATGAAATTCATTTACTGAGTCAAGGCAAGCAAACATTAGTGACAGCGCACCAAGTAAATAAAGAAGCTGGTGTAATAGAGCCTGCAGTAGCTAAGCAGTTATTAAAGAGAGTGGTGGCAGCCTATCCTGGTAGTTACCCAAATTCTTAAAAAATAGATAGTTTGTTGGTTAAGCTAATTTAGGCTTAGTTAGTGTTGGTGTCAGACTAAGAGTTCACTATGAATTCGATTTGGATGTTACTTTGATAAAAGACTGAATCGCTTGTTGAATCGATTGTGCGTCTAATCCTGCTTCTTCTAGTAATTCTTCGCGTGATGCATGGTTTTGATATGCGTCAGGTAGTCCTAGGTTTTTAATTTTAATGTTTTGATCGCCCGCCAATTCTTCATTCACTGCACTACCTGCGCCACCAAGTATTGAATTATCTTCAACTGTTATAATGTATTTATGAGTTATTGCGATCTTTTTGATTAACTTGGAATCTATCGGTTTTACAAACCTCATATTTACCACAGTTGCATCTAACTCTTCGCCTACTTGGAGCGCGTCATATACTGGGCTACCGAAAGCAAGTATCGCAATTCTGTTGGATTCTTTATTGCCTTCGCGTAATACCTTCGCTTTACCAATTTCAACAGCATTCATGTCGGGGTGTACCGGTGCACCTGGTCCAGAACCGCGAGGGTAACGTACAGCAGTAGGGCTGTCTTGCAAGTATGCCGTGTAAAGCATACGACGCGTTTCGTTTTCATCTGCTGGCGCCATAACCATCATGTTTGGAATGCAACGCAAAAACGATAGATCAAAACTGCCTGCGTGGGTTTGTCCATCGGGACCCACTACACCTGCGCGATCGATTGCAAACATAACTGGTAAGTTTTGTACCGCAACATCATGTATAAGTTGGTCATAAGCACGTTGTAAAAAAGTTGAATAAATTGCAACTACGGGTTTTAGTTTTTCACAAGCCATTCCTGCGGCCAGGGTAACCGCATGTTGTTCTGCTATGGCCACATCAATATAGCGTTCAGGGAATTTTTTTGAAAATGCTACTAGCCCAGAGCCTTCTCGCATTGCAGGTGTAATGGCGACTACACGTTCATCTTGCTCAGCTATGTCGCAAATCCAGTCACTGAATACATTCGTATACGTGATTTTTGGTTTTTTGCTAGACTTTACTACACCCACACTTGGGTCAAAGGAAGGCACCGCATGATATCCAACTGGATCGCTTTCTGCTTTCTCGTACCCTTTTCCTTTGCGTGTAACAATATGTAATAAACGTGGGCCGTCTAAACGTTTTAAATTTTGTAATGTTTTAACTAAGCCGGATACATCGTGGCCATCAACAGGGCCAAAATAATTCAGACCCATTTCTTCGAATAAGGTGCCAGGTGCAATCATGCCTTTTACATGCTCTTCGGCACGTTTGGCTAATTCGCGAATAGGCGGAATGGGCTCTAATAGTTTCTTACTGCTTTCTCGCATGCTGGAAAGGACGCGTCCTGATAATATGCGCGTTAAGTAATTAGTCATTGCACCAACGTTGGGTGAAATCGACATTTCGTTATCATTGAGTATGACTAATAGGTCTTCTTTGCAATCACCCAAATGATTGAGTGCTTCATAAGCTAAGCCCGCAGTAAGTCCACCGTCACCAATTACTGCTACTACTTTACGCTTATTGCCACTTGCAATCGCCATGCCTAAAGCTGCACTAATCGAAGTGCTGGAGTGACCTACACCAAAATGATCGTATTCGCTTTCATTTCGTTTAGGGAAAGGTGCCAGGCCATCTTTAGTTCGTATTGAAGTTATTTGGTCTTTGCGGCCAGTAAGAATTTTATGTGGGTAACATTGGTGGCCTACATCCCAGACTATTCGGTCATGAGGGGTGTTGAACACATAATGTAATGCAGTGGTTAGTTCAATTGCACCTAAGCCTGCAGCAAAGTGTCCGCCACTTGTGGCGACTGAATCAAGCAAATAGGCGCGCAACTCTTGTGAAACAGCGGGTAAATGTTGTTCTTCAAGTGCACGTAAATCTGCGGGATATACAATGTTGTCGAGCAATGGGTACTTGTGATTCATTTTTTTAGTTAAGAATTTCTTGTAACCATGTATTTGCTAATTGAGCGCAGGTTCTCTGTGCGACCATTTAAATGTTCTAATTCACTCAGCGCTTCTTGTAACAAATTATTCGCTGTATTTTCAGCTTGTTCCACCCCCACAATGCTAGGGTAGGTGGGTTTATTTTGTGCAGCATCAGAGCCTTGTGGCTTGCCCAATGTCTCGGTATCCGCTTGTATATCAAGGATGTCGTCACGAATCTGAAAGGCTAGCCCTACTTTTTCTGAAAAATGTGCAAAGTGGGCAAAAGTCTCGGGATTGTTCATATCGCTTGCGATGACCGCCATGAGTACGCTTGCTTGTATTAATGCTGCGGTTTTAAGTGTGTGCATGATAATGATTTCTTCTTCATTAAGCTGTTTATTAACCGAAGCTAAATCAATTGCTTGACCTCCAGCCATCCCTAACGAGCCTGATGATTTTGCCAGCTGTTGGATCATATGAACGCGTTGTTCGTGAGAAGCATTGTCATTGGCTAGCATGGCAAAGGCTTGGGCTTGAATGGCATCACCGGCAAGAATTGCGGTGGCTTCATCAAAAGCTTTGTGACAAGTGGGTCGGCCACGTCGTAAATCATCATCATCCATTGCAGGAAGGTCGTCGTGAATTAGTGAATAACAATGCATCAGCTCGACAGCACATGCGGCATTATTAAGAGTTTCTAAATTTGTACTAAGTGCTTCACCGGTAGCATAAACAAGAGCAGGGCGAATTCGTTTGCCTCCACCCAGTACTGAATAGCGCATCGCTTTATGCAACGTTGTTGGCGCATCAGTTTCTTGTGGCAAATTTTTTTGAAGCTGTAGGTTGACTCGGTCTGCGTACTGATCGAGCAAGCTTTCAACGGATGCTGCTGTGATCGCCAATCCTTTAACCTTCTGTTGCTGCATCATTGTCGAGATCCTTCTCTATCCAATTATTATCTTCTTTACTTAAGACTGAAATTTTCTGCTCGGCTTTTTGTAATGCTTGTCTGCACTCTCGTGTCAGTTTTACGCCGTTTTCAAAATTCTTTAGTGAATCTTCTAAGGAAAGGTCACCTTTTTCTAATTTATCGACTAGAGTTTCTAATTGTTTTAGTGATTTCTCAAAATCAATTGTCTTGCTAGTTGTTTTACGTGCCACAGCCATTTCCTAGTATATTCTTATGTATGTAAATTAAAGGGTGTTTGGAATTAATTTAGACTGGTTTATTTGAGTTCTGTCTAGTCCAGTCTAGTTTAATCTGGGTCAGTCCAAGACAATCCATATTGACATAATTTTAGACCTGGTCTAGAGTCATTATTGGTTTAGACTGGGTCTAAATCATCTCATAATATAGCAAATACATATTTGAATTTGCTAAAAACATCATAGCTGGAGGAAGTAATAATGTCTCTAAAAGGCAGTAAGACAGAAGGTAATTTAAAAGACGCATTTGCAGGTGAATCACAGGCGAATCGCCGATATCTATATTTCGCAGCAAAAGCTGATGTAGAAGGATATAACGATGTTTCTGCAGTATTTCGTTCAACTGCTGAAGGTGAAACAGGCCATGCTCATGGTCATCTTGAATACTTAGAAGAGTGTGGTGATCCTGCGACAGGTTTACCGATTGGTTCAACCTCTGATAATTTAAAAGCAGCTATTGCTGGTGAAACACACGAGTACACAGATATGTACCCAGGGATGGCAAAAACTGCACGTGACGAAAGTTTTGACGAAGTTGCGGATTGGTTTGAAACGCTTGCTAAAGCAGAGCGTTCACATGCTAATCGATTCCAGAAAGCCCTTGATACACTAGACTAGTTCTAAGTGACTGAACAAAAGTCGAGTTAGGTTTTGTAAATGCACAAATAATATTTATATGATTTGTGCATTGCAGAATTTGTAATTTACATAGGATTTATTTATGAGAGAAGGTAGCCTAGACGCACCTACGCGGCATCCTATTGATTGGAAAGATCCAAAGTTTTACGATCAAGAAGACCTAAATGCTGAGTTAGAACGTGTTTTTGATATCTGTCATGGATGTAGACGCTGTGTAAGTTTGTGCAATTCTTTTCCAACACTATTTGATTTGGTGGATGAATCAGAAACCATGGAAGTAGATGGTGTTGCAAAAGATGATTACATCAAAGTGGTTGATCAATGTTACCTCTGTGATTTATGTTTTCTAACTAAGTGCCCATATGTTCCTCCGCATGAATGGAATGTGGATTTCCCTCATCTAATGTTGCGTGCCAAAGCCATTAAGTTCAAAGAAGAAGGCGCTTCTAAGCGTGACAATATGCTTAGCAATACCGATAAAAATGGTAAGTTTTTTGGGATCCCTGTCGTTGCGCAAACCGTAAATGCACTTAACAATAATTCTCTTGCACGCAAAGGCATGGAGAAAGCCATGGGGATTCACCCCGAAGCATATCTACCGCCTTATGCGAGTAAATCAGTAAAAAAACAATTGTCCAATCATCAAACATCTGTTGATTCACCAAAAGCTGTTGGTAGTACTACGGGTAAAGTAGCAATATATGCAACCTGTTATGGAAATCATAATGAACCTGGTTTGGTTGAAGATTTAATAAAGATCTTTGAGCACAATAACATTGCGACTAAGGTCATTACTCAGGATAAATGTTGCAGTATGCCGAAGTTAGAGTTGGGTGATTTGGAATCTGTTGAAGCCAATAAAAACCACAATATTCCCATTATGAAAAAAGTGGTTGATGATGGTTGGGATATTATTGCCCCCATCCCTTCGTGCGTACTAATGTACAAGCAAGAACTTCCATTGATGTTTCCAGAAGACGAGGCGCTGAAGACAGTGCAGCAGTCCATTTTTGATCCGTTTGAATATTTAGCGCTGCGTCATAAAGCAGAATTGCTCAATACAGATTTTAAAACTTCACTTGGCAAGGTCTCTTATCATGCGCCATGTCATTTGCGCGTACAAAAGATTGGCAATAAAACTAGAGATATTTTGAATTTGGTTCCTGATACAGAGATTGACTTAATTGAGCGATGTGCCGGACATGATGGTACGTATGCAGTAAAAGAAGAGTTCCATGAGATCTCTATGAAGATTGCTAGACCGGTTGTAAACAAGATCAAAAAGAATGAGCCGAATTATTTTTCCAGTGATTGTCCATTGGCGGGTTATCATTTGGCAAATGGCGTGGATAATAATGAATCATCGCCCACACACCCGATTACATTATTAAAAACCGCATACGGTTTATAATTTACCTAATATTAATAATTAATTTATGCAAAAAATAACGAGACAAGACCTACATTCTTTAGAAGACTACTCGGCAATGCGCGATGAGTTTCGTACGCAGATTATTAAACATAAGAAAAATCGTGTCTTACAAGTAGGCCCTAATGTCACCATGCATTTTGAAGACCGTTTGGTAATGCAGTATCAAATTCAAGAAATGCTACGTGCAGAAAAAGTGTTTGAAAGTGCGGGAATTCAAGAAGAGCTGGATGCCTATAACCCGATGATACCGGATGGCAGTAACTGGAAAGTAACATTTATGGTCGAATTTCCAGATCCGGATGAGCGTGCAATTCGTTTGCGAGAGTTGTTAGGAATTGATGTTGCAACCTACGTGCAAGTGTCAGGTCACGATAAAGTAATTCCTATATGTAATGAAGATTTGCCGCGTGAAACCGAAGAAAAAACGTCTTCAGTACACTTCATGCGTTTTGAGCTTACAAGTGAGATGGTGAGTGATCTGAAAAACGGTGCCGCATTAAGTGTGGGCGTGGATCATCCTAAGTATCAACATGCTATTGAAGCATTGCCAAGTTCGATGAGAGATTCGTTGGTAGCGGATTTGGATTGATTAATTAAAGCATAACTGCTGGAATGGCTTTTCATTGGTGTAAAATTCCAGTTCTATGCCATAAGTACACACGTGGTGGGAATACAGATTTATATCGAGTAGTTGTGAGTTCATGTGCAAAGTAACTATTAATTTCAGAGCACCAATATACTAGATATGCATTTTTTCCAAATCCGCGTGAATTTCCTAGGCGAATTCGTCTGATAATATTTTCGAAGCCGTCTTGATATAATGCGACGGGCCACTCGACAAAAATTCTTTTTTTAGATTTCGCATATCTAGCATGTTTGATGTGCGTATGTTTGCAATTATTGGTAAAAGCATCTAGCTGTTTAGAATTTGTAATTATATACGTTAACCTTATTTCATTAATGCTGTGATCAATGTAGGTTTTAACATGTCTGTAAGGATCGTCTCCATCATTTAATATTCTATATATCGAGCCTTTGCCCCCTCTATGTGTTGGTTCTGTATATGAAGCCTCTTTGACAGATTGCTTGAAGTCAGTAATAGACTTATTTGTAATAGATTGGTCTAGCTCAGAAAGACTTTGGAAAAAGTGATTTATATATTCTTCATTTGGTTCTCTGTATACATCATAAATTATTGCCGAAATAAAGAAAGTTAAAGCAAATGAGGTAAGAACATTTTTGCGACTTATATGCATGTCTGCAACACCTATGGTGCATAGTTATTACATTTATACTTTTGGCGGTTTTTTTGGAGTTGCATCAAATTCAATTTGTTCTGAACCATTATAAACCAGAAAGGCTTTACCTTTGGCGCGTGCGATCATCACAATGCCTAGATCACGTGCAAGTTCTAATCCCATATTCGTGACACCTGAGCGTGAAAGCAGAACAGGAATGCCCATGTTGGCCGACTTCATGACCATTTCAGATGTTAAACGTCCGGTGGTGTAGAAAATTTTGTCGCCACCGGTTTGGTGTTCTAGCCACATCCAGCCCGAAATCGCATCGGCAGCATTATGCCGGCCGACGTCTTCTACAAATTTTAAAATTTCAACCTCAGCGCAAAGAGCGCAACCGTGTACGGCGCCGGCTTTTTTGTATATATCGTTATGTTTTGTAATCGCAGCAAGAAGTTCGTAAATTTTAGATTGCTTGATTGAAACTTTAGGAAGTTTTGCATCATACAGTTTGTCTAAGGTGCAACTAAATACAGTGCCTTGCCCGCAGCCTGATGTAACGGTGCGTTTACTGAGTTTTTCTTCCCAGTCGGTTATTTCTTTTCCCGCTGTTAGTTGTACATCTACACGTTCTTTATCCCAATCCACACTTACGGATTCAATATCGCTTATTTCTTCCAGTAAACGTTGGTTGCGCAAATAACCTAGTGCGAGTTCTTCCGGGTTTGTGCCGAGCGTCATCAGTGTAACTACTTCACGATCATTTACTTTTAATGTCAGTGGTGATTCACCTGCTACATGTACTTCTTTATTCTCACCAAACTGATTAATCGCCGTCACGGCATGCGTGGGCGATAAACCTTGTTGCGACATATGTGGGCGATATGTTTTATCCATATATAATTTTTCTAACTCTCTAATGACTTTTCAATCGCTTCACTAAGTTTATCTACACCGATAATTTCTAATCCGGGGATTTTTTCTTTTGGTTTGTTAGCGTTAGGGATAATGGCCTTCTTGAATCCATGTTCTTTGGCTTCTTTAAGGCGCGAGATGCCGTTATAAACAGGGCGAATTTCACCAGTCAGTCCGACTTCGCCAAATACAATTAAGTTGCGATCAAGTGGTTGGTCTCTAAAGCTAGAATAGGCTGCGAGGAGTACAGCTAAGTCAGCACCGGTTTCTTTTAAAGAAACACCGCCCACAATATTTACAAATACATCTTTGTCGTAAATGGCGATGCCGCCATGTCGATGCAAGATGGCTAGCAGCATAGTTAATCGGTTTTGTTCAATACCAACCGTTACGCGTCGTGCATGTCCGCTAGGGTTGTCGTCTACAAGAGATTGAACTTCTAATAATAATGGCCGAGTGGCTTCACAAGTTACGGTAATCACGCTTCCAGGAGTGTGTTCGCTGCGTTGCGATAAGAAAATGGCAGAAGGGTTCTTAACACCTTTTAGTCCTGTCTCTTGCATGGCGAAAACGCCGAGTTCATTAACTGCGCCAAAGCGATTTTTTACCGCGCGTAATACTCGATAACGTCCACCTTCTTCACCTTCAAAATATAAAACGGTGTCGACTACATGTTCGAGCACGCGTGGACCAGCAATAGAACCATCTTTGGTCACATGGCCGACAACAAATACGGTGGTATCAGTTTGTTTGGCAAATTGAGTAATTTGGTTTGCACATTCACGTACTTGAGAAACAGAACCAGCAGCAGAAGGTGTTTTTTCAGATGATAATGTTTGTATCGAATCGATTACCATGATGCTTGGGCGCTCGCGCATGGCATTGGCTAGAATTTCTTCAAGGTTGTTTGAAGCGAGTACACGTAGAGTTGAGTCTTTGTAGCCTAAACGTTCTGCGCGTAGCGCAACTTGTTGTAAAGACTCTTCACCCGTAACATATAATGCTCGCTCACGATCCAATGAACTAAGCACTTGCAATAAGAGAGTGGATTTTCCTATACCAGGATTGCCGCCAACTAAGATGACTGAGCCCGAGACAATTCCGCCGCCTAATACACGATCTAATTCTGCAAGTGGAGTTTTGATACGCGCATGCGTTTCACAGGCAACATCGTTAATGCCTTGGATTTCATTTGCAGCACCGCTAAGAGAAAAGGAGCTGGTTTTTTGCTTTTGAAAAACAGCAGCTTGTTTTTCGATTGAATTCCAAGCACCACACTCAGAGCATTGGCCCATCCATTTAGAGAACAGTCCAGAACATTCGGTGCACACATAGCTTAGTTCTTTTGCCATGTGGGTATTGTACTAGATCGGCAGAATTCAATGCGCCGCTCGAATGGGGGAGTAAATTTAGGCTACTTGCTCGCGTTGAGGCAAGCGAGGGCTAATGCGTACGGTGCGTACAGCGTTGTTCTGTATTTGTACAACCTCAATCGGATACCCATCAATTAATACGCTGGTGCCAGGTTCGGGAATGGATTGCATATGCTCCAGTATTAAGCCATTTATTGTTTTTGGTCCGTCAGCATGGAGCTTCCATGTCAGCGCTTTATTAATGTCGCGTACATGTGAACCGCCATCTACTAAGAAAGTGCCATCTTTCTGAGGATGAATTTCTACGTCATAGGTTGCAGGGTCATTAGTAAACTCGCCAACAATTTCTTCAAGCAAATCTTCTAGCGTCACCATGCCTTGAATATCACCAAATTCATCTACTACTAAACTCAATCGACGCTTCTTTGCCTGAAACTCAAATAACAGTTTCTTTAGGTGAGTGCCTTCTGGTATGAAATAAGGTTCGCGAATAAGTTTTTCTAAATCTTCGCGTTCTAAATCTTTGTCTAATATTTTCAAAATGAACTTTCGCAAATGTAAAAACCCAACAACATTGTCTATACTGTTTCGATAAACAGGAACGCGTGTATAGGATATGTTTTTTAATTGCGTAACGATATCTTCCCAGTCGTCATCAAGATCAATTCCTATAATTTCATTTTTTGGAATCATGATGTCTTCAGCGGTGACTTTCTCTAAATCGAGCACACCTAATAACATTTGTTGATGTTCGCTAGAGATGGTTGTGCCTTCGTCATTTACAGCGGTGCGGAGTTCTTCATGTGAAAGTGTAGTTAATACGCTGTTGTCAACTTTAATACCAAATAATCTAAGCAATGAATTTGAAAAGAAGTTAGCCACCCAAACCAACGGGTACATCAATGTGAGTAATGGTTTGTAAATGCGCGCAGCGGGGAGCGCTATTTTTTCTGAGTGTAATGCCGCAAGCGTTTTTGGAGTGAGTTCGGCGAATACCAATATAGCAAATATTAAAATAAGGTTAGCAATAAGAATTCCAACGCTACCATGCATGCGATAACCAATGTAGGCAGCAAGTTGAGCAATCAAAAGATTGACGACATTGTTGCCTAAAAGAATTAAACCAATAAGACGATCAGGTTTTTCTAATAGAGATTGTGCTTGTTTAGCACCGCTATGGCCATTGTTTGCTAAATGACGCAATCGATAACGGTTTAACGCCATTAACGCGGTTTCTGAGCCTGAGAAAAAAGCTGAGAAAAAAAATAATACGAGTAACACTAAGAATAGTGTTCCTATCGAGATTTCGTCCAAGGTCGTGTTGACCCTCCGGTAATATAGATAGGACTATTAACCGCTGCAAGCGGATATTTGTCAAGAGATCGGAAGGTCTACAAACCTATCCAGTACTATTTCTTGGACAAACTTACTGCCTAAGTAGGCCAGGATGAGAAAAGCAAAGCCACCTAAAGTCCAGCGAACCGCCATTTGTCCACGCCAACCAAATTTCCAGCGGCCCCATAAAAGGACTGCAAATAGTATCCAAGCTAAGATTGACAAGATTGTTTTATGAACAACATGTTGCTGAAACATGTTTTCTAAAAACATAAAGCCGGTTATTAAGGCAATAGAAAGTAAAATAAAGCCAATGGAAATGGTTTGGAATAAAAACTTTTCAGAATCATGTAGTGGTGGAAGGGCACCCGTCATGCCGTCAAATTGGGCTTTGCGAAGATGTCGTTCTTGGTTGAATATTAAAATAGATTGAATGGCAGAGATGGTAAGTACGCTGAATGCAAAAAGCGAAAATATAATATGGAATTGCAGACCTCTTACGCTTGATGTTGCAACCTGAATTTCAGGCTTAAGAATAGTTAATATGATTCCAGCGATTACAATTGGTAATAAGAATAAGCCAATAAACTCTCTTTTCTTGCTGATGGAGAGTATGAGAACCAGTGAGGAAATTATAAACAACACAAGTGAAACGGTGTTGTAAAAGGTCAGATTCAATCCTTGAGTTGTGAAAGTCTGAGGATAGAGGTGAAATGCATGCGTAATACAAGCAACTGCCCATAGGCATAACATGAGGCCGCGTTTGTCGTTGGTTTTGATGTTTACCGGGCGATGAGAGCGCCATAGCAGCACAATAAAGGTGGCGGCATAGAGAAAGATGGTGCTGTATTTCAGTAAGCTTGACATATACAAACAAAAATTTCTGATGTAACTAATTGTGTATTAAGAATGTTGTCACAAGAAACCGAATATGTATGAAATAAATACCTTTCGTAAGCCTTAATAATCCCAGACAATTACACCTAATTAAATTGAGATCGGTTAGACATTTCTTTGCTGATAGCAATGATAGCATCATTAGGATTTTGAATATTACTAACTAATGAAAATACGTATTCTCGGCTGCAGTGGCGGTATTGGTTTAGGCAATAAAACCACCTCACTATTACTAGACGATTCTGTGCTGATTGATTGTGGCACGGGTTTGGGCGACCTATCGCTTGAAGAAATGACTAAGCTAGAGCATATTTTTATTACGCATAGCCACCTTGACCACATTGCTTTATTGCCGATGCTGTTGGACACCATTTATGATTCTCTTGTTGAGCGTCCTTTAACGTTGCATTGCAAGCAAGAAACCTATGACATATTGGCTAAGCATATTTTCAATTGGAATGTATGGCCAAACTTTTTTGAGCTACCGAGCACTGAAACACCAGTGATTGTGTATGAATCTATGCAGCCGGGTGATTGTATTGAGTTTGGTGACAAAGTGGTAAAGATGGTAGAAGTGAATCACTCCGTACCTGCCGCTGCTTATATCATCAATAATGGCACAGGAAGTATTGCATTTAGTGGCGACACGTTTACTAATGACACCTTTTGGCATGCATTAAATGAAGAGCCCCGTATGGATATTGTGGTCGTGGAGTGTGGATTTACCAATGAAGATGAAGCGATTGGCCGCGATGCAAAGCATTATTACCCGAATGCTCTAGCAGATGACTTGAAGAAGCTCAATCATCGACCAGAATTATATATTTCTCATTTACAGCCCGGTAAAGAAGAATTGATTATTCAACAGCTTAATTCCGCAATACCTGACTTCAATATTCATCGACTCTCTAGTGGCCAGATAATCGTCATTTAATTACTATTTAATAACTATCTAATTACGAGCTAATTTCATCTTAAATTAGTTATAATCCATATCCTTTTTTAATTTAGCTCCTTTTTAATAGGGTGCAATTCTATGTTTGATAGCTTATCGACTCGTTTAGCGAGTACTGTACAAAAATTACGCGGACAAGCACGTTTAAGCGAAGATAATATTCAAGAAACTTTGCGAGAAGTTCGCATGGCGCTGCTCGAGGCAGATGTAGCGTTGCCTGTTGTTAAAGATTTTATCGCTAGTGTTAAAGAGAAGGCGTTGGGACAGGAAGTATTGACCAGTTTGTCGCCTGGCCAAGCGCTAATCAAGATTGTAAATGATGAGTTAGTGCATCTAATGGGTGATGCCAATGAATCGTTAACACTTGCTGCGCAGCCGCCTGTGATCATTCTAATTGCTGGCCTACAAGGAGCGGGTAAAACTACCAGTATCGGAAAGCTGTCCCGCTATTTAACAGAGAAACAAAACAAGTCTGTTGCTGTGGTGAGTTGTGATGTATATCGCCCAGCAGCAATACAACAGTTAGAAACACTTGCAAACGAAGTGGGTGTTGATTTTATTCCAAGTGACACCAGTCAAGCGCCAATTGATATTGCCAATCGTGCGGTAGAGCAAGCAAAAACTAAATTTAAAGATGTGCTGTTAGTGGATACCGCAGGTCGTCTGCATGTTGATGAAAAAATGATGCAAGAAATCATTCAGTTGCATCAAGCCATTCAACCTACAGAAACATTATTTGTAGTTGACAGCATGAGTGGCCAAGACGCTGCAAACTCGGCTAAAGCATTTAATGAAGCGTTGCCATTAACAGGTGTGATCTTAACTAAAACAGATGGTGATGCACGTGGCGTTGCTGCGTTGTCTGTGCGCCATATTACTGGCAAGCCAATTAAGTTCTTAGGTACAGGTGAGAAAACGACTGCACTAGAACCATTCCATCCAGACCGAATTGCTTCGCGTATTTTAGGGATGGGCGATGTAGTCAGTTTGGTAGAAGAAGTTCAGCATAAAGTTGATCATGAAAAAGCTCAGAAGCTAGCCACAAAAATTAAAAAAGGCAAAAACTTCAATATGGTTGATTTAAAAAGTCAGCTTGAGCAAATGATGAGTATGGGGGGCATGGCGGGGATTATGGATAAGATTCCGGGTGCGGCAGGTATGGCTAAGAAAGCCCAGGGTGGTATGGGTGATGATAAATCGATTCATCAAATGATCGCGATGATTAATTCTATGACGCCACATGAGCGCCGCTTTCCAGATGTGATTAAAAATACACGTAAACGACGCATTGCATTGGGTTCAGGAACACAAGTGCAAGATGTGAACCGCTTACTTAAACAGCACTTGCAGATGAAGAAGATGATGAAGAAGTTTTCTAAGAAAGGTGGGATGCAGCGCATGATGCAAGGATTGAAAGGTGGAGGGATGCCTCCTGGCTTGGGCTAAACGCATTTGTACCGTGCTTATTATGGGCTGTATCCCTTTTCTATCTCTTATTCTCAAGGCGGTTGCTGCCTAATACGCTTTATTTTCGGCCAAATTTGCGTACAATGCCCGGCTCTCAATAACGTAAATATTCAGATTAGAAATATATGGTCACCATTCGATTAGCCAGAGGCGGAGCTAAAAAACGCCCTTTCTACCACATTGTAGTCACTGATTCACGCAAGCGCAGGGATAGTAGTTACATAGAGCGTATCGGATTTTTTAATCCTACCGCTAGAGGTCAGGAAGTTAAGCTAAATATCGAAATGGAGCGTTTTGAGCATTGGCGTAGTCATGGAGCCCAAACTTCAGATCGCGTAGCGTCTCTAATCAAGAGCCACCTCAAGCAAGCTGAAGCAGCTTAATAAGCGCTCACTTTTCAAAAAAAATCTTTTGCCCAAGTCGTGGGCTACATCTTGAGTAAGCAAGATACACATATACAACTCGGAGCTATCCAGGGTGTTTTTGGCATCAAAGGATGGGTAAAGATATTCTCTTTTTGCCGTCCCAAAGAACAAATTCTTGATTACCCAGACTGGGAGTTGAGGTCGTCGGGCAATGTCAATCAATGCACCTTGCAGCAAGGCAAGCTACACGGTAGCGGCATCGTCGCAAAATTTCATAACATAAATGATCGTAATCAAGCAGAATTACTAGTGCGTGCTGAAATATGGATTGCCAAGAGTGAACTACCAGATTTGGCAGGTGAAGAGTTTTACTGGTTTCAGTTAGAAGGCTTGGCAGTGATCAATGTTGATGGTGAGCCTTTCGGTCAAGTTAAGAAAATGATGGAGACTGGTGCGAATGATGTCATGGTTGTAAAGAATGATATTGATAAAGAAGAAATTCTAATTCCATATGTTCGTGATCAAGTCATCAAGCATGTTGACTTAGAAGCTAAGACCATTACGGTTGATTGGCAAAAAGATTATTAGCTCAAGTATGAATATTACGGTCATTACTTTGTTTCCAGAGATGGTGTTAAGCCTGGCAAAGTTTGGTGTAGTAGGAAGGGCAATTGAAAATAATATAGCTACACTTGATACGCTGAACCCTAGAGATTTTTCAATCGATCCTAATCGTCGCATCGATGACCGGCCTTATGGCGGTGGCCCGGGTATGGTGATGCAATTCGAGCCATTACAAAAAACCATACAAAAAGCCAGGGATAATAAATTCAGTGAGAATAATAATGCTTCTAGAGTGGTTTGCTTGTCTGCGCAAGGTAAGCCATTTCAACACGCAGATGTAGTGAGATTAAGTGCCTGCGATGGTCTAATCTTGTTAGCAGGGCGTTATGAGGGTATCGATGAGCGTCTCATTGAGGCGGAGGTTGATGAAGAGATATCAATAGGCGATGTGGTCGTCAGCGGTGGTGAATTGCCTGCAATGATGCTGCTGGATGCGCTGATTAGGCATATTCCCGGTGCATTGGGTCACGATGATTCGGCACAACAAGATTCCTTTGTTGACGGGCTGCTCGATTGCCCGCATTATACGCGGCCGGAAAGTATCAATGATCTGAGTGTGCCTAAGGTATTACTGGGCGGTGACCATAAGGCCATACAGAAATGGCGCGAAAAGCAGTCACTGGGCCGAACCTTTTTTAGAAGACCAGATTTGATAGAAAAATTATTTTTAAGTGAGGAGCAAAAAGCCTTGCTACAGGAATATATACAAGAACACCAAAACTAAAGTATCTTAAGAACATGTCAAATATTATCCAAGAAATTGATCAGCAGCAGCTAAAGCAAGATATGCCCGAGTTCAGCTCAGGCGACACTATTACTGTTCAAGTAAGAGTAAAAGAGGGTGATCGCGAGCGTTTACAGGCTTTTGAAGGCGTCGTTATTGCTAAGCGTAATCGTGGAATAAATTCCGCTTTCACCGTAAGGAAACTTTCGCATGGCGAAGGCGTTGAGAGAGTATTTCAGACGCACAGTCCTTTAATTGAAAGTGTTACCGTTAAACGTAAAGGTGATGTGAGACGCGCTAAGCTTTACTATTTGCGTGGTCTTACTGGTAGGGCAGCTAGAATTAAAGAAAAAATCTAATTCAAGAATAAGAAATTATCTAAAACGCCTCGTTTATCGAGGCGTTTTTGTTTCTGCTATAAAAGCTTATGGCTAAAAGCGTTACAATTCTCCATGGCTCATATAATTGTAAAAACGCCTATCGGCAAAATTGCAGTGGATTATCAAGATGATTTTGTAACGGGAGTTCAGCAGGTAGCTGACCAAGTGCGTGCAGTGTCAAAGAAAGATCCGTTTGTCATAGAGATACAAAAACAATTTTCTGCATATTTTTCAGGAGAGTTAAAAGAATTTAATTTACCGTTTTTGTTCAAACAAGGAACGGATTATCAGTTAAGGGTATGGGATCAAATTAGAAAAATTTCATTTGGTAGCACCATCACCTATGGTGAAATTGCTAAGAAGATTAAGTCAGGGCCACGTGCCGTAGGTAATGCCTGTCGACGTAATCAATTGTTGCTATTGGTGCCTTGCCATCGTGTAGTCAGTGCTGCAGGTTTAGGTGGTTTTATGGGAGATTCCGACGGAAGTTTAGTGCAAAGAAAACAATGGTTGCTTGAGCACGAACAATTAAAAAATAATGTGTGAACATTGATTGGTCAAAACATAGATTATCTATTAATTAAAAAATACATGCGTATTCATTATCTTAAACATGCTCCATTTGAAGGATTGGGTTCTATGGAAGATATGTTTGTAGCAAGAGGTTGCGAATTATCACGCACCTGTATGTATGAAGATCAGTCTTTGCCTTCTATTCATGATATTGATGCATTGGTGGTGATGGGTGGGCCGATGGGTGTAGGGGATGATGATGAATATCCGTGGTTGACCTTAGAAAAAGAATTTATTGAATCGGTTATAAGACTTGATGTTCCAGTATTAGGTGTGTGTTTAGGTGCTCAACTCATTGCTAACGTATTAGGAGCAAAAGTAAGTAAGAATGTGAATGAAGAAATTGGCTGGTTTAAGGTTAATCAAACTAAAAGATTAATGGGTGGCCGAATAGAACGTCTGCCTGCAAGCTTTGACGCGATGCATTGGCATGGTGATACTTTTGAGATCCCAGAGGGTGCTGATAATTTTTTATCAAGTGAAGCGTGTGCAAATCAGGGTTTCGTATATGGAGATTCTACACTTGCGCTACAATTTCATTTGGAGATGTTGCCCAGTCATGTGCAGGCGATTTATCAAGAATGCGGGAAGCCCGAAAAGAAAGGTGTTTATATTCAAGATCTAGAAGAAATGCTAGCACCAGCAGATAAATTCAGGCAAGCGCGTAATACGCTGGAAGATTTTCTTGAGGCCTTTATTTTTCATAAAGTGCCCCAATAATTAGACAGATAATAAAGCCAATAGCAAGGCCAATAAATAAGCTAATAAAATGGAGAAAATGATGGATGATGATAGTAGGAAAGATATTCGAGCTTTGCTTAAAACCTTCGGCGTCAAAGCGGATGAAGCCATTGTTGGGCATTTGGCAAAAAACCCAAATGTGAAGCAACTAAGTTTAAAAGTAACGCTAGAAGACATGACAGATTATGGATCAGCTGCGCCAAGTGAGAGTTTGTCGTTTGTAGTAGAGGGTAAAGTTAATCGATAATCGTAATCGATAGTTTGAATCAATATCCTAAAATCTTAAATTTTAATGTAGTAACAAGAAGATTAGATAAATATGAGCACAGAAACAGATAAAAAGACCAATGACGTGAACAAAAATGCAGAAAAGAAAGAAACCTTGCAGTTTGAAACAGAGGTTTCTCAACTACTGCACTTAATGATTCATTCTCTTTATTCAAATAAAGAAATATTTTTACGTGAATTAATATCCAATGCATCAGATGCTTGCGACAAGTTGCGGTTTGAGGCAATTTCTGATGATGCACTGTTAAGTGATGATGCGGAGTTAAAGATTCAAGTTGAATACGATAAAGATGCGCGTACCGTCACCATACGAGATAACGGTATCGGCATGAGTCGTGATGAGGTGGTTAGAAATGTAGGCACCATTGCAAAATCTGGCACTAAAGATTTTTTAGATAATCTTACGGGTGACCAAAGTAAAGATTCGCATTTAATTGGTCAATTTGGTGTTGGTTTTTATTCTGCATTTATCGTTGCAGATAAGGTTACCTTAAACACGAGACGTGCTGGGCTTGATAAAAATCAAGCTGTGCAATGGGAATCAGAAGGTACCGGTTCGTATACATTAGAAGAGATTGAAAAAGAGATGCGTGGAACTGAAGTAGTTTTGCATCTTAAGAAAGATGAAGATGAGTTTCTAGATAGTTGGAGACTGCGCTCGATTATTGGCACTTACTCTGATCATGTGCCTTTACCGATTGAGATGCTAAAGGAAGCAGAGAGTGGTGAGGATGATAAAGATAAGGATGATACAGAAAATACAGTGGTTTGGGAGGTAGTAAATAAAGCCTCAGCTTTGTGGGTGCGTCCTAAAAGTGAAATTACTGAAGATGAATATAAAGAGTTTTATAAGCATGTGGGGCATGATTTTTCTGATCCATTGCTGTGGACACATAATCGTGTAGAAGGGAAAACAGAATATACTTCATTGCTATATATACCTTCACAGGCTCCGTTTGATCTTTTTGAGCCTAATACTAAGCATGGTGTGAAATTATATGTGCAACGTGTTTTTATCATGGACGATGCAGAGAAGTTACTGCCTCGTTATCTGCGATTTGTACGTGGAATAATTGATTCTAATGACTTGCCATTGAATATCTCTCGAGAGATTCTGCAAAGTAATAAAGTAATCGACAATATACGTTCTGGTTCGGTTAAAAAAGTACTTGGCTTATTGGAAAATTTGGCCAAGAAAGAATCTGTCAAGTATCAAGAATTTTGGAATGTGT
>JBGCDX010000113.1:0-33359 GCA_045105815.1 Gammaproteobacteria bacterium
GAACGTAAATTCGCTAGATTTGACTGTAAGGCGGCTGCCTTTGCATCATTGGTACTGGCTGAAAATTGTGGCACGATAATCGCGGCTAAAATCGCCAATATAATCACCACAATTAAAAGCTCCACAAGGGTGAATCCTTTCAACTGATTCGTTTTTCTGTGATTCATCGCATTAATTCCTCTTGAATTCATCCAAAAATACTGAGATGTATGTGTATCGACACATGACGATCTATCTTGATACAAACGGATTAAAAATTAGAATGAACGCAATAAATAACACTACGTAAGGCGGATCTTTAGAGTTTATTTTATTAGAAAATCTCGAAAAATAATTCAATTCAGAAATGAATTTTATAAACAGTTATTCGATACCATTTATTACCGTAATAAGACCTTTTATACATTTAGCCTGACAAATAAAACACCTTGGATAATTAGTCACACTAAATAAATATTGATGATAGTAAACTAAGTCAACTAAATACTATTTAATATATCTTGTAGCATGAAGCGGCTACAGCATTAGTGTAATAAATATTAAACATGGATGTTTTATAGAATGCAATTCAATACTGAAGTTGGCTTCTTGCCGAAAATTCGTAAAATTAAAATTTATGGTTTTACAATTGTAGAGTTGATGATTGCTATGGCGATAGCAGGTTTACTCATGATGATTGCCGTACCCGCTTACCAAGATTACACAACACGAATTGACGATGGCCAAGCTGAAAAAGACATAATCATTATTCAACTCACAATTGATGATTATCAACTTACCACAGGAAGTCTTCCAAACTCCCTTAATGACGTTGGCATGAATGGTATGGAAGATCCGTGGGGTAATGCATACGTATATGCAAACCATGATGTAGTACCACCGGGACATAGAAGAAAAGATCACTCTTTAGTTCCCATTAATAGTGATTACGACTTATATAGTAAAGGTGAGGATGGCAGAACAACCTGGCCATTGACTGCAAATCATAGCAAAGACGACATCATTCGTGCTCGCGATGGTGGCTATATTGGCATCGCTGAAGATTATTAACACCAATTGTATATGCAAATTAAATTTGCTTTCATCAAGAGCAAAGTAGCTAAAAGAATATTCATACTTTTTGTTATTACTGCCATTATACCTGTAACCATTACTGGCATAGTTGCGTACAACCATGTAACCAGTCTACTTGTAAAACAACAACACAAACACTTAACGATTGAGAGTAAATCGTATGGAATGTCGATCTTTGATCGAATACTTGTTGCTGAAAGTCAACTCATCGCATTAAGCGAAAATCTGCTTCAATCAAAATCTTTAGCTATGGATATCACTGCTCAATACAATGAGATTGATTCATCTAACACACACTTTTTCAAGAAAATTAAAATCTATAGCAATGATATTTTATTCAATAGCGTTAATGAAAAACATTTGTTAGACGGCAATACAAAGATCACGGTAAAAAATACCTACGATAAAAATTTTGCCATTTACTTTAATAGATTATTGAATACATCTGATTCGACATTATTAATATCAGCTGAAGTAGATAAAAAATATATATTCGGCGATATGGATATATTTGCAGGCGACGAAGACGCTTGCGTCATAGCAAAAGGTATCGGTGCATTAAATTGCTCTAATGAAACCATGAAGATGGTTTCATTACCTAGTTTTGAAAAGTATTTTGAGAGCCAAATCAATACTAATACTATAAATATAAATGATAATAATTATATTGTTTCTTCATGGGAACTATTTTTAAATGGTTATTTTAATACAGAAAGCTGGATCATTTATTACACCACACCTAGCAGCATAATACTTTCATCAATTAAATCATTCAGCAATACATTACTTCCTTTACTACTTCTTGCAATACTTATTGTAAGTTTACTGAGCATTAACCAAATATCAAAAATATTAGTACCCTTAGAAAAACTGTCATTTCTGACAAAAAGGATTTCTAAACGTGATTTTGGTGAAAAAGTAAAATTCGATAGTGGTGATGAATTCGAGCAGTTGGGTGAATCTTTTAATACCATGTCATATGAGCTTGGCAGGCAATTTACTGTAATGACAGCAATGTCTAACCTTGATAGAGCTATTCTCACCAAAATGAATAAAACGTCAGTGGTAGAAGCGATATTTAAAAACCTAAAAGATTATCTCGAGTATAGTTATGCATCTGTAATTCTATTAGAAAAAGACAATTCTAATGGTACTTTATATATTTATAATAAAACCAACAATAATATAAGTTCAGAGATACTTATAAATATTGAAGAAAAAATCGTCAGTAAATTACTTGATAACAAGAGCTCTAGTGTTCGCACCTTAGAACGCAATAAATTAAATACAATTGAATGGCTAGATACTATTCATTCAAACTACATTACTACAATTGCTATTAAACAAAAACAAGTTACTTCTGCACTTATAGTAATAGGTCATCAATACATACCAAAACTCAACGAGGAAGGCATCAAACAATTAGATAATTATACCGATAGAGTTAGCGTTGCCTTAAATGCCATTGAGCGTGAAGAAAAATTAGTCAAACAGGCTAATTATGATGATTTAACTGGGTTACCTAATCGTCAACTACTCATCGACACATTTTATAGAATGTCTCAGCAACCAAATAGCAACCAAAAACTAGCAGTTTTATTTATTGACTTAGATAGATTTAAAATTATCAATGACTCGCAAGGCCATGCTATAGGTGATAAATTATTAATAGAGGCATCTGACCGTATCCAATCTTGTCTAAATAAATCTGCATTTCTTGGCCGTTATGGTGGCGATGAATTTGTAATTTTATTTCCATATGGTTTTGATTCAAGCGATATAACTGATATTTCAAAAAATATAATAAATCTATTATCTAAACTATTCACCATAGAAAACTATGAACAATCTATAGGTGCAAGTATAGGCATAGCGATTTACCCACAAGACGGTAAAACCTGGAATGAAGTCTTACAAAAAGCTGATATTGCTATGTACAAGGCCAAACAAAAAGGAAGAGGTAAGTTACTATACTTTTCCGATACCATGCAGGCTGAGATTTACGAGAAAGCTACATTAGAAGCGGACCTATTCCATGCTATAGATAAACAAGAAATAACTATGGTTTATCAACCACAAATAAACATTGCAACAGGTGAAATATCTGGAGCGGAAACACTTATGCGCTGGAAACACACAACAAAAGGAAATATTCGTCCAGACCAGTTTATCTCCTACGCAGAAGATACAGGATTTATTATTCCTCTCGGCATATGGGCCATACGTACAGCACTTAAGCAATGCTCAGATTGGCAATTAGAAAATCATGCGCTACCAAAAATATCAATAAATATTTCGCCGCGGCAAATTAGACATGAAAACTTTATAAACGAGATTGAAGCATTAATCGTAGATTTTGATATGCACACGACAAATATCGAGTTTGAAATAACCGAAAGTTTATTTTTAAATGATGACTTAACTATTCTTAATAAATTACAACATTTAAACAAACTAGGTATCAGTATTTCTATTGATGACTTTGGAAAAGGTTATTCGTCTTTAAGCTATTTAAAACACTTACCTGTACAAACATTAAAGTTAGATAAATTATTTATTGATGATATACACAAAGAAAAAGAATCGATAGCAATCGTCAAAGCAATAATTGAAATGGCCAAATCATTAAATAAAAAAGTCGTTGCAGAAGGTATTGAAACCGTTGAGCAGTTAAGCATTTTAAAAGACCTTGGATGTGATATTGCACAAGGCTATTATATCAGTAAACCAAAACCAGCTAATGAAGTGTTGAATTATACAAAAACCACAGTTATTAGCCTTAATGATTTTAGAGAAAATACACTAAATTCTTAATTGCAAGTTATCTACCTAATTGGCTTAATGGTTTAGTGGCTTAGTATCAAGCTCCTCAATATTATACCGTTAATCATCAAATCTTATGGATTTATCATCTTGAAAAATCTGCTTAGTTCTAAAACTTAAATAAAACAATTTCTATTAACTTAGTGCGCTCTAATAAATATACATATTTACTAATAAGAGGCATAGAAAATATAGTAACTCATACGATAGAATGACTCTTAATGAATAATTTACATCATGTAGTGATCGTTGGAGCCGGTTTTGGCGGAATCCAAACCGCACACCACCTCAAGAAAGCGAATGTTCGCATTACGCTCATCGATCAACATAATTATCACTTGTTTCAACCGCTTCTTTACCAAGCCGCCACAGCATTGCTTGCGCCTTCTGAAATTGCTTGGCCCATACGACATTTATTACGAAAGCGTACTGAAATAACTACATTGTTAGCAAAAGTTATCAATATTGATAAAACTAATAAGAAGGTGGTGCTTGAGAATAACGAATCTATTGAATATGACACTTTGGTTTTAGCAACAGGAGCACGACATGCATATTTTGGTCATGATGAATGGGCTAACCATGCGCCGGGTTTAAAAGTATTAGAAGACGCAACAGATATTCGTCAAAAAATCTTAATTGCGTTTGAGAAAGCAGAAAGAGAAGCTGACCCTGAACACCGAGCTGCACTCTTAAGTTTTGTTGTGGTTGGTGGCGGACCAACCGGTGTTGAATTAGCAGGAACCATTGCTGAACTGGCACATCACACTTTAAGCGGTGAATTTCGGAATATCGATATACAAAAAACACGCGTTATATTAATAGAAGGCGCTTCTAGAGTATTACCTAATTTTGAAGAAAGTTTATCTGCTTATGCTATGAAAGCATTAGAGAACTTAGGGGTAGAAGTAGTACTTGGTAAATTTGTGTCAGAGTGCAGCGCTAAAGGAGTTGTTTTTGATGATAAAGAAATAGCATCAAAAACAATTTTATGGGCGGCGGGTGTTCAAGCCTCCCCTGCTGCTGATTGGTTAGAAGCTGAAACTGATCAGGTTAACCGAGTTAAGATTGATCCCGATTTAACGTTACCTGACCATCCAGAAGTATTTGTTATTGGTGATACCGCAACAATAAATGATGAAAACGGAAAACAAGTGCCTGGCATAGCTCCGGCAGCCAAACAACAAGGTCAATATGTTGCAAAATTAATTTCAGCACGTCTAAAAGGGAAATCTAACATTAAACCTTTCCGTTACAGACACTATGGCGATCTTGCCACAATTGGTAAGCGTGCTGCCGTATTCGATATTGGCTGGATGAAGGCAAGAGGCAGACTAGCTTGGTGGCTTTGGGGATTAGCACACATCTATTTCTTAATTGGTGTACGTAATCGTATTGTTGTAGCGATGCATTGGTTATGGATATACTTTAAAGGTGACCGAGGCGCACGCTTAATTACTCAAGTTGACTCCATTTCAACCAAACAGAAAGATCATTAAATTATTTTTCAGCAATAATTGTAGTTCGCAATGGTGCTTGATAGCCTTCAACAGTTAAACTGTGGTCATCTGGATTCAGGGCTTGCGCTAAAGAATACCGAGTCATCCATTCAGTTTGCCGCTGCTCTTCTACAGTTGTCATAGTGGTATCGACCACCTTGATATTTTTAAATCCCGCTTCACTTAACCATGTTTTCAATAAATCAATACTTGGCAGCACCCAAACATTTCTCATATTTGCATAGCGCTCATTTGGAATTAATACGTCTGCATCCTCATCATCTATAATTAATGTTTCCAATACAAACTGCCCTCTCATTTCGATACTTTCATATACTTGGCTAAGATGATTTTGCGGTTCTTGGCGGTGATATAACACACCCATTGAAAAAATTGTATCGAACTTGGACATATTATCCGGCAATTCTTCAAACCCAAAAGGTAAAACGAATGTTTGTTGCAATAATGAAGAATATTTTTGCAGTGCATGAAATTGAAATATGTAATGCCAACTAGGATCTACACCTAGCACTAACTTTGCACCCATTGCTTGCATGCGCAATGCGTAATAGCCATTTCCACACCCAATATCCAATACCAACTTGTCTTTGAGATCAATATAAGGAGATATACGCGACCATTTCCAATCACTGCGCCACTCTGTATCGATATGAATTCCAAAAACTTCAAATGGACCTTTGCGCCAAGGGCACAATTCTTTTAATGATGCCTCTAATGACAATTTTTGTTCTAAGGAAACATCATCTGGATTACCGATTAGAATCGTATCATTATTTAGCTCAGTTGAGCTTGCACTGATATTAGGAAGTGTTTCAAAGATTCTTTTCCAATCTTTAAAATGACCATGTTTAGGGTCAGCATATTTTTCATCCAGTAAGCTCAAGATTTCATCCTGGCAGATTTTCAATTTCGTAGAGCTTAATGCACTCGCAAGTTCTTTTCGATCGGGAGCTATCATTTAATTGCAAGATAAGATACAAAGTTTAAATACTTCGTTAGGATAGAGACTTTAGAAAAACCTGCATTTTTTAATCGTTCTATATGTTGTTCATGCGTATCTCGAACTAAAACATCTTCCAGCGCTTCCCTTTTTTGACTAATTTCCATGTCACTATAATCATTCTGACGTTTATAGTTTTCATGTAGCTGCTGCATGATTAGATCTTCTTCCTTATCATCATAGCGAATTTTTTCAGATATCAACAAAGCACCTTTATTCATAAGACTTGAGCAAACATTACTGATTAATGCATCTCTTTTTGAACGATCAATAAACTGAAGTGTGTAATTAAGAATAACAAACGAGCCGTCCATCATATCTACATCATTTACATCACTATTTAAAAGTTCTATTCGAGCATTTAGTTTTAAAGATTTAAGTCGACTTTCTAATTGTGAAATCATTGCTGATGAATTATCTACAGCATGAATTACAATATTCTTACCATTAGCTGCATTTGCAATCGAAATAGTAGCTTCCCCTAGAGAGCAACCTAAATCATATACATTAGAGTTTTCTTGAATAAATTGATTCGCGACAATAGGTAACAATTGATTCAGTGCGTTATAACCAGGAACGGAACGCTCGATCATGTCTTGAAATACGCCTGCCACATTTTGATCAAAGACAAATTTATCTACTTTGTCTTGCTTACTTGCGTAAATGCGATCTTTATTTGAGCGAGCCAAAATAAGTAACCCTCTAGGTAATGCTTGAGTAATTATTGCTCTGACATATTGCTATGTTCACGTGTAGCTCGGAATTCAATATTTGGCCACTTCTCTAGAGCCATTTGAAGATTTACACGTGTTGGCGCGATATATACCAATTCCTCACCATGATCCATGGCCAGGTTAGTTTCAGTCTTATTTTTGAATTTGAGCAGCTCTTTTTCATCTTCACAGGCTACCCAACGTGCGGTTTGAACGTTAACCGCTTCAAATTGGCATTCAACATTATATTCATGCTTTAAGCGATGTTGAACTACTTCGAATTGAAGCACACCAACCGCCCCTAAGATCAGATCATTATTAGTTAAAGGGCGAAATAATTGTGTCGCCCCTTCCTCACAAAGCTGTATAAGACCTTTCTGTAAAGCCTTCATTTTTAAAGGATCTTTAAGTTGTGCACGACGAAATAATTCTGGAGCAAAGTTTGGTACGCCCGTGAATGCCAGTCTTTCGCCTTGCGTGAATGAATCACCAATGCGAATTGTTCCATGGTTATGAAGACCGATAATGTCGCCAGGATAAGCACGATCCACATGTTCTCGATCCTTTGCAATAAAAGACAAAGCATCACTGATTTTAACATCGCGGCTTAAACGCACATGTTGTAATTTCATCCCCTTTTGAAAACTACCTGAACAGATCCTCATAAATGCCAATCGATCACGATGCTTAGGGTCCATATTTGCCTGAATTTTAAACACAAATCCGGAGAAACTTTCCTCATCCGCCATTACATCTCTAGTCTCTGTATCTGTAAGACTAGCTTCTCTAGGTTGAGGAGCAGGAGCATACTCAACAAATTTTTCCAATAATTCTGCTACTCCAAAGTTATTGATTGCTGAACCAAAAAACACTGGTGTCATCTCACCCCTTAAATAAGCATTATGATCAAAATCATGGCTTGCACCTTGAACAAGCTCAATTTCGTCTCGCAGCTCTTGGGCTTGATCACCTAGTATTTCATCTAAACGTGAATTATCTAACCCTTCAATAATCTCACCTGTTTGTATTTTACCTTGGTGGTTAGGATTATATAGATGTACTGAATTGTTCAATAAGTTAAAAACACCTTTAAAAAGCTTACCCATACCAATTGGCCAAGTAATTGGTGCGCATTTTATTTTTAAAATACTTTCAACTTCATCTAAAAGCTCAATCGGTTCTCGACCATCTCGGTCCAGCTTATTAATGAATGTAACAATTGGCGTATCGCGTAATCGACATACCTCCATTAATTTAATTGTCCGTTCTTCTACACCTTTAGCGTTATCGATTACCATTAGAGCAGAATCGACCGCGGTAAGTGTACGATAGGTATCTTCAGAAAAATCTGCATGACCCGGCGTGTCTAATAGATTAACAATGCAATCTTTATAATCAAACTGCATAACAGAGCTGGTAATAGAGATACCACGCTGTTTCTCCATTTCCATCCAATCTGAGGTAGCATGACGTGCAGCTTTCCTGCCTTTTACCGAACCTGCCAACTGGATAGCACCACTAAATAACAGTAGCTTCTCGGTGATAGTCGTTTTTCCTGCATCCGGATGCGAGATTATGGCAAAGGTTCGACGTTTTGCGGTTTGTAGTTGATGTTCGTTCACGATAATAGTTTTGGGGTAGTTTTGTACAATTCTGGGAGTTTAGACAATATTTTTATTAACGCGAAAGCGCGCGATTATAACGAAACGACGATCGTTACTACAGAAAAGAATAAAATATATGAATATTAAACTAACTCTTTCGCAAGAATGACAGCATCTTCACGACCAAATCTTGCTGGGTAATAGTCTCTTCGATTACCTATTTCATTGAACCCTTCTGAAAAATACAAGGATAATGCCTGCAAATTGCTTGGCCTAACCTCCAAAAATGCTGCATCCGCCTCGCGTGATTTTGCTATAGAGAGTAGCTCCCGCAATAACCTTCTGCCAATACCTTGGCCTTGAAGTTTAGGATCCACACAAATATTAAGTATATGACTCTCTTGAACCGCTAAAGACATTACTGCATAACCTACAATATTACGATCAACTTCTATCACCCATGATGAATAACCGAATCGCATGCAATCATGAAATATTCCTTCCGTCCAAGGAAACTCATAACTGCGGCATTCTATCTCCATTACAGCCGAAAGATCATGCACTGTCATTAAACGATAAGTTTCTGTGGGAAATTCGAATACTGCACTCATAATATATAGTGTAATTAATTCATTCTAATAAAGCATTTATCTAACGAAAAAGACCGATATCTAGCTAATTTTTCCAGTTTGACTGGTCTTTAACCTACTGCGAATATACATCAAGAGCAAATTTTAAATCTTCCCAGGCATTACGCTTATGCTGTGGACTGCGTAACAAATAAGCAGGGTGGTAAGTCATTACTACCGGTATACCAGTATCTTGATACGTATATTTTTGACCACGCATTTTTCCGATAGGCTCATCTATCATTAATAAAGATTGTGCTGCAACTCTACCGAGCACTAAAATAATCTTTGGTTGAATTAATTCAATTTGTTTGCGAAGAAACGCACTACAACTTGTTATTTCAATAGATTGAGGATCGCGATTGCTCGGTGGCTGACATTTCAAAACGTTGGTGATATAAACTTCTTCTCGCGCTAAGCCCATCGCACGCAACATACTCGTTAATAATTGACCCGCATTACCAACAAACGGTTTACCTACACGATTTTCATCCGCGCCCGGCGCTTCTCCAATAACTAACCATTCTGCTGCAGGGTGTCCCTCACCAAATACAGTTTGTGTGCGTGTTCGATGCAACTCACACTGCGTGCAGCTTGAAACCATTAATTTTAATTCTTCTAAACTGCTTGCAGAAACATTCAGATTATTATCTTGTCCCTCGTTAGCACTGACAACTTCATGACTTTCAACTTGATCTAGTTCAGCTGTATTTTTTAAGACCCACGCCTGCACACCTATTTGATCAAGATAATACAAACGTTTATTTTCGTTCATCGTCTAGCTTTTATACGTGATGCTGTGGATGTTGCTTTTCATCTGGAACCACTAACTTGTTTAATGCATGCAAGTATGCTTTTGCAGATGCCATAACAATATCTGTATCAGACCCATGTCCATTTACAATTCTTCCCGCTTTTTGCAAACGCACCGTCACTTCACCTTGCGAATCTGTTCCCGTGGTAATGTTGTTGACTGAATATAGTTGCAATTGCGCTTGGCTAGAAACAATATTTTCAATTGCACAAAACGTAGCATCCACCGGCCCACCACCATCTGAAGAAGCTGTTTTCTCTTCTCCATCTATGGATAGTGTGATTTCTGCATGCGGTGTTTTACCTGATTCCGAATGTGCGGTTAATGCAATTAACTTACAATATTCATTGTCTTCATAAGCTGTATCGGAAACTAACGCATGTAAATCTTCATCGTATATTTCATGCTTACGATCTGCTAAATCTTTAAAATTAGAGAAAGCCTTATTTAATTCTTCTTCATTACCAAAACTAACACCTAATTCATCTAAACGAGTTCTAAAGGCATTACGACCTGAGTGCTTACCCAAAACTATTTTATTAGCCGCCCAACCTACATCTTCTGCACGCATGATTTCATATGTCTCTCGCGCTTTAAGTACACCGTCTTGATGAATACCTGATTCATGAGCAAATGCATTTGCACCCACAATAGCTTTATTAGGCTGAACCGGAAATCCCGTAATGGTAGATACCATGCGTGAAGTTGGAACAATTTGTGTAGTATCTAATTCTGTTTTGCAATCAAACACATCTTGACGTGTGTGCACAGACATCACCACCTCTTCTAAAGAAGCATTTCCCGCCCTTTCTCCTAAACCATTAATAGTACATTCAACTTGTCGCGCACCATGCAATACCGCAGACAAAGAATTAGCCACCGCCAATCCAAGATCATTATGACAATGCACAGAAAATACCGCTTGATCAGAATTAGGCACATTCTCAATTAAACGACCTACCAAGCTACCAAACTGATGAGGTATGTTATAGCCCACCGTATCAGGAATATTAATAGTATTTGCGCCAGCCTTAATAACTTCTTCAATCACTCTGCATAAGAAATCAAATTCTGAGCGTCCTGCATCTTCTGGAGAAAATTCAACGTTATCAGTAAAACCCCTAGCACGTTTAACTGCAGCGATTGCTTGCTCCACCACTTGATCTTCAGTCATACGCAATTTACTTTTCATATGAATTGGAGATGTAGCAATAAATGTATGAATTCTTGAAGAGTTTGCAGTTTTAAGTGCTTCTCCTGCTCGATCAATGTCATTATTTAATGCGCGAGCCAAACCACAAATCGTACTATTTTTCACAGCAGAGGCTACGGCTTGAACGGATTCAAAATCCCCGACACTTGCCATAGGAAACCCTGCTTCAATGATATCTACTTTCATACGCTCTAATGATTTAGCAATCCTGACTTTTTCATCACGCGTCATAGATGCGCCTGGTGATTGCTCACCATCACGTAAAGTTGTATCAAATATTATTAATTTTTCTTTGCTTGCCACCGCACTGCTCCTAAATAAACACACTCTTTATTAGTGTTACTACAAGATCTATCTCATCTGTTTCATGCTTTAAATTTACCAAATTCTATAGAATCTAACTTATAAAATCTTTACTAGAAATTCTTTATTAATAACCTGTAAATATATAAGCAAAATTTCTACTGAAAGTAGAATGAGATGGTTAATGATAGAACGTTTTGCCTCGCCAGGCTTAGATAGCCGCTACTGCGGCAGTAAGAATAAAGGTAGAAGCGCTGTTGACGATACTGAAAAGCCTAAAGCCGGCTCAGTTTCGTAACGCATATACTGTGAATAGATATTATTCATTCGTCGAATATAACTGGAACTGTTGCATTTTTCTACAATTTAATTGCCAGCAGTACAAAAAAAGAGATATTTTGATTAAATCCAAAAAACGTCTGGTTTGCTTTACCTATTCATTCTTTATCTGTATCTGAGATCAGTTCTTGATTCTCTGCAAGCACGCGATTCTGGCGCTTTCGCTTTAATCGGATTACATGGGTTACAGGCCCAGATAAAGCATATACCGCAAATAATGCAAAAAAGAACTTAGGTGGGTCTAAAGAGGCCAGAATGAAACCCATAACTATGGCTAACAAAGCATAAAATGGCACACGCTCACTAGGGCTTACATCTTTAAAACTATAGTAACTAAAATTACTCACCATAGCTGCACCCAATAAAATAGTAATCACTAATGCTGGAATCGCAAAATCAGCACGTGACAACTGTAAATCATGGCATACCCATATAAACCCAACCATTGCAGCGGCTGCGGCAGGACTAGGCAAGCCTTGGAAAAACCTTTTATTATCTTCGCCAATTCGCGTGTTAAATCTGGCTAAACGCAAAGCCGCAGCAGCGGTATAGAAAAATGCTGCTAGCCAACCTAATTTTGACATCACAGGATAACCTTGGAAATGTATTAAGGCCCAAAAATACATAACCAATGCTGGGGCCACACCAAAAGAAACCATGTCTGAAAGACTGTCATACTGAGAACCAAATTCAGTGCTCGTTTGCGTCATACGAGCAACACGCCCATCAAATCCATCTAATAACATCGCGACTACAATGGCGATTGCAGCATGTTCAAATCGATCAGCAGTTGATGCAATGATGGCATAAAAACCAGCAAACAGTGCTCCTGTCGTGAGCAAATTGGGCAGTAGATAAATGCCTCTACGTGGTTTTTGCTTTAAGTTATTCATCTATTTAAGCTAGTTAGCATTCTCATGAACGAATTCTGCCAATTTGTCACTGCCAGCGCGAACCGATTGTCCTGCCTTTATGGTTACATGAGCAGATGAAGGAAGGTATACAGCAAAATTACAAGAAAAAGCCATAAAGCCACATCGTTGCCCTTGCCCTAACTTCTCACCCACACTCATCGAGCACGTAGCATGCCGGAAAATTGACTTTAGATTGGCGGCAATAACCACCTCATCATCTTCATCTGTATGTAGCAGCAATGCAAGCTGGGGAAATGAAGGTTCAGTAGGCGAAATCACCCACAAATTTTCTACCTTTCCTTCACACGGACTATGAACATTATATTCACCTAATGCATTCTGCTTAAGGTGAATACATTGAGCGACTCTCTTAAGGTATGGATCATATATTTCTTCAACTTTTATAACTTTCCCATCTATAGGACTTACAATCGCTAAAGGCAATGACGGTATAACTCGACTAAAATCTCTAAATAAAAATAATAAGACGATATACACTAACCAGGCTGACCATATAAAACTAGGCAGATATCTATAGTGAATTAGCGCGAGAGCAACTCCAATTGCTATCAAAAGTATGCGTACTTCTTTAGCAATTGGAATCATGACATGAATCCATGACAGCTAGTGTCATGCATAACTAAAAATTAGTTTTTAGTTTGATCTACAATTTTATTAGCACTGATCCATGGCATCATGCCACGCAACTTAGCACCAACATCTTCAATGGGATGGTCTTGTCCTTTTTTACGTAATGACTGCATATTTTTTGCGCCCGTTGCGAATTCATTAATAAACTCTTTCGCAAACTCACCTGCTTGAATTTCAGACAAAATCTTTTTCATCTCAGCTTTCGTCTCGTCTGTCACAATACGCGGTCCACGCGTTAAATCACCATATTCCGCAGTATTTGAAATTGAATAACGCATATTTGCAATACCACCTTCATACATCAAATCTACAATTAATTTTAACTCATGCAAGCATTCGAAATATGCCATTTCAGGGGCATATCCTGCTTCAGTCAACGTTTCAAACCCTGCTTGAACTAATGCGGTTGCACCGCCACATAGCACTGCTTGTTCACCGAATAAATCTGTTTCCGTTTCTTCTTTAAAAGTGGTTTCAATAATTCCAGCGCGACCACCGCCATTGGCTGAAGCGTATGAAATAGCAGTTTCTTTAGCTTTCCCAGATGAGTCTTGAGACACTGCAACCAAAGTTGGTACACCACCACCTTGCGTATAAGTAGAGCGAACCAAATGACCTGGGCCTTTAGGCGCTATCATGATTACATCTAAGTCTTCACGTGGCTCAATACCTTTGAAATGTATATTAAATCCATGTGCAAACGCTAACGTTGCGCCATGTTTAATATTTGGCTCAATGGACTCTTTATATAATGCAGCTTGGTGTTCATCTGGCGCTAATACCATCACGATATCAGATGAACTCACTGCTTCTTCAATAGATTGCGCAGTGATACCTGCATTCTTAGCTTTAGTATATGAAGAGGACCCTTCTCGCAAACCTACAACAACTTTTACACCTGAATCTTGCAAGTTATTTGCATGTGCATGACCTTGCGAACCATAACCAATAATGGCAACTTGCTTACCTTTAATTACTGAAAGGTCTGCGTCTTTATCATAAAAAATATTCATGCTTATTCTCCGTTTACTAAGCTGTCAAAAGTCTACTTAATATAAATTACCGCATAGACTCTAATTTTAAAATTTGTTTACCCGCAGCGATTCCTAATGCGCCTGAACGCACAAGCTCAAACACTATTTCTGCTGGCGCTAATTGAATAGCACGATCAAGCTTTTCAGCGGCTCCGGTAATTTCAACTATAATTGCATCATTCGAGTCATTCACAACTCGACCTTTAAATTCAGCTATTAATGCTGCAATAACTTTTTTTGCATTCTCGTTATCATGCAACTTCAACAATAGCACTTCGCGCTCTATATGTTCATCCGCTGTTAGGTCAACCACTTTTACCACATCAACCAGTTTATTCAACTGATTAACAATTTGTGATATGACTTCATTACTACCTTCTGTAGTTACTGTTATTCGTGAAACAGTAGCATCATCAGTAGGTGCTACGGTTAATGATTCAATATTGTAACCACGCGCAGAAAAAAGACCTGACACTCGGGATAGAGCGCCTGCTTCATTTTCTAATAGTATGGAAATAATATGTCGCATTGGGCTACAACTGTTTTGTATTTTTATTATCGATAAAAAAATATGCTCCAGCTAATTAGCAAGAGCATATTAATTATTTAATTTCGAAGCGAGTAACTAAGATTGTTTAGTTATGACTAGAACGCCACAAGTATCTTAATAAATATATTATATAGTTATTTTATTACTTCTTCTTAATATGGAAATAAAATTTCCCGTCATCTTCCTTAGAATCTAAAAGATCATTTCCAGTTTGCTTAGCAAATGCTTCAAAATCTTTAACCGCACCAGGGTCAGTAGCAATTATATGCAACACTTTGCCAGTCTCCATACCAGACAACGCTTTTTTAGCACGTAATATTGGCAACGGGCAATTTAAGCCACATGCATCTAACTCTTGATCAAACTCAGACATCTTTTAAAACTCCTTAAATTTTCTTTCATAATAGTAGCCTATGGACGCTTCAGCCCAAAGCTACAATTAATATTATAATATCATTATATTTTAATATGTGGGCTGATGGCAATCATACAACCCTTATATAAATAAGGTTATATATATAAATCAGTATCTAACAAAAAAACGTTACAATAATGCAAACGAATTGGTCATGAGCCAGTCTTATATATATGCATATTCTTCAATTCTGGTTCTTCAATGTATCATTTCACCTAAAGCGCACTCGCTACGCTTTATTTAGCTTGGCTCTAATCGCAACTTCACAGATCTCAATAGCTGATAACAATTTGCCTGATATCAGCGGCCCTGCCAGCGCTGAGCTAAGCGTTTCAAAAGAAATTGAACTGGGACAAATACTTATATCCCAGGTACGCGGCCATCTTCCAATCTCTAATGACCCAGAACTCACACAATATATCCACTCGCTGGGCACACGAATCACGTCTGCAGGTATTAACTCAAACTTTCCATTCACGTTTATATTAGTCAACAATTCAGATATCAACGCGTTTGCCCTACCAGGAGGCATTGTTGCTATCAACACTGGTCTCTTAACCTTAAGCGAAAAAGAGAGCGAAGTGGCCAGTGTGTTTGCACACGAAATAGCTCACGTGACGCAACGCCATATCGCACGAAATTTTGCTAATGCTAAATCTTTTAGTGTGATTTCTGCCCTCACCCTATTAGGTTCGATTTTAGCGGCCGCATATGGTGGTGGTGAATTAGGACAAGCCGCCCTGATCACTACACAGTCAGGCTTACAAGAGAGGCAACTTGCTTACTCACGAAGCTTTGAGCAAGAGGCAGATCGTGTTGGAATGCAATTTTTAGTCAATGCAAATATTGACCCACAAGGTATGCCAGCATTTTTTGAACGATTAAATAAACATACACAACTAAACCGTGGACAAATTCCAGAATTCTTAAGCTCTCATCCACTTACTGCTAGCCGAATCAGTGAATCCAAATCACGGGCAAATCAATATAGTGGCTCATTCACATCCAACACCATTCATTTTGATTACGCGAAAGCCCGTGCCATTGCCATTACAACCAGCCCTAGCCAATTAGTTGAGTTTTATAGAAAAAAGAACAAAATACCTGGAAGCTTAAGTGAAACTGAAATCTATACTTATGCACTTAGCTTAAGCCGCGTAGGAAAAAATCAACAAGCACTGCAACAGCTAAAGTTAATTTCATTAAATGCAAACAATGAACTAACAATCAAATTAGCCAAAGCTCAAATCCAGATAGTTGCTGGGCAATACACTCAAGCTGAAAAATTATTGAAAACATTAGAACAAATTTACCCAAGCAACTCATCAGTAAAATATTATTTAGCAACAGCATTATCAGAGAATGGTAACCCTCAACTTGCACTACAGAAGCTTGATCAACTCAACAATCCTCAACCTGATAATCCTATCTTTGATAAATTGAAAGCCAAAACAGCAAGTAAAGCGAACATTGCATGGCGTAGCCATGAATCGTTAAGTGATTATTATGCAGCTCATGGCCAATACGGAACTGCTATGGAGCAAATTCAATTATCTTTGCGTGCAAGTGGAATAGATAGCAACTCCAAAGCTAGGATTGAAGCAAAAAAAGAGCTGTTACGTGACGCACGCAAGAGACGTGATAACTTCAAATAATATTATTCTTTAGTAATACGCTTTAGCGGATTGCAAACTATTTAACAACTCACGATGCTGTTGCTGCAACTGAGCACCTAATGTTGACATTTGGTGTGCAACATCATCTACCTCTCTAACTTCTTTAGAAGTTGCAGTAGTTGTCTTTACTTTGCAGTGTAAGTATTGATATTTTTTCAACAAGTAATTGTTATATAAGATGCCATCTAGAAATGCTTTTGATTCTGTATAAAAACTTCGGATCGCAATGCGTTCTTCTTTATTAGGTAAATTATTTATTTGGGATGTATCACTCGCAAATTTTTCATATACATCTTCAGCACCACTCCAGAAAATAAATAAACCGTTCTCCGCTTTACTTTCATCTAGCTTGGTAGATATATCATTGCGATAAGAATTTAGAAAAATTGATATATCTTGCTTATAGCTTTCACGAAGATCTTTAATACGTTTCAGTTCTTCTCTGTTTCTATCTCTGTGACTTTTAGCAGTTAAAATATTGTTACGTAATCTTCGTACAACATTAAATCCCCACAATAACAGCAACAGTATTGCGATAGCTGCAATACCCAATTTCAAATTAGTAATAGATAAGATTGAGTCTATTATTTGCATGACCCTTATGCCTCCAACTCCAATGGAAGACATAGAAATAACAGAGAAAACTAATTGGTATTTGCAAATAGTGCCTAACGGTAGATTTAAAACGATAAACGGTTAACCAATAACCAAACTAACTTGTAACCTACTGTTTATTAATAACTTAACATCAGCAATTTATTCTAGGTATTTGCACGATTTGCAATAATATCATCCACAACTGATGGATCAGCCAGGGTCGATGTATCACCTAAATTATCAATTTCATTCTCGGCTACTTTTCTTAATATACGTCGCATAATTTTTCCTGAACGTGTTTTAGGTAATCCTGGTGCCCATTGAATAATATCGGGTTTTGCAAAAGGCCCAATCTCTTTGCGCACTAACTGCACCAATTCTTCTTTTAGTGCATCACTTATTGTTATTCCAGACATAGGCGTTACATACGCGTAAATACCCTGCCCTTTAATATCATGCGGATAACCCACCACTGCCGCTTCCGCTACTTTTGCGTGTAATACCAATGCACTTTCTACTTCTGCAGTCCCTAAACGATGGCCAGAAATATTTAACACATCATCTACACGACCGGTAATCCAGTAATAACCATCCGCATCACGTTTACAACCATCACCACTAAAATACATTCCGGGATACTGCGAAAAGTAAGCCTCGATGAAACGCTTATGATCACCATAAAGAGAACGCATTTGCCCTGGCCATGGAAATTTCATTACCAAATTACCTTGGCATTCCCCCTCAAGTTCTTTTCCGTTTTCATCTACGATTGCAGGTTGAATTCCAAAGAAAGGTTTACTCGCCGAACCAGGTTTTAAATCGGTTGCTCCCGGCAAAGGTGTAATTAAATGGCCACCCGCTTCTGTCTGCCATCAAGTATCTACCACAGGGCAACGACTCTCACCAACAACATGGTAGTACCATTCCCATGCTTCAGGGTTAATCGGCTCACCTACTGTGCCTAACAAACGTAAACTGTTACGGCTGGTTTTTTTTACTTCATCATCACCCAAACTCATCAATGCACGAATAGCAGTGGGTGCGGTATAAAACGTAGCAACATTATGCTTATCACATACTTGCCAAAATCGACCACCATCCGGATAGTTTGGAACCCCCTCAAACATCAGGGTAGTGGCACCGTTACAAAGTGGTCCATACAAAATATAAGTATGCCCCGTTACCCAACCCACATCAGCCGTACACCAATACACTTCTCCGTCTTTATAGTCGAACACATATTTATGTGTAATAGCAGCGTATAGAAGATAACCCCCAGTGGTATGCAACACACCTTTAGGTTTTCCTGTTGAGCCTGAGGTATACAAAATAAACATTGGATCTTCCGCATCCATATTCTCAGGTTCACAATCACTACTTACACTACTTACAAGTTCGTGATACCAACAATCTCGCGATTCCTGCCAAGCAATACTGCCACCAGTACGCTTTACGACTAACACTGTACTTACATTCGGACACTCTTCTAAAGCTTTATCTGTATTCGCTTTTAGTGGTACAGGCTTTCCACCTCGCACACCTTCATCCGCTGTAATCACCGTTTGGCAATCTGAATCTAAAATTCGGTCACGTAATGAATCTGGAGAGAAACCACCAAACACTACAGAATGAACTGCACCAATACGTGTGCACGCCAACATTGCATACGCAGCTTCCGGAATCATCGGCATGTAAATACACACACGGTCGCCTTTTTTAACGCCACGAGATTTTAAAACATTGGCAAGCTTACAAACCTCTTCATAAAGCTCTTTATAAGATATATTTTTGTCGTCACTTGGGTCATCCCCTTCCCAAATAATGGCCGTTTGATCACCACGCGTTTCTAAATGACGATCTATACAATTGTATGAAACATTAAGACTTGCACCTTCAAACCATCGAATATGGCCTTTGCGATAATCCCAGTCTAAAACGTTATCCCATTTTTTATACCAAGTAACAAATATATCTGCCTGCTTTGCCCAAAAATCTTCTGGATCACCAATAGACTCCTGGTACATCGAATCATACTTAGCTGCATCTATATGCGAAGTGGACGATACTGACGCCGGGACAGGATAAATTTTATCTGCTGACATAGTGTTACTCCTTCAAAGCATCCAATTTATTTAATTATTTATTTATGCCGTTAATCGTAAATACAACATAGGTAGTTTTTCTGGCAAGTGCTCTAGTTTATCAATAACGGCTACATTTTTTCTGCCAAATATTTTGTGTAAATAGTTATCTCCCCCTGCATCCAATCCCACACAAAAAGTATCGATACCTAATTTTGAGATCGACCTTACTACCTTACGCGCATCTTCAACTAAATACTGTTGATCCTCTACATCTATATCTGAAGGCTCGCCATCCGAAATTACCAATAGCAGTCTTCTATGTGTGCGTTGAGCTACCAAATCTCTGGTGGCATGCCTCATCGCTGCACCCATGCGAGTGGACAATTTACCTTGCAATCCTGCTAAATGCGCACGAGCTGTAGTGTCATATGGAGAATCAAAATCTTTAATACGATAGTAATGGACATCTTCTTTTCCATCTGAACAAAATGCTGAAATAGCAAATGGATCATCTAGTTCAGACATTGCATAAGCCAATAAGCTTGTTGCTTGAAGCTCAAGCTCCAGCACTGAAGTACCTGCAGTTTGCACATTATCATTAGTTGAATTGGAGATATCTAGTAACACCATTACAGAAAGATCTCGATGCTTTCTTTCTGTAGTACTGTAAATTCTAGGGTCAGGCGTATCACCCATCCTTCGACTAATCACAGCATTGATACAAGCATCTAGATCTAATGACTCCCCAACACTTTGGCGATGTAATCGTTCAGGCAAACTCACTTTAGCAGTTTGAATTAAATTTGTTATTCGATTAACCAAATCGTTATGGCTTTCTAAAATTCGCTCTATCTTGTATGCATCTCCAAAATCAGGGAAATACTCGACTACGCAAGTCCAGTTTGGTCGTTCCGTTCCTGTTAAATAATCATATTCAGGATAACGCACCGCTACTTCGGATTCTCTTTGCTCAGACTCAGTGCTTTCTCGCGCATGATATTGTTGCTCATCTTCAACATTTTCATTTTGTTCTTCATTTTGAGAAGAATCATCTTCTACTTCTTCATGATCCATGCGCATGGCTTCAATAAAGATACCCTCATCCTCTTCTTCATGGCCTTGTTGGTCTCCAAAATCCCATAAGCCCATGTTATCGTCTCGATAGGGCGGCTCGACAACATATGTTTTAGCATTAAATTGTGCACGTAACTGTCCCAAATCATTACCTAAAAGTACTCCAATTTTTCGGCACATCGCTGAATCCGTCATATCATTGTGCGGATCAAAAAACATGTCATGTCCCTTTTGAACCCAACCGTCTTTATCTTTATATTCTTTATCAATAAGTGCACGTGAGAGCCTGCTTAATAACAGTGGCACCAGCTTAGGTCCGCTCGACTTTGCAACATGAAATGGCTGCCAAAGTTTTCGCAATCCTGGAAAGGATTGCATTGCTAAATATTCTACCCGGGCATCTTCAAGCAATGAAACCAGTGCCACTTGAATAGGCTTTAATTCACCTAAAGGAAATACCTTAGTTGAATAAACCAAATGCGCTCCGATGTGTGCCAGCCCTGCACGAAAAATATGCTCTGCTTGATCATCGTGAAAACCTGGGAACACCTCTGGAATTCGCACCACTCCATTGCTAAGCGAAATCCTCCTTAATGATAATGGTGATGTCGATGCAGGAAGATCGCGAATAGGTGGCCGTAAGCTCCAAAGAGAAATCAAATAAAGCTTTAACCGACGATCAAGGTCTGTAAAAACTACATCTCCCGCTTCATGTCTAAACCACTTTTCGGATTCAGGGTCCTTAAAGCTAAAGTAATTAATTTGACGTAAAGTTTCTTTACCTGTAGAACGCAAACCCGTTAAGACCCAGGACTTAAATTGATCAGGCGTTAAGGTCGAAACTATTTTTTGTGTACGCTCAAGAACAGCAAGCAAAGATTCAGGAGCATATCTAATTATCTCCTCAATGGTTGATAACCAAAAAAAGAAAGCATGTGTAGACTTATATTCATTTGCAGCAATTACTGCAACTTTTGGCATTAATTCTGCTGCAGCACGATTCACTTTTATTGCGGCTAAGGAAACACTAGCCGCTAAATTAATAGCAGCTTCAGCATTTAGTATTTTAACTAATATAGGAGAATGTCGCGCATAAGAAATTGGAATTAATGCACCATAACCAGCATGGGAAAGTTTATTGCAGGCAGTTTCCCAAACTGGCTTATATTCATCTGGGAAATGAAGCTTCCCGCTGTTAACTAGATAAACTAGAAGTTCATCTGGATCACCAGGTTCTTGATCCGAGTCTTTACCAGACACTTGTGCATTCGATGATGCAGCATACTTTCCTCGCGTCGGGGAAGCAGCCAAGTGTCACCTCACGCACATGCTTGTATTGCTGAACTCAACGCATTGCGAATATCAAGATCATCTGTTATCGGCAACACTAAAGCCACTTCACAAGCTTCTTGTAAAGAAATACCTTTACTCATAAGTTGTGCTGCATAAATTAACATACGTGTAGATGCACCCTCATCTAACCCATGGCCCTTTAGGTTTCTAGAACGTTCAGAAATTTGCACAAGCTTGATTGCTGTTTTCTTATCAATACCAGTTTCATGAGCAATAATTTTAGCTTCATCTTCTGCTTTCGGATAATCAAAATCAATGGCACCAAATCTTTGCTTGGTCGATTCTTTCAAATCTTTTAATACACTTTGATAACCAGGGTTATACGAAATAACAATTTGAAAATCTTTGTGTGCTTTAATGACTTCATTTTTCTTTTCTAAAGAAAGTATACGTCTATCATCCGTTAAAGAATGAATTACTACACTTGTATCTTGTCTTGCTTCTACAATTTCATCTAAATAACAAATTGCACCATGTCGCACAGCTAAGGTTAACGGTCCATCGTGCCAAACTGTTCCATCTGCATCTAACAGATAACGACCTACAAGATCTGATGCCGTCATATCTTCATGACAAGAAACCGTTATAAGAGGTTTTTTAAGCTTCCACGCTATATATTCAACAAAGCGAGTTTTCCCACACCCAGTAGGTCCTTTCAACATCATCGGCATACGGTTTGCAAATGCTGCTTCAAACAACTGAATTTCGTTATGAGTCGGAGAGTAATAAGGCTCCTCAGTAATTAAGTAATTATCAAGATTCATTCCTATGCACTCAAATTAATCAGCGAATTTTAATTCGATTTACTTTATTAAAGTATAAGGTGAAGACTAAGCAGCCTTCACCTTGACTACCTACTACTTCATCTATGTGTCTTAGGATTAGGTATCCCTTCAATATCACATTCTTCTGTACCGACTGTAGTTCTCGTAATGGATTCAACCATTTCTCGTGCAGCTTCAGGATCTGTAATCCATTTTTTATAAAAGTCATATGGACATTCAGCAACACCTGTATCACCTTCACCTGAATTAATTTTACCGGTATAACCTCGATGTAGAAGTTTGAACAGATGATTTTCAGACTGTTGATTTTTACGTGCATCACGAATTAGCGAAGTAGATAGGACTGCATATTGAACACCCATATCTTCTTCTCCACATTCACCTAAAGTACGCCCATCAAATCCAACAATAGCTGAATGACCAAAGTAAGAGTACACGCCATCAAATCCACTGGCGTTTGCAACCGCAACATAAGTGTTATTCATCCAAGCCATCGCTTTTGCAACCAAGACTTGTTGATCCTTTGATGGATACATATACCCTTGACAACGTACAATTAACTCTGCACCTTTCATTGCACAGTCACGCCAAATTTCTGGATAATTGCCATCGTCACAAATGATTAAACTGATTTTTAAACCTTTAGGCCCATCAGAAACATAAGTACAATTACCAGGATACCAACCTTCAATGGGAACCCATGGCATGATCTTGCGATACTTTTGTACAATTTCACCTTTATCATTCATCAAAATTAGCGTGTTATATGGCGCTTTATTTGGATGATCTTCATGACGCTCTCCCGTTAAAGAAAACACTCCCCAAACTTTTGCATTACGACACGCTTCTGCAAATATTTCAGTTTCATCACCAGGAATACTCGAGGCTGTTTCATACATCTCAGTCTCGTCATACATAATTCCATGCGTGCTGTATTCTGGGAAAATGACCAAATCCATTCCTGGCAATCCACCTTTCATGCCTTCAATCATGCTAGCAATATTGCGCGCATTATCGAGAACTTCTGCTTTAGTATGCAGACGCGGCATTTTATAATTAACTACTGCAACGCCCACTCCATCTTTACTACTTGATATATCACCGTGATACATAATGATTCCTCCTGCTTCTATTTAAAGTTATCTTCACTCACTACTAATCGCTATTAGACTGATAAGTGTTTATGAACTAACTCATCAGTTAACGAATCTGTCTTTCCTTTTGATGCAACGATTCCATTTTCTAAAATTGCAAATTTCTGCGACGCTCTTCTTGCAAAATCTACATTTTGCTCCACTAAAATTAGGGTCATTCCGTGCTTGCTGTTCAAATCAATGAGGATTTCTTCGATTTTTTCAACAATATTGGGTTGTATACCTTCTGTTGGTTCATCTAAAAGCATTACTTTGGGCTCTGTTAGAAGCGCACGTGCAATGGCCAACTGTTGCTGCTGACCACCTGACAAATCACCTCCAGGGCGATTTAAAAACTCTTTTAATATGGGGAATAATTCAAAAACCCATTCATTAATCTCAGTGCTTTTTTTATCTTTACTCGTTGCAAAAGTGCCAACTTGTAAATTTTCACGAACTGTAAATTTGGGTAATATACCTCTACCTTGTGGCACGTAGCCTATTCCTGCTATAGCACGCTCATGTGTCTTTTTGTTATTTATTTCAACACCATCTAACTTAATACTCCCAGTAATACGGTCCATTAAACCTATGACTGCACGCATCAAAGATGTTTTTCCTACACCATTACGACCAAGAATAGATAAAAATTCTCCACTTTGAACATTCAGGCTAACGTCATTGACAGCGCGACTATTTCCATAAAAAGCATTAACTGACTTTATTTCAAGCATTGGTTATACCTGCCGATCCTAGATAAGCTTCTTGCACATCTGAGTTACTTTCAATTTCATTAGCAGTCCCTTCCGCAAGCATCTTGCCTTGGTGCATTACAGAAATAATATCCCCTATTTCTTTAACAAACCCCATATCATGCTCTACCACTACCAAGGTATGTTTTTCCTTAAGCTTTATAAACAACTCCGCTGTTTTATGTGTTTCTTGGCGCGTCATACCCGCAGTTGGCTCATCCATTAGAATTAGTTTAGGATTTTGCGCAACCAACAAAGCAATTTCCAACCATTGAGTTTGCCCATGTGATAAATGACCTGCAATGATGTCAAGATGATCTTGCAAATTAACCATTGTGGCTAATTCTTCTAGACCTTCTTCTTCTTTCCCTAACTTAAACTTAAGGACATTTGAAAATACTTTATTATTATCACAATAAGCTACCTCCAAATTTTCTTGTACCGTCATATCTTGAAATACACTTGGTATCTGAAATTTTCTACCTATACCAATACGCGCAATTTGATGTTCTTGTAGATTCGATAAATTTGTATCTTCAAATGCAACAGCACCTGATGATGCTTTTGTTTTTCCACAAATAATATCTAACGCAGTGGTTTTTCCTGCACCATTAGGTCCAATCAAACAACGCAATTCACCTTTATTAACTGTAAAATCAAGACCATCTAATGCATGAAAGCCATTAAAGCTAACGACTACATCTTTTAGTTGTAATTGTTCAACAGCCATACAATTTAACCACTCTTCTTTCTAATTTTTAGAAATATGCTTTCTACCGCTCCTGCTAATCCTTTAGGCATAAATAACACTGAGATGACAAATACAAAACCCATTATCAACGTCCAGGTTTCAAGAAAGGTTTCTGATTCTGATAATGAACCTTGCATACCAACAATAATAATTGCACCCAACATAGAACCTAAGAGACTATGTCTACCACCCACTGCACACCAAATTACGATGGATAAACTTATCTTCACACCTAAGAATGTAGGCGAGGCAAACTCCATTACAATGGTATAAAGCATTCCAGCTAGTCCCGCGATACCAGCAGATATAGCTATAGCAAATACTTGATAGTTAGCAACGTCATAACCAAAATAACGAACACGATCTTCATGATCACGGATTGCTTGGAAAATTTTTCCCGTCTTACTTTTCGATATGGCTAATGCCAAAAATAAACTTAACGTTAAAAATATTGCAATTAAATAATATGCAGAACTACCATACGCATCGAATTCAAAGCCAAAAACCTCTAATGGCGCCAAATCCGTAATACCATTAAATCCGCCTGTGATGCTTTGTTGATCTATGATCAAGAGGTTGACCACAACTAGTACTGCCAACGTAATAATTGCTATATATACACCTGTTACACGACCTTTGAACACGAACCAACCCAGCAACATTGATAACAATACAGGTATAAATATTCCTGCTAATACTGCAAAGGTAAATGAATGAAATGGTTGCCAAATTAATGGTAGTGTTTCAACATTATTCCATACCATAAAATCAGGCAAACCAGCTGAACCTGTGTGTACAGGCACGGTGCGTAACTTTAAAGTCATTGCCATGCAATATGAACCTAGGCCAAAACTCATCGCCTGACCTAAATTTAAAATTCCTGCATAGCCCCATGACAAACTCAACGCAATAGCCAACATCCCCATCACTAAATAGGTGGAGAATTTATTTAGCAAGTACGCGTCATCGACAATACTAGGAATAATAAAGATGGCTGCACAAACAAGTGCATAAATAATTATTTGCGAGGTGGTACTACCAAATCGCTTGGCGCTGGCTGTTATTTTTATTTCAGGCTCTTTTTCAATCACCGCACTCATGGTTATCCGCCTCTCACTTTTGCAGAAAATAATCCCTGTGGTCGGAAACGGATCAAAATCACAATCGCTAACAAAACAACCGCTTTAGCTATCGTGTCATTGCTTTGAAACGACAAGAAACTAGTCATTTCCCCTAATATTATCGCGCTCAACACAGTACCCATTAAACTTTCTACACCGCCAAGCACTACAACAAAAAATGCGTCAATTACGTATGGTGTACCCATCTCAGGTGAAACGCTTTTAAGAGGCGAAATCAGTGCCCCAGCTAAGCCCGCCAAACCAGCCCCATACGCAAATGTAAGGCCAAAGATACGATTACTATTTATACCAAAGCTACTTGCAACTTCTGGATTTTGCGTAATAGCGCGTAATTTGACTCCAAATGATGTTTTAAACATCAAATACCAAGTGACTAAAAATAGAATTGTGGCAAATATCAAAATAAAGATTCTAAACGCAGAAACATCCACACCAAAAATTGAAACACTACTGGCAAGTTGGTTAGGCATCTCAACATAACGTAGCTCACCACCTGCAGTGAGACGAATTGCTTGTATAGCAATTACACCTATACCCCATGTTGCTAAAATCGTATCCAAAGGCCTTGAATACAAATGTCGAATGACTACACGCTCAATTATCCAACCAATCAATGCAACCAATAAAAATATAAAAATTAAACTTTGAAATAAATTTAAATTAAAATATGTTTGTAGTGCCCATGCGCTATATGCACCCAGCATTACAAATTCTCCATGAGCAAGATTAATTACACCTGTTGCGCCATAGATAATGGCCAAACCAAGTGCAACAAGTAATAAAATTGAAGCAATGCTCAATCCAGTAATTAATTGAGACATAATTGCTGCTGGATCCATATCTTATATTCTCCAATCCTCAATCAGAATAAACCGGTGTGACAATGAGTTCATTACACACCGGCTTAAATTTCACCAATTACATTGGTGGTAAACAAAGGATTAAACTTCTTTTAACCCCTCCTCTGTACATTGCTGGTCTGGATAAGCCTTGTATGGAACCGGCTGTAACCATTCACTAGATTGCTCTAAGATTTTAAATTGTCCGTCCGATTGACATTGACCAATTTTCGGCCATAGGTAGGTATGCAAAGTAGCTGGGTCTATTTTCACCGGTCCTTGTGGTGCAACCATCTCTACACCCTTTATCGCTTCACGAATTGTGTCAGGTGCAATATCACTCGGATCGAGTTTTTCAACTGCTTGCTTGAACATATACATCTGGAAATATGAAGGTTCAGACACAAAGTGTGTAACTTTATCTTCACCCCATCGACTTCTGTATGCTTCTATGAATTTTTGATTTTCTGGCGAGTCATAAACTTGGAAGTATGGTGCAGAAGTAAAGTGACCTGCCGCTGCATCACCACCCATTGCTGCAACTTCGTTTTCAGAGGTTGTTAAACTTGCCATAGGCATTGTATCTGGATCTAAACCAGCAGCACGATATTGACGATGCAGTGCTACAACCGAATCACCCACTACAGTAGAAAATATTACATCTGGTTTTTCACTCTTGAATTTATTCACTACTGATGCAAATTCTGAATGACCTAATGGAACATACTCTTCAGCAACTACCTCACACCCAAGCCCTTCCAATAACTTTTTACAGTAGTTATTTTCTTCTTTTGGATAAATATAGTTTGAACCAATTAAATACCAACGCTTACCAAATTTTTCTACCAACCATGGCACAAACTCATCTTGTTGCTGATTAGGTACTGCACCTGTATAAACAACGTTCTTAGAACATTCCCTACCCTCATACAAGGTTGGATAAAAGTATAGATTTTCACGCTTTTCAAATACAGGTAGAACCGCTTTACGACTTGCTGAAGTATACGAACCGAATACACTAACGCATTTATCTTTCAGGACAAGCTTTCTTGCTTTTGCTGCAAAGGTGGCGGGATCGGACGCAGGATCTTCAACAACCGGAGTAATTTTCATCCCATTGATACCGCCAGAATCATTTATTTCTTCAATTGCAAGAATTGTTGCCTTATTTAACGACTCTTCGATTATTCCCGTTGTACCAGTTAGTGAGAATAAAACACCTACTTTAACTTCTCCACCAGCCGCATAGGCTAAAGAAGAATTCTTAATCCAGATACTAGGGAATAAGGATGTTGCTGCGACAACACCTGCACCTGTAGCGGATTTTTTTATAAACGATCGTCTTTTTTTATCCATAACTTCCTCCAAAACAATTTAAATTAATTTGAAATTATTATTTGAACTGTTTGTGCACAAACGCATTTACAACGAAGTTGAAAACTTTAACGTTGACCGAAAACGGTAAAAACAGGGAAACGGATTGGGAAGTAATAAAATAGGAATACTTGAAGGTATTACACAAATGCGCCCTTCCGCCGCTTGCACGACAGTTAACAGAACCATGGGCTTTGTTGCCTTGTGTTTTAATGTGGCTTCGTTGCCACTACCTGTACTTCAGGTGTAGAAGTAGGTTAACTGAATAGTTCTTGAGCGTCAACGATTGCAGAAGCAATTGAGCCAATGGTTACTCGCCGCTCCATCGCTTGTCGCCGCATGTGCTGGTAAGATTCCTCTTCAGTCAAACTCATGCGTTCCATAAGTAAAATTTTTGCGCGTTCAATATGTCTAACAGAAATTAAATTTTCATCTAGCTGTTGAATACGTTTTCTTAATCGATTTTCATAAAGAAAATGACTTCTAGCAACAACTAAACTTGATAATACAGCATGCTCCGTTACAGGTAAGTGGATAGTGCCATGAGGAGCGCAGTTTTCTAGCATTTTTAAATCCACTGCTTTTGTACTAGATATAATTATAATTAGTGAAAATTGTGGTAGTCCAGGCAAACTTTCAAGACGTGATGGTAAGTTTTCCATTAAATCCGCATATACGATGTCATATTCAGAAGGTATGTACTCAGGAGACGGCCAAATATGTTTAACTTCAGCGCGCGTTTTTTGTAGTTCACGAATCAATTTATCACTGCGGTCATCACGATTTGTAATTACTGCAATTCTCAATTCACTAAATTTATAGTGATTAAGTGTTTTTTTACCTTTCATACTGTGAACAACAGTAGAATTTAGCTTGTTTTCACTCTTAAAATTCATAACAGTAAATAAATCAATAAAGTAATCACATGCTTAATATTGATTAGCAAGCAAATTGACGTTTTGCACCATAAGAAAGCAAATATGGATCTGCAACAACAGCTGATTTCGAGGCATACAAAATATCAAATAAACCACTACGTGTGGCTCGTCCAACCCGGGTCCATACATCGGCGTGACCACCAGACAAATTGATGGCTACATTGCCTTGAGGTGCATCAAAATCTATTCCCAAAACGTTAGCACGCAATCTATCTGTGTTTAATGAATTAGACTTTTTTAATGCTTCTGCAAACATATGCACTTGAAAATAGGCAGTTTCGACACATGTATTGGTATGCTCATCAACACCATAACGCTGTTTATATCGTTTTGTAAAAGATAAACTCGCATTATTATTTAAGCCTTCAAAGTACGGTGCACCCGTTATATGGCCTTCACCAACATCGGTACCCATTGCATATATCTCTGCTTCCGTTGTTGTCAAACTAGCAATAGGCATTTCTTTTGGGTTAAAACCGAAATCCATATAGCTTTGATAAAAGTCTGATGTTGATTTCCCCACAACGGTAGAAAAGATAACATCTGGCTTAAGATTATATATATCACGCATGATGGGAGCATACTCATGATGCTGAGCTGTTAGACCTACATACTTTTCACCAACCACCTCCCCGCCGTTAGATGTAACAAATTCACGTACTATTTTATTTGAAACACGAGGGTATACGTAATCTGTACCTACAAAATAAAATCGATTACCATAGTGTTGCATTAAAAAATTACATAGCTCAACACAGTTTTGATTGGGAGCTGCCCCCGTATAAATAACATTTGTAGAAAATTCAAAACCTTCATATACAGTTGGATACCATAATAGTCCATTCAAACGCTCTACTACTGGCACAACAGATTTTCGGCTACTGGATGAGTAACATCCAAATATCGTACTAATCCCGTCCTCAACCATCATCTTTTTCGCATATTTTCCAAATACAGAAGCATCTGATCCAGGATCATAATAAACAGTTTCAATTGGCCGACCGTTTATACCTCCTTGATCATTTATTTCATCAATAGCCAATAACGTTCCACGTAATTGTGTTTCCTCTATAACAGCCAATGGCCCGGTTTTAGAGAATAGAACGCCAACTTTCCAAGAAGGATAATTCACATGGCAACCTCAAGTTATCGGTGGTTATTTAAATTATGATGTATGTATGAATGAATATTCAACCTACACAATATATTTATTATCGCGAACATTTAATATTGTGAACCTGAAAACTTAACTAATAAAGATTTTTTTTAATATAGTTTTTATCTATAATCTCTACATGTCATTTCTATAGAAGTCATCATGCTTAACGAACTTTAACCAAGCTATTATAACATTCATTTATTTTTTTAATGCGTTCTATAAAAAATATAAGAATAAAGGAGAAAATCATGTCAGAAGAAAGTAAAGCGAAACTATTAAAAATATTTTTAATCGTTACAGGAATATTTTTCGTAATTGGAATATACCCAATGATGAACTACATCGCTCCAGAAAGTTGGGGCTGGGGACCAAGACAAAGCGAATATGAACAGATGATTGTAGTGATCTATGCAACACTTGGTGTGTTTTTAATACTTGCAGCTAAAAATCCTAATGAACATAGAAGCCTTTTATGGTTCACAGTTTGGTCCAGCATTACTCATGGAGGAATCATGTTGTATCAAGCATTAGTCAGTGATGGACACGAACATGCAAATTTGTTTGGTGATGTACCTGCGCTATTTGCTGTTGCAATCGTACTTTGGTTTTTAATGCCCAAACGCGCTTAATATAAAGATTATCTTTATCAGGGATAATGTCCGCTTACGACCCAAAGCGGACATTAGTCTAATTTACAATTGAGCTTATCTGGGTTTGTAAATGAAACTTGATATAGATCAGATTCAGAACTAATTAATCAATGTAGTGTCATATTAGTAGGTAAATTTAGGTCATATAAGTAGACCAATACAAGTTGACATACATAGACATGAAGGTTTGGCGAATAATAGTAATTATTTTAATGATTTTGGCGATGCCGATATCATCATGGGCTTCTGTAATGATGGCATCACATTGTTATACTACTGATAACACCTCACATTCAATGATTATGCAGTTGAGTGATAGTGCATCCATGCTCGATCATGATCAAATGTCATCAACCGATTCGAGCGATCTGTCAGAATTAAAATGCAATGGCAATCAACAATGCTCTGTATCGGGTTGCAGTGGCATAACTGCTATATTAAGCGGAACTACAATAGTTCTAGAACATTCAACTTATTCTGATTACCAAAGAGTCCAGTCACTAGCAGATCCTACTTATCCAGACTTACTCTTCCGACCCCCAATCTCACTCTCCTAAATCCGCGTCAGCGGATATGCAATTGGCTTTGATTTAAACGCATCTAGCCATGCAAAAGTATCTTAAGTTTTTTAAACGTTACTTTTACGCGTAACACCAATATGCACTTAATTTTTAGGAGATCGTCATGAAAATATTAATAACTACTTTACTCGTGCTTTCTATAAGCACAGCAGTATTGATGACTGCAACTGTTTATGCGACAGATAAAGAGTATGAGCACATGCAGGAAATGAATGAACACATGGAAATCATGGAGGCACAGATGCAAGCCATTCACGCAGAAAATAACTTAGATGAGCGCGAAAAGCTTATGCAAGCTCATCGTAATACTATACGCGAAGGCATGAAAATGATGATGGAAGATGAAGATGGAAAAGGAAAGATGGGTAAGATGAAAGAAGAAATACATAAAGCCATGAAAGGCGAAGAGAAAACAGATGTACATGCGCGTATGGGAAATATGGAAGAGCATATAGACATGATGCAACAGATGATGGAACAAATGATGCATCACCAGAATGAGCTTTACGACCTATATCAAGAGTATAGGGATTTTAATAGGGATCTTGGATCTTAGTTAAGCATTAAAGGCTCGAATTTAGAGAGCACTTAGTGATTGATTAAATACTTACTAATAAAGTGTTTTTATCTTTACTAAGTGCTTTTTCAGATGCAGGTATACTAATTAAGTCCAGTTACTAAATGTCCGCTTATGGCCGTAAGCGGACATAACTTAGACATTAGCTGAAAATTGTCTATAACTTATAGCATCCCTTCTTTCTTAATAAACCCAATAATATCTTCCAGGCCTTCTTTTGCTTTTAAATTAGCAAACACAAAAGGTCGGTCTCCACGCATTTTTTTAGCATCACGATCCATTACTTCTAATGATGCAC
>JBGCDX010000114.1:0-10796 GCA_045105815.1 Gammaproteobacteria bacterium
GGCGTACGCACCTTAACTTCATCAATACCAATATCTTCAAACTTATCTACCCATGCTTCATCCAAGAATGTACCAGCTGGAACTGCAATGTTGCCTTTAACATCCATCACATCTTCTGCAGTTACCCTACCAAGCACTCTACTAGGTAAAGTTTGCACTACATCACCACCTTCAATAATCGGTGTGAGTAATAAACCATTTGTAGTGCCACAATCCTCTTCAGTCACCACTAAATCTTGCGAAACATCGACCAAACGACGCGTCAGGTAACCAGAGTTAGCCGTTTTAAGTGCAGTATCCGCTAAACCTTTTCGCGCTCCGTGTGTAGAGATGAAGTATTGCAATACATTCAAACCTTCACGGAAGTTAGCCGTAATCGGGGTTTCAATAATCGAACCATCTGGTTTTGCCATCAAACCACGCATACCTGCGAGTTGACGAATTTGTGCAGGTGAACCACGTGCTCCAGAATCAGCCATCATATAAATTGAATTAAAGGAATCTTGCTTTACGATTTTACCCTCAGCATCTTCAACTTCTTCATGACCTAGGCTATCCATCATCGCTTTGGCAACTTGGTCATTAGTACGTGACCAAATATCGATAACCTTGTTATAACGCTCACCTTTGGTTACTAAACCAGATGAATACTGGGAAGCAATTTCTTTAACTTCATTCTCCGCTTCAGCCAAAATAGTTTGTTTTTCAGCAGGAATAACCATGTCGTCTGCACAGAACGATACACCTGAACGGGTTGCAAACTTAAAACCGGTGTACATCAGTTTATCAGCAAAGATAACAGTGTCTTTTAATCCCACTCGTCGATAACATGCATTTAACAAACTTGAAATTGCACGTTTATCCATATCTCGGTTAACTAATGCGTACTCTAAGGTTTTAGGTAGCACTTGAGACAAAATACCACGACCGACTGTTGTTTCTATAATTCTACGAACTGGTGTACTTTCACCTTTTTCATCAATGTCATAATCATCAATACGGATTTTTACTTTTGCATGCAAATGAACCGTGCGATTCTCATAAGCACGTTCTGCCTCTACGACATCCGCAAAAATCATACCTTCACCAGGCACATTGACCTTTTCACGCGTTAGATAATAAAGACCTAATACAATATCTTGAGACGGAACAATAATAGGCTCACCATTCGCAGGTGACAGAATATTATTGGTAGACATCATTAGCGCACGAGCTTCAAGCTGGGCCTCAATAGATAACGGCACATGCACAGCCATTTGGTCTCCATCGAAGTCTGCATTAAATGCTGAACATACTAGAGGGTGCAATTGGATTGCCTTACCTTCAATCAACGTAGGTTCAAACGCTTGAATGCCTAATCTATGCAGCGTAGGCGCACGGTTCAACATAACCGGATGCTCACGAATCACTTCTTCAAGAATATCCCAAACCTCGGGACCTTCTTTTTCTACCACTTTTTTACACGCCTTTATAGTTGGCGAAATACCACGCATATGAAGTTTACTGAAAATAAATGGCTTAAATAATTCCAATGCCATTTTTTTCGGCAAGCCACACTGATGTAAGCGCAATGTTGGGCCCACCACAATTACCGAACGACCAGAATAGTCTACACGTTTACCTAGTAAATTCTGACGGAAACGCCCTTGCTTGCCTTTAATCATATCGGCAAGTGATTTCAATGCGCGTTTATTGGTACCGGTAATCGCACGTCCACGACGCCCATTATCTAATAGCGCATCAACCGCTTCTTGCAACATGCGCTTTTCATTACGCACGATAATATCTGGCGCATTAAGCTCTAATAACCTTTTTAAACGATTATTACGATTAATCGCACGACGATATAAATCATTCAAATCTGACGTGGCAAAACGACCGCCATCTAGAGGAACCAATGGACGTAGATCTGGTGGCAACACCGGCAATACCGTTAACACCATCCACTCAGGCTTGTTGCCTGATTCAATTAGTGACTCAACTAACTTAATTCGCTTAGACAAGCGTTTAAGTTTCGCTTCTGAACGTGTTTCTTTTATTTCATCCCGAAGCTCAACGACCTGCTCTTCCAAGTTAACTTGCTTAAGCATATCGAGAATAGCTTCTGCACCCATTCGCGCATCAAACTCGTCACCATATTCTTCTATAGCTTCTAAAAATGTGTCGTCAGAAAGAAGTTGCTTGTGCTCAAGCCCAGTCATACCTGGATCTACCACTACAAACGCTTCAAAATAAAGAATGCGCTCTACATCACGAAGGGTCATATCTAATAGCAGACCAATACGCGAAGGCAGTGACTTCAAAAACCAAATATGTGCAACAGGACTAGCTAATTCAATGTGGCCCATACGCTCGCGACGCACTTTAGTAAGCGTTACTTCAACGCCACACTTTTCGCACACTACGCCACGATGCTTAAGCCGCTTATATTTCCCGCACAAACATTCATAATCCTTATTTGGACCAAATATTTTTGCGCAGAACAAACCATCACGCTCAGGCTTGAAAGTTCGATAGTTTATCGTCTCCGGCTTTTTAACTTCTCCGTACGACCATGAACGAATCATGTCCGGCGAAGCAAGGCCAATACGTATCGAATCAAAATCTTCTACCTGACCTTGATTCTTTAATAAACTAAGTAAGTCTTTCATTACATCTCCAGTAACTATGTCTTTAATGCAATTTTAATTGCAACTTAAATAACAAATACTTTTAAAATCTTTTTTTGTGAAACCGTTTTACCTTAAAACCTTCTAGGCTAATTAAGTTTCCTGCTCAAAATCAATATTCAAACCAAGAGATCGTATCTCTTTCATTAATACATTGAACGATTCAGGCATACCTGCATCCATCGAATGATTGCCATCAACAATGTTCTTATACATCTTGTTTCGACCCGTAACGTCATCTGACTTCACAGTGAGCATTTCTTGCAAGGTGTACGATGCACCATAAGCTTCAAGTGCCCATACCTCCATTTCACCAAATCGTTGACCACCAAATTGAGCTTTACCACCTAGTGGCTGCTGGGTAACCAAACTATATGGACCCGTTGAACGCGCATGCATTTTGTCATCTACCAAGTGATTCAGTTTCAACATATGCATATAACCAACGGTTACTTTACGTTCAAATGATTCACCCGTACGCCCGTCCCACAAAAGGGTTTGTCCATCTTCAGGCAGATCCGCAAGTTTCAACATACGTTTAATTTCTGATTCCTGCGCACCATCGAACACTGGAGTAGCCATAGGCACACCACTGCGCAAGTTATTGGACATATTCATAATTTCATCATCACTGAATTCATCAAGGTCTACGGATATACCTTCATCCTTATTGTAGATCTCGTCCAAGAATGAGCGAAGTTGCTGCACATCACCATTTCTCTTCAACATGCCATCAATCTTTAAGCCCAAGCCTTTAGCAGCCCAGCCCAAGTGGATTTCTAACACCTGCCCGACGTTCATTCGAGAAGGCACACCTAGCGGATTCAAAACAATATCTACTGGAGTACCATCTTCTCTATGTGGCATATCTTCAACGGGAACAATCATAGAAACCACACCTTTGTTTCCATGACGGCCTGCCATCTTGTCTCCTGGCTGCATACGACGCTTAACCGCGATGTATACCTTAACCATCTTAAGTACACCTGGCGCTAAATCATCACCTTGAGTAATTTTTTCTTTCTTAGCTAACAAACGCTGATCAAATGAATCGCGCTGCTCTTTTAATTGCGTAGAAAGCTGCTCTAACTGAATATTCACATCTTCATTCTGCATGCGAATTTCAAACCACCGCTCACGCTCAAGACTGTCCAGATAAACTTTAGATACCTTAGAACCTGCAGACAATCCATCTGGTCCACCGTCAGCCACTTTATTAGTAATTAAACGCTCGATCCGTGCATAAATATCAGCCTCATATATTCGCAATTGATCATTTAAGTCTTTTCGTACCTGTTCAATTTCTGCTTCTTCAATTTGCAGGGCGCGCTTATCTTTCTCTACGCCATCACGAGTAAATACACGCACATCAATTACTGTGCCCACCATTCCTGATTTAACACGCAATGATGTGTCTTTTACATCAGACGCTTTCTCACCAAAAATTGCTCTTAGCAGTTTTTCTTCAGGAGTAAGTTGTGTTTCACCCTTAGGCGTAACCTTGCCTACCAAAATATCACTTGGCTTGACTTCTGCACCAACGTAAACAATTCCAGAGTCATCCAGCTTCGCCAGCAAGTTTTCACTTACATTTGGGATATCTGCAGTAACTTCTTCAGAACCAAGCTTGGTATCACGAGCCACACATGTAAGCTCTTCAATATGAATAGTTGTGAAACGATCTTCTTCAACTACACGCTCAGAAATTAGAATCGAATCTTCAAAGTTATATCCATTCCATGGCATGAATGCGACTAATGCATTTTGACCCAATGCCAACTCACCTAAATCCGTTGAAGGGCCATCTGCTAATACGTCACCACGCGCGATAACATCACCAGGTCTCACCAATGGTTTTTGGTTAATACATGTATTTTGATTAGAACGGATATATTTAGTGAGATTATAAATATCTACACCAGGCTCACCCGCCTCAGTCTCTTTGTCATTAACACGGACTACTACACGACCTGCATCAACAGAATCTACTACGCCGCCGCGTCGTGAAGATAAAGCTGCGCCTGAATCGATCGCAACTGCGCGCTCAATACCGGTTCCAACCAAAGGCTTTTCCGCACGCAAAGTAGGAACAGCTTGGCGCTGCATGTTCGAACCCATTAACGCACGGTTAGCATCATCGTGCTCTAAGAACGGAATCAATGCTGCCGCAACGGATACAATCTGCTTCGGCGACACATCCATATATTCCACTTTATCTGTGGTCGCTAATGAAAACTCATTTAGATGTCTTACTGATGCTAAGTCATTCACAAATTTACCGCTTTCATCTAACGGCGCATTAGCTTGAGCAATTGTGAACTGACTTTCTTCAATAGCAGAAAGGTATTCAATTTTATCTGTCACCTTGCCATTAATAACTTTACGATAAGGTGTCTCTAAAAAACCATAGTCATTGGTTCGCGCAAATATTGCTAACGAGTTGATAAGTCCAATATTGGGACCTTCAGGGGTTTCGATTGGACATACTCGTCCATAATGCGTTGGATGCACGTCTCGCACTTCGAAACCAGCGCGTTCACGCGTTAAACCACCTGGACCTAGTGCTGAAATACGACGCTTGTGTGTGATTTCCGATAACGGGTTATTTTGATCCATAAACTGCGACAACTGACTAGAACCAAAGAATTCTTTAATCGCTGCTGCTACGGGCTTAGCATTAATCATTTCCTGAGGCATTAAGCCCTCAGACTCTGCCAAGGTTAGTCTTTCTTTAACTGCACGTTCAACACGCACTAAACCAACTCGGAAAGCATTTTCTGCCATCTCACCCACACAACGTACACGTCGGTTACCTAGGTGATCAATATCATCGACAATACCATTACCATTACGGATATCAATCAACACTTTCATGACATCTAAGATGTCATCATTATTTAAAATCCCTGAACCCGTTTGTTCTTCACGACCGACACGGCGGTTAAACTTCATTCGGCCAACAGGTGACAAGTCATATCGCTCTGGCGCAAAGAATAAATTCTGGAATAAGTTTTGGGCAGCCTCTTTTGTCGGTGGCTCACCAGGGCGCATCATGCGATAGATTTCCACCATCGCTTCCAATTCATTACTAGATGGGTCTATTCCTATTGTAGAAGAAATATATGGACCCCTATCAATATCATTGGTGTATAACAACTCCAATACATCAACAGAAGATTCTAAAATCTTTTCAATATTTTCTTCTGTTAACTCATCATTAGCCTTACAAACCAGCTCACCTGTATCGGTATCGATCAAATCTTTTGCTAAAAATTTATTCAACAAATACTCAACAGGTACTTCAAGCGTTTTAATGTTCGCTTTTTCTATTTGACGCACATGACGCACCGTAATTCGGCGACCGGCCTCAACAATAACCTTGCTTCCTGCTTTAATTTCTAATGGTGCAATTTCACCACGCAACCGCTCTGGAATTAAATCTAGAATGAAGCCTTTATCTGTAATATTTACAGTATTCGTCTCAAAAAACATCGAGAGTATTTCTTCACTACTGTAACCAATTGCACGCAATAGAATAGACGCTGGCAACTTTCGGCGCCTGTCAATTCGAACAAACAAACAATCTTTATGGTCAAATTCAAAATCTAACCATGAACCACGGTAAGGAATAACGCGTGCTGAGTACAATAACTTGCCAGAAGAATGTGTTTTACCTTTATCATGATCAAAAAACACACCTGGAGAACGGTGAAGCTGTGAGACGATTACACGTTCTGTGCCATTGATAACAAATGCACCGGTATCCGTCATTAAGGGCAACTCACCCATGTACACTTCTTGCTCTTTTACATCTTTAACTTTCTTAGCACTCGCAGGCGCATCTTTATCATATATGACGAGACGCAATAGAACCTTTAGAGGCGCACTATAAGTCAAACCACGCAACTGACATTCCTTCACTTCAAACGCCGGCTCTTCCAAACGATAACTCACATACTGCAACTCAACATTGCCGGAATAACTTATGATGGGAAAAATGGAACCAAACGCACCATTCAAGCCAGATGTCTGACGATCTTCTTTCGTAGCATCTTCTTGCAAAAAACGGCGATACGAAGCCAGTTGAATTTGCAACATATATGGTACAGCTAAGATTTCAGGACGTTTGCCAAAATCTTTGCGAATTCTTTTCTTCTCGGTATAGCTATAAGCCATGGAACTACCTCGTGGTCAAAATACAGACACAAAAGCAACCAAACAACGTATCCATACGTTGTTTGGTAAAATTAAACACTAACGCAAGTAGCAACTACTTGAGCTCGGCTGCTGCGCCAGCTTCTTCCAATTGCTTTTTGATATCTTCAGCTTCGTCTTTTGATGCGGCTTCTTTAACAGTTGAAGGCGCACCCTCTACCATTTCTTTAGCTTCTTTCAAGCCAAGACCAGTAACTGCACGAACAACTTTAATGACTGCAACTTTATTGCCACCAAAACTACTCATTACTACATCAAATTCAGTCTGTTCTGCTGCTGCCTCACCGGCGTCACCACCAGCTGCAGGCGCTGCAGCTACAGCTGCTGCTGCAGATACACCAAATTTCTCTTCCATAGCAGAAATTAAATCTACTACTTCCATTACGCTCATTTCTGAAATCGTCTCAAGGATGTCTTCTTTTGAAACAGCCATTTTTTACTCCTAAATTAAAAAAATAATTAACCAAATCAATAACGTTTAAAACTAAACTTTAACTATCAACCCGCAGCTTGCTTTTGATCTTTCACAGCAGCAATAGTGCGAACCAGTTTTCCATGCGGCTCATTAAGAGTTCGCACAAATTTCTCAACCGGCGCTCTCATAACGGCCATAAGTAAACTAATTGCCTGATCTTTAGTAGGTAAGCTAGATAATTTTGAAAGTTCCGAAACATCTAAAAGCTCTCCACCAATGGAGATCATCTTTACCTCAAGCAAATTGTTCTGTTTAGCAAAGTCTTTAACTAATCTTGCCGCTGAACCTGGATCTTCTTGCGAAAACGCCAACATTAATGGTCCAACCAAACCATCGCGCATACACTCATAAGGCGTACCCTCTAAGGCACGTCTTGCTAATGTATTTTTCACGACTTTTAGATAAACACCTGTTTCACGTGCCTTAGCTCGTAATTCGGTTAATTCACCAACGGTTATTCCACGATATTCTGCCGCAATAGCAGAATGCGCATCAGCTGCAACTTGCGAGACTTCGGCTACAATCGCCTGCTTTTGTTCAAGTTGTAAGGCCACAATGGGGTCCTCTGAGTTAACAATACACACAAGGTGTTTTAAAACATGAACGCATTTTGGTCATAAAAAATGACCCTCAAACACATTCCCCTTACAGTGCAACCAACTCAGGAAAATTATGTAGCATAATTCTGTTCCTGATTTGGGGTACACAGTCTACGTAGGCCGAATTCTCTATTAAGCAACATCCTTATAATGCTGCACCTACGGTCTTGGACGGCTGTTTTCTAATTTAAGTGATAGAAAACAACACCCAATTTTTTTGCGTAAGTAGCTACCGCCGCCACTTAACACACTTTATTTTTTAAACTAAAGCTGTTTGATCTAATGTTACGCCTACACCCATAGTAGACGAGACGACAACCTTTTTAATGTATACACCTTTCGCTGAAGAAGGTTTTGCTTTTACCAATTCTGCAACCAAAGCTATTAAATTTTCTTCAAGCTTTTGAGCTTCAAACTGCACACTTCCGATTGAGCACTGAACAATTCCACCCTTCTCGGTTTTAAACTGAACTTGGCCAGCTTTAGCATTCTTAACAGCTGTCGCAACATCAGCAGAAACTGTACCTACTTTCGGGTTTGGCATAAGTCCTCGTGGGCCTAAAATTTGTCCTAACTGCCCGACTACGCGCATAGCATCTGGAGCCGCAATGGCGATATCAAAATCCATCTCGCCTTTTTTAACTTGTTCAGCCAAATCATCCAAGCCCACAATATCTGCACCTGCTTCTTTAGCTGCATCTGCTTGAGCACCTTCAGCAAACACCGCTACACGAACAGTCTTACCTGTTCCATTGGGTAATACTGTTGAACCTCTGACATTTTGATCTGACTTTCTAGGATCGACACCTAGATTAATACTCACATCAACCGACTCATTGAATTTTGCCTTTGCACATTCCTTAACAAGATTAATTCCATCAACAGGAGCATAGGCCTTTTCTAACTCAACTTTCTCACGTGCTGCACGTAAGTTCTTACCTTCTTTTGCCATTACGACACTCCCTCAACGTCTAAACCCATACTTCTCGCACTGCCCGCAATGGTGCGAACTGCTGCATCCATGTCGGCCGCTGTAATGTCTGGCATTTTTGTTTTTGCAATTTCTTCAAGTTGGGCGCGATTCACTTTTCCAACTTTCTCGGTATTAGGACGACCACTACCTTTTGTTAATCCTGCCGCTTTCTTAAGCAAAATAGATGCAGGAGGGGTTTTAGTAATAAAAGTGAAACTCTTATCTGCATAAACCGTAATCACAACAGGCACAGGCATGCCTTTTTCCATATTTTGAGTTTGCGCATTAAACGCTTTGCAAAACTCCATAATATTCACGCCATGCTGACCCAAAGCTGGGCCTACCGGTGGACTTGGGTTTGCTTCGTTCGCAGGAACTTGCAGTTTTATATATGCGTCTACTTTCTTTGCCATGATCTTTTATTTCGCTTATTTATATACTGAGTAAAATTTTCTTTAATTCTTCTTTTAATTCTTCTTTTAATTCTTCTTTTAATTCTTCTTGGAGCTTATTTTTAACCTTTCTCAACTTGACCAAATTCAAGCTCCACAGGAGTTGAACGACCAAATATTTGCACAGCAACTAACATGCGACTCTTTTCGTAGTTCACTTCTTCCACCACACCATTGAAGTCGTTGAATGGGCCATCGGTGACACGTACCACTTCGCCAGGCTCGAACAAAACTTTTGGCTTGGGCGCATCCACACCTTCTTGCATACGCTGTAAAATATTTTGAGCTTCTGCTTCACTAATAGGTGCTGGCTTATCAGATGAACCACCAATAAATCCAAGTACTTTTGGGCAATCTTTAACTAAGTGCCAGCTATCATCATCCATATCCATCTTAACGAGGACATAACCTGGGAAAAACTTTCGCTCACTTCGACGCTTTTGGCCTTCACGCATTTCTACAACTTCTTCAACAGGCACCAAAATTTCGCCAAACTTTTCTTGCATGCTATAGCGCTCAATTCTCTCACCTAACGCTCTTTGCACCTGATTTTCAAAACCAGAATACGCGTGCACTACATACCATTGCATAGACATCTATAAACTCTTATTAGATTACGTACTGTATTAAAGCCGTTAATATGCGATCAATTACCCACAAAAATAGCGCCAATATTATGACGACCACAAACACAACAAGTGTTGTTTGCAAGGTCTCACCCCTTGTTGGCCAAACCATTTTACGTACTTCAGTGCGCGCATCTTGCATAAAGCTTGCTAGCGTTCGACCACGCTCCGTTGTAAAGGCAATTGCTGCAGCAACAACGACCGCCGCAACTATCCCAAGCACCCTATACAACAATGGAGAATCTGCATACACATAGAATCCCACCAGACCCACTAGTACAATTGCAGCAGCAATTACTAGCTTAAAGACGTCCATGCCGCCTGCAGAGGTTGCTTCAGCTTTTCCTGTCATATCAAAATAATTTACGGTAGAAGTTACTTGTGATTTAGCCCAAATTTCACACATCATGGCAGGCCAGGAGGGAATCGAACCCCCAACCTACGGTTTTGGAGACCGTCGCTCTGCCAATTGAGCTACTGGCCTTTAAACGATAATGCCTAGCAATCGCCAAACAAGAAATTATAGCTTGTTTATTGACTTAGATTAAATCTATTTCTTCGCTATCAGAAGAGATAGATAGTATGTTTTTTAAACAACTTACCTACCTCTGATAACTTTAGCGGCTTTTATTCAATAATTTTAGCGACCACGCCGGCACCCACTGTACGTCCGCCTTCACGAATCGCAAAGCGTAACCCTTCGTCCATCGCAATCGGATCGATCATGGTGACGATCATTTTGACATTATCGCCCGGCATGACCATCTCGATGCCTTCTGGAAGTTCA
>JBGCDX010000115.1:0-6681 GCA_045105815.1 Gammaproteobacteria bacterium
TATGACGCCATCAGCCAAGTCGGTACATTTCAAGTGGTCACAGTGAGCCTTGGTGAACGCGATGGTATAGAAAAAGGTCATGTATTGGATATTAACCAAGCCGGTCGCGTGGTTGCGGACCCGTTTGAAAAACCTGGTTCATTAATTGACGTTGAATTACCTGAAGAAAGTGCTGGCCGTGCGTTGGTATTTCGCACCTTTGAGAAAGTTAGCTATGCATTAATCATGGAAGCGTCAAGATCTATTCAAGAGGGCGATTCGGCTACAAACCCATAAATGTAGCGTTTTTATAAATAAAACCACCCCTAAGACGTGCATGGCAGGCAGCGCAACATGCACGCCTTTTCGTTTCTATCCATATGTCGCTACAATTCCTAGCTGGGGAAATATACTAGTATTGTCATATGCAAAAACTTGAAAATTGGCTTGCTCTTGTACATGTAAACCAATTAGGTCCAGTCACTTTACAAAAATTACTCTCACATTTTTCTACACCCGAAAACATCCTAGAAGCAAACCGAAGTGAACTTGTGTCACTCGGCATTAGTAATGCCATCATTGAAGGCATACGTGCTCCAAAAGAAGAAGCCATACAACGTGACTTATTGTGGCTTGAGCACGAAAACCATCATTTACTGACCCTTCAAGACAGCGCTTACCCACATTTATTAAAACAGATCTCTGACCCACCTGGTGTACTGTATATCTTAGGGAAGCCAGAGCTCGCTTCAAACCTTTTATCAGAACCACAACTAAGTGTAGTGGGTAGTCGAAATTGCAGTGCATATGGAAAAGAAATAGCTACATCATTTGCTCAAAATATTGCAGCTAGCGGTCTTGTGATCACCAGCGGTTTAGCAAGTGGTATTGATGGTGCCGCGCACCAAGGCGCCTTACAAACTAGTATTGGAAGTACCATTGCCGTGACTGCATGTGGATTAAATCGTGTCTACCCAGCAGAACACCGGCAACTTGCAGAACAAATATCTCAGCGGGGATTACTAATTTCCGAGTTCCCTATAGGTACATCACCCATGCCTGGGCACTTTCCCAGACGCAACCGAATTATCAGTGGACTTAGTTTAGGCACATTAGTGGTTGAAGCTTCTATGAAAAGTGGCTCTTTGATTACAGCACGATTAGCTATTGAGCAAGATCGTGAGGTATTTGCCATTCCTGGATCTATTCATAATCCATTATCGAAAGGTGGCCATGCATTAATTCGAAATGGAGCAAAGTTAGTTGAAACCGTGGAAGATGTTTTAGAGGAGCTTAAAAATCATATTGATTTAGACCGTTTAAGCACCACTACAATACAAACCAATATTATTAATGAAGAAAAATTAGATCCCCAGCATAAAAAAATTTTAGAAAGCATGGGGCATGAACCCATTAGTGTTGATGCTATCATCGAGAGTAGTGGCTTAAAGGTTGAAGAGGTTTCCTCTATCCTTTTGATTTTAGAGCTGAATAACCAAATTACTCATCATGGAAATGGCATTTATGTTCGACGAAACAGTATTTAATAAGCAGCACTTTGTTTGCAATTATTTACTAAAAAATATTATCTTATACAGAAAATTTATTAAGAATAGCGCCATAGGCATTTACAAACACATTAGAAACGCGTAATAGTTCGCCGCTACAGGTACTTAATATAGTAGTTGCATAACCCATGAGTAAAAATTTAGTCATTGTAGAGTCTCCAGCTAAAGCCAAGACGATTGAAAAATATCTTGGCAAAGACTTCCATGTGCTCGCTTCAGTTGGACACGTACGAGATTTATTATCAAAAAATGGTGCAGTAGATCCAGATAATGAATTTGAAATGAAGTATGAGATAAAAGAAGACAGCGAAAAGCATATAAACGCTATCGTAAAAGCACTAAAAAAATCTGATGTGCTACACCTTGCCACTGATCCAGATCGTGAAGGCGAAGCAATTTCATGGCATCTTTATGAAATTCTGAAAGAACGCGATCTACTAAAAGACAAAGATGTGCATCGAGTGGTATTTCATGAAATTACCAAACGAGCAGTTAGTGAAGCGATTGAGAATCCAAGAGAACTGTCTTATGACTTAGTTCATGCTTATCTTGTTCGCCGTGCGTTAGACCATCTTATTGGTTTCAACCTATCGCCATTACTTTGGAAAAAAATCAGACGCGGTTTATCTGCAGGGCGAGTTCAAAGCCCAGCTTTACGACTTCTCTGTGAGCGCGAGAATGAAATTGAAAAATTTGACCCACAAGAATATTGGACCATTGAAGCGGATTGTGAAAAAGACAAGCAAGAGTTTCTCTCCAAGCTAAATATTTATAAAGACAAAAAGCTTGAACAGTTTGACATTAACAATGAAACAGATGCTTCTGCTGCCAAACAATTATTAGATAAAAATGCAAATGGCAAGCTGGTTGTTAAAACCGTTGATAAAAAAGAGCGCAAACGAAATCCGGCAGCACCTTTCACTACTTCTACTTTACAGCAAGAAGCAGTTCGTAAACTGCGATTTTCTGCTAAAAAAACCATGGCAGTCGCACAAGCCTTATATCAAGGTAAAGAATTAGATGGCGAGACTGTTGGTTTAATCACCTATATGCGTACAGACTCTGTCGTTTTAGGCCAAGAAGCATTAGATGAGTTATGCGGTTATATTGTGCAACGCTATGGTAAAGACAACTTGCCAAGTGAAGTGCGAGTATTTAAAACCAAATCTAAAAACGCACAAGAAGCTCATGAGGCAATTCGTCCAACTTCATTCATGCGCACACCAGAAGAAGTTAAAAAGTTTCTAAGCGCGGATGAGATGAAACTTTACTCTCTTATTTGGAAACGTGCAGTTGCCAGTCAAATGGTCCACGCTACCTTAGACTTAGTTGCAGTAGAATTTGCATGTGGTGATGGAAATATTTTTCGCTCTACCGGTTCATCAATTAAAAACCCTGGGTTTATGCAAGTCTACCAAGAAGGGATGGACGACAAAAAAGAAGAATCCGATGAACGTATGCTGCCAGCACTAGAGGTCGGTGAAACTGTAAGTCTCAATGAAATTAGAACTGAGCAACACTTTACTGAACCACCGCCACGTTTTACAGAAGCAACTTTAGTAAAGACTTTAGAAGAGTATGGAATAGGCCGCCCTTCAACCTATGCCAGCATTATTTCTACATTACAATATCGAGAATATGCAGAAGTTGAGAGTCGCCGGTTTACGCCTACGGAAATGGGAAGATTGGTAAATGACTTCCTTACTAAACACTTCACACAATATGTAGATTACGGTTTTACTGCACACTTAGAAGATGAATTAGACGAAATATCGCGTGGAGAAAAAGAGTGGGTGCCGGTTATGCGCACTTACTGGAAGCCACTTATCGATTTGGTTGAAGAAAAAGAAGAAAGTGTCACTCGCGAAGAAGCTGTACAAGCGCGACAACTTGGAACGGATCCCAAGTCTGGCAAACCCGTTAGTGTACGAATGGGGCGTTATGGGCCATTCGTTATTATTGGCACTAAAGAAGACGAAGAAAAACCAAAATTTGCAGGACTATTACCTGGCCAGAAAATGGCTGACATTACGTTTGAACAAGCGATGGAGTTATTCAAACTGCCACGTGATTTAGGAGAAACTGAAGAAGACGGAACCATCTCGACCAGCATTGGACGTTTCGGCCCGTATGTTAAGTATGGACCAAAATATGTTTCGATCAAAAAAGACAGTGGTGATGACCCTTATACCATCACGCTTGAGCGTGCTTTAGAATTAGTTGCAGAGAAAAAGAAAGCTGATGCTGAAAAACTCATTAATCATTGGGAAGAAGAAGGCATTGAAGTTCTTAATGGTCGTTATGGACCCTACGTTACAGATGGCAACAAAAATGTAAAAATTCCTAAGGACACAGAACCTAAATCGCTCAGCCTTGAAGATTGTCAAAAAATGATTGCTGAGGCACCGGAAAAGAAATGGGGCCGTAAAAAGAAAGCGGCCAAGAAAAAGGCTGCAACTAAAAAGAAAGCAGCTACTAAGAAAAAGAAGGCTGCAACTAAAAAGAAAAAAGCGGCCAAGAAAAAAACCGCCAAAAGAAAAAAAGCGGCCAAGAAAAAATCAGTCGTAAAAAAATCGACAAAGACAACACCAAGCGACGATAGCAGCACCCCAGAATAATCGTGCTTGCCCATCAAATTTCGCAAGCAAGCGTAATTCTACAAAATGGTGGTGTAATCGCCTATTCCACCGAAACGGTTATAGGCTTAGGTTGCGATCCAAGCCATCAAGCTGCGGTTAACAGAATTCTCTGGTTGAAAAACCGTGCAGTTGAAAATGGGCTCATCTTGCTGGTTAACAACATAACTTCTTTGCAGCAGCACGCAAAACCATTATCCACCGAGCAAGTAAACTCTATCTCTTCAGCTGAAAATACAACTTGGCTTGTCCCCGCGAATGAGCATGTTCCAGCTTGGGTGCGTGGTATACATGAAACATTAGCCGTTCGCATAACTCAACATGCTACAGCTAACCCCTTATCTACGGCCACTCAAGGTATTGTTTCTACAAGTGCAAATATTTCAAGCTATAAAATATTAACTAGTCAAAATGAAATTCGAGATTGGTTCGGCCCTCACGTAGACTATATTATAGTGGGTGAAACAGGCTCAAATACACCTAGTGAGATTAAAGACTTAATAACTGGAGAAAAACTTCGCTAACGTATGTCAGTTGATATTAATAAAGTAAAAAACTATTTGCTAGATTTGCAAAATCGCAATTGTGAACTTCTAGAAACGCAAGATGGTAAAGAGAAGTTTAAAGAAGATACATGGGAACGCGTAGAAGGCGGTGGTGGTCGCACGCGCATTATGCAAAACGGTGATGTTTTTGAACAAGCAGGTGTAGGTTTTTCACATGTCTTTGGAGACCAATTGCCACCAGCCGCCACCACACAACGTCCAGAACTTGCGGGCCGTAACTTTCAGGCTATGGGTGTGTCACTAGTGATTCATCCAAATAATCCATACGTGCCCACTTCGCATTGCAATGTTCGTTTTTTTGTTGCAGAAAAAGACGGTGAAGAACCGGTTTGGTGGTTTGGCGGTGGCTTTGACCTCACGCCCTATTATGGATTTGAAAAAGATGCTGTGTTTTGGCATCAAACGGCTAAACAAGCTTGTGACGCCGTAGATGAAAATTATTATCCTAAATTTAAAAAATGGTGTGATGAATATTTCTATATAAAACACCGCAATGAAGCACGAGGCGTGGGCGGTTTGTTTTTTGATGACATTAACGAAGGCGGCTTTGAAAAAAGTTATAAATTATTTTCCAGTGTTGGCGATCATTTTCTTCAGGCTTACTTACCGATTGTAGAAAAACGTAAAGACCATGCGTTTACTGAACAACAGCGGAATTTTCAATTGTATCGTCGTGGCCGCTATGTAGAATTTAATTTGGTCTATGATCGTGGCACATTATTTGGTTTGCAATCTGGTGGGCGTACCGAGTCGATCTTAATGTCATTACCGCCGAATGTTCGTTGGGAATACGACTATTCCCCAGAAGCAGGGAGTGAAGAAGAAAAATTGTATAAAGAATTTTTACCTGCGCAGGAGTGGGTCTAAATTGACCTAGCTTTAACCTAAAACAACACTCCTATTGCAACTCATCTGCACCCATTCGCGGCTCTCTAATCTACTATATTGCCCAGATAGCGTTTCAAATCAGTATTTTAGAATAACATTTGCTACTATTTATAAATGAGTGAATACCCCTATATCAGAATGCGTCGTATGCGTGCGGATGCTTTTTCGCGCGAATTGCAGCGCGAGCATCGAATTCATGTCAGTGATTTAATCTACCCTGTGTTTGTAATGGATGGCCAGTCCTTACGAGAAGAGGTACCCTCCATGCCAGGGGTTGAACGCATGTCCGTTGATGAATTAGTTAAAGAGGGCAAACAAGTTCATGCTTTAGGCATTCCATCAATTGTGATTTTCCCGGTGGTGAATGCAGACAAAAAATCTGAACAGGCCGAAGAAGCTTTTAATCAAGATGGCTTAGCACAACGTGCGATTGCTACATTGAAAGATGCCGTACCAGAATTAGGAGTCATTAGTGACGTCGCTTTGGATCCCTTCACAACTCATGGTCAAGATGGGTTGATTGATAACCAAGGCTATGTGTTGAATGATGAAACAGTAGATGTACTAACCAAACAAGCCTTGTCCCATGCGCAAGCTGGTGCGGATATTGTTGCACCCTCCGATATGATGGATGGTCGTGTAGCAGAAATTCGCAATGTGCTAGAAAATAATGATTTTCGAAATACCAAAATATTAGCCTACTCAGCAAAATATGCTTCAAGTTTTTATGGCCCGTTTCGTGACGCAGTGGGCTCAGCTGCAAATCTTGCAGGCGGAAATAAATATACTTACCAAATGGATCCGGCTAATTCGAATGAAGCCTTACATGAAGTCGCACTAGATATTGGCGAAGGTGCAGACATGGTGATGGTAAAACCCGGCCTGCCTTATTTAGACATTGTACGACGTGTAAAAGAAGAATTTAAAATGCCGACTTTTGTTTACCAAGTAAGTGGTGAATATAGTATGTTAAAAGCTGCTGCACAAAATGGCTGGCTTGATGAAAAAGAGTGCGTAATGGAAGCACTGCTTTGCATTAAACGT
>JBGCDX010000116.1:0-21664 GCA_045105815.1 Gammaproteobacteria bacterium
ACTTCGTTTTGTTCTTGTTGTGCCATTTTATGCATTTCACATGCAGCAAGTACATCATCAACTACGGCATTAAATTCCATTTCATTAATATTCATGCCTTTATGGGCAGCTTTCATGTCCATGCCTTTGTATTCCACATCGGTGGCACCGGTTGCAACTGCAAAGATTTCAAATACTCTTTTCTTAACATAGGAAGGGTCACTGCCAGCAAAGCGATCTTTTACTATTGGATTTTTTGCATGATTGTTCCAGATGTCTTCCACTATGGCTTTAACTTTTTCTTTCCCACCAATTCGCTCATATAAAGATTTCGCAACAGGTGTAGTAGATGTGTCAGGGGTTTCTGATGAGCACGCAACTAAAATAAATGTTGCGAGAAGAATGGCTATGCTGATTTTGAATTTCATTATGGTGCTCCGTTATCTTATGCTCTGAATTCGAATTTTTCTGGCTACATATAGTACTCATATTTTCGCTTTCTTACTACTCTTGTATATAGCGTATATCATTGATTTATATATGCTAATTTTATAAATATGAAGATAAAACTAACATGACCTTAGTTCGATTTGATGAAGTGTCGCTTGAATTTGGTGACACGCCGCTTTTAGTGGAAGCCAATTTTGCTGTTGAGGCGAAAGAACGCGTATGTCTAATAGGTCGTAACGGTGCGGGTAAATCATCTATGTTGAAGATGATTGCTAACCAATTACAGCCAGATCTAGGAGAAATTCAATGGAAAGGAGATCTTCGCGTTAGTACTTTGGAGCAAAACCTTTTAGAGAGTTCGGATCAATTGGTTAAAAATGTGGTGCTTCATGGTCTAGAAGGTCAACAGAAATTAATTGATCAATATAACGAGTTATCAAAGCAAGACTTAGATAAACAAGGCATGAATGAGTTGCATGAATTGCAGCTATCGATTGATGCCTGTGATGGTTGGCAATTAGAGCAACGTGTAGAAACGATCATGACGCAACTTCAATTGCCGAGTGAGCAAAAACTTAATGAGTTATCGGGTGGGTGGCGAAGACGGGTTGCTTTAGGTAAAGCATTGGTGTCGCAGCCTGATTTGCTTTTGTTAGATGAGCCAACCAACCATTTAGATATCAGTACAATTGAATGGTTGGAACACCATGTTCGCGGTTACCAAGGGAGTGTTATTTTTATTACACACGATCGCACCTTTCTACAAAAGCTGGCTACACGAATAGTTGAAATAGATAGAGGAAAGCTAGTTAGTTGGCCGGGTAATTATCAGAACTATTTAAAGCTGAAAGAAAAGGCACTTGAGGACGAAGCAACTAGCAATAAATTATTCGACAAAAAGTTAGCGCAAGAAGAAGATTGGATTCGACAGGGCATCAAGGCGCGGCGCACACGTAATGAAGGTAGGGTGCGTGCATTGAAAACAATGCGGGATGAACGCGCTAAACGTATTAAGCGAGAAGGTTCGGCTCGTATTCATTTGGAAGAAGCGGAGAAGTCTGGGCGTAAAGTGATCACTGTGCGTAATGTTACGCACGGTTATGGGGAAAGAACATTAATTAAAGATTTTAATTTTAAGATGCAGCGCGGTGATCGAATTGGATTGATTGGCAATAATGGAGTAGGTAAAAGTACACTATTAAAAATTCTGTTAGGCGAGATTCAGCCAGATAAAGGTAACGTTAAGTTAGGTACCAATCTGGAAATAGCATACTTTGATCAACTGAGGCAAGACTTAGAATTAGATAAAACCATTGCAGAAAATATTGGTGATGGAAATGACTACATTACCTTGAATGGTAAGTCGCGCCATGTGATTGGTTACTTAAAAAACTTTTTATTTAGTCCCAAGCGTGCAATGACTCCTGTTAAAGCGCTGTCGGGTGGTGAGCGTAATCGAGTTATTCTCGCCAGGTTGTTTACCAGGCCTGCTAATTTGTTGATATTAGACGAACCAACGAATGACCTAGATGTGGAAATGCTTGAAGTATTAGAGCAACGACTGGTGGAGTATGCGGGCACATTGATTCTTGTTAGTCACGACCGAGATTTTTTAGATAATGTAGTGACCAGTACATTAGTGTTTGAAGAGGATGGTAGCTTGCAAGAGTATGTGGGTGGTTATAAAGATTGGGTTAAACGTGGCAAGGGATTGTTGGAAACTGATTCACCTAAGGTTCAAGATAATGATGCTATTGCAAATGGTGGGAATATGGTAGAGGTTCAAAAACCTAAAAAACTAAGCTATAAACTACAGCGAGAGTTGGACGAATTGCCTGCGCGTATTGATGAGTTAGAAAAATTTATTGCAGGTCTAACAGAAATGGTTGAGCAGCCGGACTTTTATGATCAATCGTTTGATAAGACCAGCGAAGTGCTTGAGCAGTTGTCTACTGCACAAAGCGAATTAGATCAAAGTATTGAGAGATGGTCAGAGTTAGAGGGTATGCTCTAAATATGCTTTGCATTCTAAATAGTTGCCGCGGAAACAAATGAACTGTTCGCGTTTTTTTAATTGATCTTCATACATAGGGTCATAGTAATTTTCCAGTATTACCTTTAACCAATCATAGTGGTTCGCGATAGTGCCTGTTTGTGAATGGTGTTTGAGCGCCTGCTGCATTGCTTTGTATGCAACTACATAGCGAGCTGGGCCTAGGCGTTTTTGGATTTTTTCTAAACCGCGCAGTAGGTAGTTAGAAAATGATTGAAAAGCGTCGGCGACATCTAGAGCTTCGAACTCGGAATGCATGTCAACAACATACTCTTGTATTAGCCTCTCTAGTCTTGCTTCATAGGGTTCTTCGATAACCACTAGTTTGGATTCACGCATTTTTGCAAATAAAGATTTTGGTAATCCTGCTCTACCTATCGTGCGCGCTTCATCTTCTAATATAATGTTTAAGATATTGTTGTGTCTCAATTTTAAAAAATTGATTGCTAAAATATTTTCAAAATTGATTTGGTTGTTTTGCTGAATGGCATGGCTGCCAAAGCTTGAGCCTCTATGATGCGCTGCAGCTTCTAAGTCTATTGCATTGTCTAGCTCATTTATAAGTATCGTTTTTGCTGAGCCAGTTTTCCCGCCAATTAAGGTAAACGAACATTCATTAGCAGTATTTTCTAATTCATTTAGTAAGAAGGTGCGTAATGCTTTGTATCCTCCAAAAATAATAGGTAGCTCTTCGCCTGCTTCTTGCATCCATTGTTGTGTGATTTTGGAGCGTAAGCCACCACGAAAACAATAAAGAGAGCCTTGCGGGTTTTGTTTGGCGAAGTTTACCCAGGTTGCTATCCTGGCTTCTCGAATTTCGCCTTGTACGAGTTCATGGCCTTTTTCTACTGCTTTGTCTTGACCATGATCATTGTAATAGGTGCCTACGATTTCACGTTGCTGGTTATCCATGATTGGAAGGTTAATAGATGATGGGAATGCGCCTTTCTCAAACTCGATTGGTGCGCGTACATCCATCATGGGTGAGTCATTTAAAAATAATTCGGTATAGATTTTTGTATGCTCTTGGATAGATTGTTGCATGTCATTTTCTGGAGAAATAGATGTCACCATAACTCGCACTTGCAATGCCTTGCGAGTTGTCTGTATCGGTCATGATGGCTATACCATCAATGTATTTAGGTGGCTTGTCAAAGTATTTTAATAAGTCTTCTTTGATATTAATTTTTTCATTTTGCCAGGTATTTGTTTCATCTCGGTTGCTTCTAAGGGGTACCATAATTGCTTTGTCGGTGTAAGCATTAGGCCAATAGCCTTCTGATTGGTCATTACTAGACCAAACATAGTTTAATGCTTTAGCACTTAATGGTGTGAATCCTGTTTTAAAAACAACATAAACTCTTGCTGCATAATCATCACCAATTCTAGTTTTTTCATTGAGTGTTGGTAATGCTTGATCAATACGCCAGCTCCAATTCAAAAATGGTGTTTCATGGATATTCACTTTTATTTTTTTGTATAAAGCGGAAGCAGATTGTGTGCTTTTTGCATATAAGAAAAACTTCTCTTTTTCACTTTTGATTGTGTATAGAGTCTCGCCTTCAAATGATTTGTTTTCCCAATCTTTCATGTTCATTTCTGAAAATTGTGCAACTTGAATGATTTCTTTATTTGATAAATCAGCAATAGCACTCGCCATCAAAAATGAGGCCAGGATAAATATAAGGAACAAAATGTATTTTTTAAAGGTTTTCATAGTAAGCTTCTGTTTTTATGATTTAGTAACTTAAATGTTAAATAATAAATACTATACTCAAGATCAGCATGGGCCATATGAGTACTATGCTTTAGGTGATTTTCAGCTTGAATCAGGTGAAGTCTTACATAATGCTCAATTAGCTTATGCCGTGCATGGTAAGTTAAATGAAGCGAAAGATAATGTCATTTTATTCACAATTATGTTTTCGGGTACATCCCATAACATGGAGAATTATATAGGTGTGGGTAAGGCGCTAGATCCTGAAAAATACTGCATTATTCTTATTAATCAGTTGGGTGGTGGTTTGTCTACTTCGCCACATAATATAGATGGCTTACAGGCCATGTCCGCATACCCTGAATTATCAATTGGTGACGATGTTATTGCTCAACATCAATTTCTGACGGAGCATTTTGGTGTTCAAGAATTACAGTTGGTAACGGGTTGGTCAATGGGAGCGCAACAGACATATGAATGGGCAATTCGTTACCCAGACATGGTGAAACGTGCGGCACCTATTGCGGGGACTGCTAAATGCACTCCTCATAATGCATTATTTGTAAGTATATTTACTGAAGCGCTGAAATCTGATCCGGCATGGAATGAAGGCGATTACTCTGATCCTCATGCATGTGAGCTAGGTTTAAAACGTTTGGGGCATGTGTTTGCTTTGATGGGTTTTTGTGCGGAGTTTTATAAGCAAGAACAATGGCAAAGACTCGGCTTTGAGACGATGCAGGAAATGCTGGTTGGGTTTTGGGAAGCATGGTTTCAACCCATGGATGCAAACTCACTACTCATACAAGCTAATAAATGGCAGAAAGGCGACTCTAGTAGACATGTTGGTGGAGATGGTGGGAATGCATTAAGTTGTATTAAAGCTAAAACCTATATAATTGCATTCGACAAGGATATGTTTGTGCCTGTTGAAGATTGTAGAGATGATCAACAACAAATATCTGGAAGCGAGCTAAAAGTGATTCCTTCTTTGATGGGGCATTTTGCTATGCTGGGTTTGTTTGAGGAAGATTATTTGGCTATTAATGCAGAGTTTAATAAGCTGCTAAGTCATTAATTTTATATAAATAATTAGAAGCGATATTTAAAAATGAAAAAAGCATTGATAACTGGGATTACGGGTCAGGATGGTTCTTATTTGGCTGAGTTTTTGCTAGGTAAAGGGTATGAGGTCCACGGTATTAAGCGTCGCACATCACTTTTTAATACCGATCGAATTGATCATCTGTATCAGGATCCACATGAAAGTAGTCGTAAATTTATTTTGCATCACGGTGATATGACAGACTCTTCTAGTCTGATTAGAATCATTCAGGAAGTGCAGCCTGACGAAATTTATAATCTTGCTGCGCAAAGTCATGTCGCTGTTTCATTTGAAGAGCCTGAATATACAGCTGATTCGGATGCGATTGGAACATTGCGATTGTTGGAGGCAATAAGAATTTTAGGCTTGGAGAAGAAAACAAAGTTCTATCAAGCATCTACTTCTGAGCTATATGGGAAAGTTCAAGAAGTTCCTCAAAATGAAGATACGCCTTTTTATCCACGTTCCCCCTATGCTGTAGCAAAGCTTTATTCATACTGGATCGTCGTGAATTATCGCGAGGCCTATAATATTTTTGCTTGCAATGGCATTTTATTTAATCACGAATCGCCTGTGCGCGGAGAAACGTTTGTTACACGAAAGATTACAAGAGCGCTCGCACGAATAAAGTTAGGTTTAGAGGATACTCTGTATCTTGGTAATATGGATTCTAAGCGGGATTGGGGGCATGCGCGAGACTATGTTGAGGCTCAATGGTTGATGTTACAGCAAGATGAGCCTGAAGACTTTTGCATTGCAACAGGTGAGCAGCATAGTGTTAGAGACTTTGTAAGTATTGCGGCAGAAAAATTAGATATGAAAATAGATTGGTCTGGGAGCGGATTAAAAGAAATAGGTACCAATGGTTCTGGAAAAGAAATAGTGAAAGTAGATCCACGCTACTTTAGGCCTACTGAAGTCGAGACTTTATTGGGAGACCCAGCTAAGGCTAAACAAAAGTTGGGTTGGGAATGTAAAACAAGTTTTATACAGCTTGTTGAGGAAATGGTGCAAGAAGATCTGGCCTTGGCTAAGCGTGATGCCATGATTAAGGAGCAAGGGTATAAGTCTTTTGACTACAAGGAATAGTTTTTAAGTTAGAGAAGATGGAAAAAGACTCAAAAATATATGTTGCCGGACATAAAGGTCTTGTGGGTTCAGCAATTGTACGCAAATTAAATTCTCTAGGTTTTCATAACATTCTCACTGCTACTAGTGATGAGCTAGATTTAGTTAATCAGCAACAAACCTTAGAATTTTGCCAGAGCCATAAACCCGATTATGCATTTATTGCTGCTGCAAAGGTGGGCGGAATATATGCTAATGACCGTTATCCTGCGGATTTTATTTACAGCAATCTAATGATCGAAAGTAATTTGATCCATTCTTTGTATAAAACAGGTGTAAGGAAAGCATTGTTTTTAGGTAGTACCTGTATTTATCCAAGATTAGCTGAACAACCTTTAAAAGAAGAAAGTTTATTAAGTGGTCCGCTTGAGAAAACAAATGAATGGTATGCGGTTGCAAAAATAGCTGGCATAAAATTATGTCAAGCATATCGGCTTCAGCATAATGCTGATTTCATATCTGCAATGCCTACAAATTTATATGGAGAGGGGGATAATTTCGATCTTGAGAATTCGCATGTATTGCCCGCATTAATTCGAAAATTTCATGAGGCGAAAGAGAATAATGCTAAAGCTGTAATGTTGTGGGGTTCGGGAAAGCCAAGGCGTGAATTTTGTCATGTGGATGATTGTGCGGATGCATGTTTGTTTCTGATGCAAGGTTATTCTGATAATGAAATTATAAATATCGGTGTTGGTGAAGATTTAGCGATAGCTGAGCTAGCCCTGATAATAAAAAAAGTAGTGGGGTATTCAGGGTCAATAGAATATGACTCTAGTAAGCCAGACGGGACGCCAAGGAAATTAGTGGATGTTTCTAAGATAAATGGTTTGGGTTGGCAAGCAAAAATCACTCTTATTGACGGGGTTGAGCGTACTTACCAATGGTTTTTAGATAATCAATAGTTTGGGTATGTATATCCATTACTTATTACTCTGCTAGCTAATATTAACCTGTATAATTTCTATTTTTACTAATTTGATCGTATTAAAGATGACTGCACATTTAAAATGGTTTGGGGAGCGTAAATCTGTTGAAGAGGTGGAAGAAGGTAAAATGCTTGCGCCAAAATTCGATGAGCATGGTTTAGTTGCTGCGGTCACTACAGCTGCAGAGTCGGGTGAGTTGTTAATGCTAGGCTATATGAATGCAGAAGCGCTTGAGAAAACAATTGAAACCGGTGAAGCACATTATTGGAGTCGAAGTCGTGAGTGTTTGTGGCATAAAGGTGCTACGAGTGGTCTAGTGCAAAAAATTGTTGAGCTTCGTATTGATGATGATCAAGATGCTATCTGGTTGAGGGTCGAGGTTGTAGGTGAAGCAAGTTGTCATGTGGGTTATCGGTCATGCTTTTATCGTGCCATTCCCACAGGTTCAAATCCTGGTGAAGCTCCAATTGAGATGGAGTTTAAGGAATACGAAAAAATGTTTGATCCTATTGAGGTGTATGGCGATGCTCCAAATCCGACTAAGTTATAAACCAAGTTAGAAATAAGAAGTATTTTAAGTGGAACAGGTACAAGCGCTTTATAATTCCTGGCTCGCGATTTTTGGGCCTAATCCTTACTTAAAAGCTTTTGGTATTGTTCTAGCTTTTGCGGCCTTTGCCTTACTATTCAATTTCGTTGTTATTCGTTTTCTAAAGCGACTTACCGCCAAAACGGCAATCAAAGGTGACGACCACGTAATTGAACTGATACAAAAACCTATTTTTGTGAGTTTGGTTATATTTGGTTTTGTGCAGGCTGTGAAAGTTTTGCAAATGCCAGAAAATGTCGTTGTTGTAACTGAAGCTGTGTTAAAAACTATCGTAATTATGCTGTGGGCATCATTTGCGATAAAGTTTTCAAAGTTTTTGTTGCAAGCAATCAGTTCCAGAAAAAATAATGCAGAAGGTAAAAGCCAATTAATCCAGCATAGTACCTTGCCTCTGTTTAGTAATTTGGCATTGCTAATTATTGTAGCGGCAACAATCTATATGTTGTTTTTGGCTTGGGGGATTGATGTTACTGCATGGCTCGCTTCGGCAGGAATTATTGGTTTGGCGCTTAGTTTTGCTGCAAAAGACACTCTGGCCAATTTGTTTGCTGGTGTTTTTATTCTTGCAGATTCACCTTATAAGTTAGGTGATTATATTGTCCTAGATACTGGCGAGCGTGGCAAAGTTACCCACATTGGAATCCGCAGTACGAGAATGCTCACGCGTGATGATATTGAGATTACTGTGCCTAATTCAGTAATGGGCAACGCAAAAATTACTAATGAAGCAGGTGGTCCAAATAGTAAGCGACGAATTAGGGTTAAAGTAGGTGTCGCCTACGGGACTGATATTGATAAAGTGCGAGAAGTGTTGGAGCAGGTTGCTAAAGATAATGACAAGGTGTGTGGCTTGCCTGAGCCACGGGTTCGAATGCGAAACTTTGGCGCTTCAAGTGTAGATTTTGAGTTACTATGTTGGATTAATCAGCCGGTTTTACGTGGTCAGGTACTGGATCAATTGCATTGCTCTGTGTATAAGATGTTCATGGAACATGACATTGAAATTCCTTATAGTAAGCAAGATGTATATGTAAAAAGTATGCCCAAAGTTTAATTGAGCGATTTAATAACCGACTAAATAAAATAATGAAAAAAGCTACAAGCGTTGCACAGATTAAGCCTAATGAAAAAGAAGTGGCATGCGATGGTGGTGGTGGAGCGTTAGGGCATCCAATGATCTATTTGCCTTTTGGTAAAAAATCACAAGTAGATTGTTACTACTGTGGCAAACGTTTCGAGAAAGTATTGTCTAAATAACATGCAAGCTTGCGAGTGCTGTAAAATCTAAATAAGCATAATTTATCTTAATTATTACTCTTTTTTGATAATTACCTGTCTATAGTAGATAGGAATTAAATCTCTTTGTTTGCAGACTAATCTAAAAGCTTTTCGTTGATTAATCGATCCTGTACATTTAAATTGATTCAGTTATTTTTTTAATCAAAAACCTATATTAAGTGAGGTTATATGTCTACGGATAGAATAAGTGTAATGGTTACCGCTGGTAGTCGTGAACAGTTGCAAATGGCTGCAATGGTGGCGTCAGTTGGTGCGGTAAGCGGCAATGATGTAACTGTTTTTGTGTCAATGAATGCTATGAAATTTTTTGTTAAAGATTCAACCGATAAAGCGCCAGCAGATGGTGAAATGGGTGTTTTACTAGAAGAAAAAAATGCGCCTGACTTTAAAGAACTGTTCGCACAAGCTGTAGAATACGGAGATGCAAAAATTTTCCCATGCTCAATGGCGGTCGATATAATGGAATTAAAGCAAGATGATTTGGAGGGCTTTGTTTCAGAGCCATTAGGATTAACCGCATTTTTGAGTGATGCATCTGAAGGCCAAGTTTGGCATTTTTAAGTTAAAGCCAAGATTAATATTTCAAGGAGATTTACGTGTCGGAAAGAAAAATAGTAGATGCAAAAAACACATTTTGCCCAGGGCCTTTAATGGAGCTAATTGGACAAATGAAAATGGCAGAAATTGGAGATGAGCTGGAAATTTTATCTACTGATCAAGGTTCTGCAGCTGATATACCTGAATGGATTAATAAAGTTGGTCATGAAATGGTAGAAACCTCTGAAAATGATGGTGTCTGGCACATTGTGGTTAAGAAAACCAAATAGGTTTCAAACATAATTAATCAATAACTTATAAATTTAAGATAGAGAGGTAATCATGAAAATACTTGTTGTAGGTGGTGGAATGGGTGGAACTATTCTGGCAAACAATCTGGCAAGAAGATTAAGTGGTGAAATTAAAGCAGGTAAGGCAAGCATTACTATGCTTTCTGCATCTGACAAGCATATGTATCAACCAGGCCTGCTTTATGTGGCAGTTGGTAAAATGATGCCTGATGAATTGTATCGAGACCAGGTGAGTCTTCTGGAATCTTGCATTACTTTTCGTGTTGACCCAGTTACACAGTTCAATCTTAAAGAAAATAATGTTGTTACGGAAAGTGGCAAACAATATGACTACGATATGATTGTAATTTCAACTGGTTCACGTGCGCATGCTGAAGGAACTCCAGGTTTAGCTGAAAATGCGTCTCAGTTTTATACTGAAGCGGATGCGGTGAAAATGTTTAGTGCTTTACAAAATTTTGAAGGTGGAAAGGTTGTGATCGCAGTGGGTGTGCCACATAAATGCCCTATGGCGCCATTGGAAATTACCTTCATGTTGGCAGATTATTTTAAAGAACGCGGAATCTGGGATAAGGTTCAATTGCATTACACTTATCCTATCGGTCGTGTGCATAGCTTAGAGCCAGTTGCTAAATGGGCACAGCCAGAGTTTGATCGCTTAGGTATTACTTATGAAACTCTCTTTAATATGAAAGAAGTTAAGCCGGGTAAGATATTAAGTGAAGAGGGAACGGAAGAAGATTATGATTTATTAATTACAGTTCCAGCCCACAAAGGTATGCAAGTAATCGAAGATAATGAGTTAGGTGCTGGAGGATTCATTCCAACGAACCGAACAAGACTTAATATTGAAGGTTATGAAAATGCGTTTGTTATAGGCGATACTACTAACTTGCCAATTAGTAAGGCTGGTTCTACAGCACACTTTGAGGCAGAAGCCTTGGCAGAAAATATTGCTTCAACTATTAAGATTGGACAGCCCGTTCGTGATTATGATGGCAAGGTATTCTGTTTCATCGAAGCTGGTGAGGGTAGAGCAACCTATGCAATGTTCAATTATCAAAACCCACCTGATCCAAAGGCTCCTACTAAAGGTATTCATTGGTTCAAGACGGCTTATAACAAAATGTACTGGGCCAGCGCGCGCGGTTTACTATAAGGGGACATTGTCATGAGCGAACTTCAATCAATGCAGACAGAAGCTGAGCGTGTTTTTGAGAGTGCTGCAGATGCACTTTCGGATGATATCGTCGGTCGACTTGGCAGTACTATGGGTGATGGCCTTGTGCTGTTGGATCAAGTCAGTCGCAGTAATTTAGACAAAGCAATACCATTAATTGACCATCTTGTAGAAACAGGTGACTTAGAACGTGCCGCAAATTTAGTACGTGTTCTTGGGTCGGCCGGTGATGCAATGAGTGATGATATTGTGGGCCGGTTAGGTGAAATGGCTAATAATTTAATGATTATTGCTGACCGTGTTTCACGCAATGAGAATATCCATAAGTTGCTAGACTTGTTGGAGCGTGACTACATGGTAGACATGTTAACTAGCGTATGTGAAGCGGCGGCTTCAGCTAAAGCAAGTCATGATGAACCTTCTGCGGGAGGTGTTATGGGTTTGATGAAGCTTGCGAAAGATCCAGAATTGCAGCAAGCATTGCAGTTTATGTCTAAGTTTAGTGCGGGTTTCAAGAGCAGCTAACATTTAACTTTACTATCAAAAGCCTCTGCTGAAGTCATTTTAGCAGAGGCTTTTTTATGCATGCAGTTTGTATTGTTAAATTACATTAGCTTTTTGATTCAATTATTTTGGCCCAAGTGTCGCGAAGTGTAGTGATCCGGTTAAAAACAAGTTTGTCTTTAGAGGTATGTTTGCTATCTAAACAAAAATAACCTTGCCGCTCAAATTGAACACGATCTTCTAACGTTATGTTTGCTGCATGTGGTTCTATTTTTGAATGTGAATGTATAGATAGCGATGCATCGTTTAATGTAGATGTGATATCTTCTGCTGCACTTGGATTAGGGACATTAAATAGTCTGTCATAGAGTCGTGTTTCTACATCAATGGCATGTTTGGCGGAAACCCAATGAATGATTCCTTTGAGTTTCTTTTTATTTTTACCAGCGCTATCAGGATCATATTCGCATCGCAATTCTATAATTTCTCCAGTGTCATTTTTAATAACGTCTGTGCATTTGATATCGTACGCATTACGCAAGCGAACCTCTTTGCCTGGGCCAAGGCGGAAAAACTCTTCTGGTGGTTCTTCCATGAAGTCGTCTCGTTCAATGTAAATTGTCCTTGAGAAGGGAATAGACCTCTTTCCTTGTTCTGGCTTTTTGGGATGATTGCCGGCACTAAAATCTTCCTCTGTATCATCAGGATAATTATCAATAATCACTTTTAGTGGATTTACTACGCACATCAATCTATTGGAGCGCGGGTCAAGGTCTTCGCGAATACAGTTTTCTAAAGCACTCATTTCAATGAAGGCATCTTTTTTTGTAACGCCTATGCGATCGCAAAATTCGCGTATTGATTCAGGAGTAATGCCACGACGTCGCATGCCTGAGATGGTGGGCATGCGCGGGTCGTCCCATCCATCAACAAGGTTTTCACTTACAAGCAGATTTAATTTTCGTTTGCTGCTGATTGTGTATTCTACTGACAGTCTGGCGAATTCAATTTGCTGTGGGTGAGAAGGAGTACTTAGCTCATCTAAGACCCAGTCATATAATGGGCGGTGGTCTTCAAATTCTAGTGTGCATAAAGAATGAGTTATGTTCTCTAATGAGTCAGATATGCAGTGTGTGTAATCGTACATTGGATAAATGCACCATTTGTCTTGAGTTCTTGGGTGAGTGGCATATTTGATGCGGTATAAAACAGGATCTCGCATATTGATATTGCCTGAGGCCATATCAATTTTTGCGCGTAATACATGTTCACCTTCTTTGTATTTTCCAGCTCGCATATCAGCAAACAGTTTTAGGTTTTCATCTATGCTGCGATTGCGGAAAGGACTTTCAATGCCAGGCTCGGTTAATGTTCCACGCTGTTTGCGAATGTCTTCTGCGTCAAGGCTGCAAACATAAGCTTTATTTAGCTTTATGAGTTCTGCTGCATATTCATATAATTTTTCGAAGTAATCGGATGCATGGTGGAGTTCAGACCATTCAAAGCCTAACCATTGCACGTCTTTTTTGATGGCATCTATATATTCTTGGCTTTCTTTTTCAGGGTTGGTGTCATCAAATCTGAGATTACATTGGCCCTGGTAGTCGCGGGCTACGCCAAAATTTAAACAGATCGATTTCGCATGACCAATATGTAGATAACCATTGGGTTCTGGTGGGAAACGGGTGGTTACTTTGCCATCATTTTTTCCGTTTGCAATATCTTGGTCAATGATATTACGGATGAAGTTTGAAGACTGTTCTGAAGAATTGTTCATGTATGCTGTTGCTACTGTGTTTTTAGAATATTATATATTTATTAGCAGTATAAAATCAGGAAATAAAAAGGAATATCATTGAATCCACTCTTAAAAAAGATTTTAATTATTGGGGCACCACTTTTGTTGCGTAAATTATTCCGTGGCAACAAAGTGTTTAAAAAAACAGGTTTAGTGTTATTGCTTGTTATGGGTGGAATATGGCTGTTTATTCAGTATCCCTTCACTTTAACGCAACCCGATGTTAGCGCTAATTATCCAAATGACTCGCAATCAGAAAAGATTGCTCAATCTGATATTCGTTCACTGTATGATGCTCAGCGATCTGGGGTTATGGTTTCAACAGTGGCTCATGTTACACGAATTCTAAAGGATGATAATGATGGTTCTCGTCATCAGCGTTTTTTAATTGAAACACCAGGTGGGCTAAGCCTTTTAGTAGCGCATAATATTGATCTTGCGCCTCGCGTACCGTTAGCCAAAAATGATCAAGTTTCAATTCATGGTCAATATGAATGGAATAATAAAGGAGGTGTGTTGCATTGGACCCATCACGATCCGAATAAACGACATCCAGGTGGGTGGATTATGTATCAAGGCAAAAAATACGAATAAGTCTTATTGCCTAATTTGAAGCGGTACTACTTTTCGCCACATAATTTGCATAGCGTTTTAATACTTTTTTCACATAGCCTTTGGTTTCTGCATAGGGAGGGATGCCACCGTACTTCTCCACTGCGCCCGGTCCAGCATTGTATGCTGCAAGAGCTAATTCTGTGCTGTCATTAAATCGTTTCAGCATTTGGCTAAAATATTTTATTCCGCCTCGAATATTTTGGTTAGAGTCAAAGGAGTCTTTAACGCCAAGTTCTTTTGCAGTAGCCGGCATGAGTTGCATTAGGCCTCGAGCGCCGACAGATGAAACCGCTTTTTTGTCAAAGCATGATTCTGTAGCAATTATCGCTTTAACAAGTTTTGGGTCTACTTCGTATGCAATTGAATAGGCTTCAATGGCATCTTTATAGCTGTTGGCTCGTTTTTCTAATTTGGATGCAGTCATGTTTCTGCAAGACACCACAGCAGTAGGTCTTCCTATGGTAGCCATCAGAGTATATTTCTCTTGCGGCATTTTTCGATCGGTTATCCAGCTAGTACCATCATTTTCTTTGTATACATAAAACTCGGCCTGAATATGAAGCGGCAAAATAGTGAATGATATGCAAATATATAGCGCTATTTTTTTTATGCCCTTGCCTAGCAGATTGTGGGATCGGTTATTCATATTATGAAATAGAAGGATTAGGTATGATTGTATCGAATTAGTATTTTATAAAAATCCACCCCATGCTGTGAATATTACCATTTATCTCGTTGCATACTATTCTGCTACGGGGGAATTTAGAAATTAATTGATTTTTTAGATATTTCAGTAAATAAACTGCCCAATGCCCTGGAAAACGATATGGATAGAAATGCATTTCTTGAACGCTTAGATGAGCTAAAGATACGTGAGTATTTAGTAGTCAATGGGTTAAGTAATGTAAAAAATGTTGATGTTTTTTCTAGTATCCCATCTACAAATGATTATTTGCTAGAAAGTGCGTTAGCGAATAAGCAAATTTCTGTATGTTTATCCGAACAGCAAACTAAGGGTCGAGGTCGGTATGGGCATCAATGGGTGTCACCATCTGCTGCAAATTTGTATATATCCATGTCGTGGCCGTTTCAAGTTTGGAAGCAAGAGTATGAGACGCTAAGTCTTTGGTTGTTGATTTCGATAGCTGAATTATTAGAGCAGTATGGGTGTAACAATATTCAATTGAAGTGGCCTAATGACTTGTGTTTTGATAATAAAAAATTAGCAGGGGTATTGATAGATAGAAAGGTTAGTCAAACGAAAAATGCATTAATTATAGGGGTGGGGTTGAATGTAGCTATGTCACTACATAATGATGTGAAGATTGATGCTCCATGGGTGGATTTGTTATCCATTAAGTCTGATTGGGAGCTATCTAGAAATGAACTCGCTGCTAATATCATATCTTCTTTTTATAATACCTTAATGAGCTTAGAAGAGAGTAGGTTGGGGGATTTAAATGATAAGTGGCAGATGTATGACATGCTGCTAAACGAAAGAATTGAATTCCTTAATGAAGGTAAAATTAAAACTGGGTGCGTAAAAGGAATAGATGACTTGGGCAACATTTTTTTGAGCCTTGATGGAAGTCTAGTCAATATGCATAGCGCACATGTAAGTGAAATTAAAATTATTGGAAATACATAGTGAATTTATTAGTTGATTTAGGGAATAGTTGTTGCAAGTTTGCCGTTGAAGAAGAAGGCAAAATAGAAAAATATCAATCACAAAAATATGGGCCTTTTGGTAAGCTTTATTCTGTAAAATCTTTGTGTGGTCAATTCAGTGATGCAAGGGCCATTGTTATTAGCTCAGTATTAAGCACAGAAATGAATGCTCAGATTAAAGATACATTGACATCAGATGGCGCAGAAAACATTTATTTTCTGGACCCTGTTAAAAATAGTTTTGGCATTGTGCTTGCGTATGCAGATCCAAGTACTTTTGGTGTAGACCGAGTTGCGGCGTTGATTGGTGCAAATGAAAAATATATTGGAAATAGTTGTATTGTCGATATAGGCACTGCGGTGACCATAGATGTGTTAAGTGCTAATGGGGAGCATAAAGGAGGTGTGATTTTTCCTGGAGTGGCGAGTATGGAAAAAGCGTTACTCAGCAACACTAAAATTCAGACAGATCAAACGGCTGACGTTGAGTTTAATGTTTTGGCTAACAGTACTGAGAATGCTATACATTCAGGGTGCATGAGTGCATTGGTGGGTGGAGTTGAGTATGTTGTGAATAACATGTCGTCGAATTACGATGGCTTTGATCAGGTGATATTAACGGGTGGGGGTGCTGATTTAATCAAGCCGTACCTATCTTTTTCTGTGAGAATAGAGGACACACTGGTACTGGATGGATTGTCTATTGTTTCGCAAAATATCTAATATTAATATTTAATATAATTGGCACCTGGAATGAATAAGTGAAATAAATATGCGATCTTTATTTATGCTTTTGTTGGTAGTTAATTTGAGTTACCTGATATGGGGTGTAGCGTTCTCAGAGAAAAGTTCAGCCCCTGATGTGGGTTCACAGTCACAAGGCGCGCAAACGCTCATGTTACTAAGCGAACAACTTAAATATAATGCTAATGAGGCCATTGGGCAGGCATCAACTAATAAAGAAAATATTGCCAAATTAAATACTGCAGAAGACAAGAACATGTCTCCTTCGATAGGGCCGGCAAAGACGTGCTATTCCTTAGGTCCAATTTTGCAAGAGAAGGATAAAGTAAGATTAGAAAAAAGCTTACTGCAAAATGGGTTTAAGACTAAACATAAGGCGATTACAGACAAAGAGCCTAAGTCATATTGGGTGTATTTTCCTGCTGAAAAGACCTTGGCGGATGCAAGAGCCGTTGTGAGCCAATTGCAAGTCGCTAAAGTTAAAGATTATCAAATAATACGCAAAGGTAAATTTACCAATGCAATTTCTTTAGGACTTTATAATGGCTACAGTCGTGCAAAGATCCGTGTGGGGCGTCTTAAAAAGCTAGGATTTAACCCAAAAGTTCAGACTAGATACAAGCAGGTAACGCGACATTGGTTGGACTTTCAAGAAACTGATGCTAAACGTTTGAAAACTAGTATTTGGGAGAAAGTACAAAAAGATAATCCACTTCAAAAGTTAGCTAGACCTTGTGCTGAACTATTGCCTAAGAAAGGCTGAAGCGTTTTGTAATCAGATATTTAGCTTGATCGTTTTTTGGTGGAGATGTTGCACAGATTAATTTGTGCGTATGGTATACAAATGATTACTTGGAGCCGCCTACCGGATTCGAACTGGTGACCTACTGATTACAAATCAGTTGCTCTACCAACTGAGCTAAGGCGGCTTTAGACTTATACGCAATGGATTCTAGTTGTCTTTAGGTTAGTCTTCAAGCACCTCTAAGGTAAGGTGTAACGTTTGATGGATAGTCTCTTCATTATTTCAATCTTTCAAGTAGATCTATTACCATCATAGGGCCGCAAAAGTAAGGATTTACAATGTCTAAAAAATATAAGCTAGTTGTTGGCTTATTTGTTGGTTTATTCTTTTTAACTGGATGCACTACTTTAGGTGTTTCCAGTGAGGTGTCTGACTCTGATGATGTGTCTCGCTCACCATTAGATGGTATTTGGGTAGGTGAGTTCGATATTCGTGGGAGAGGTCCCTACGATTTCACTGCTGTTCATCTTGGTGAAAAAGCGTACGCATTTAGTTTAAAGGCAAAAGCGATGTGTGTGGGAACGCTTAGTTTTGATGGCGAGCATGTTTTTAATAAGTACGTCTTATTTGCCTTAGATGGTGGGCCGTTTGATTGGGCGAACCTAACGGGAACGTTTGATGATAATGGAAACCTTCCAAGCACAATTACTACTTTCTTTAAGACCTTAAACGGCGGTGATACAGGCGCACTTAAAGTTGCATATAGTGAGCTTTATGATCAAGCTTCTTCTCTAGCATTCGTAATGGGTGATTGGTCTTATACAGATCGTGATCAATTGACGAGCACGATCACTATAAACGAAGAAGGTGTTCTATCCGGAAATGATTCAGATGGATGCGAGTATCTTGGTTATATAGACGTTATCGATCCAAAAATTAACGTATATAGTATTAAACTTGAAGTGAGAGAATGTGCTTCAGTGAATGACGAGTACGAAGGCGTGGCCTTTATCAATGAAGATACATTGGCTGTTCAAATTGCTAATAAAAAATATGCATTGTTCTATGCATTCGAGAAAACACAGTAATTTGGATTACTGATCAAATGTACGACAATGTCTGTAGAAAAATACTATCCATTTAATGGCAAGCGCGGGCGGCTGCGTTTGGGTCTGGGTCCGATTGATGTTTCTGATTGGATCCAGTATGAAGATGATTTCGCGGACAGAATTATAGAAAAGGAAAAGCTTATTAAAGAATTTGGCAAACAAGTTTTGCATTCTTTGCCAAATAGTGTCGCGGTGCAGAAAGAATTCTTAAATTTACTGCTAGAAAACATCCAGCAATATCACGCTGATAGATTTGAGGTGGTTGGTGATCATGTGTTTGTAAAAAGCGAAAATAAGCGCTATGAATTGATTGATTATGAAAGTTGTCCCCTAAAGTTAGCTAGTTATTTGTCAGTAGATGATTATTGTTTGCTTGAGCAAGAGGGTGAGGACCATAAGCTTGTTGCTGCCTCGGTTTGTGCGCCAACTTGGTGGAATCTGCAGGAGAAAATGGGTAAGCCGCTTGCCAATATTCATGAGCCGGTAATGAACTTAGAAGTAAAAATTGGCCGTATGATTCGTCATTTTTTGCAGAATTTAAAAGTTACAGATTGTTATCAACGTTCAAATTGGTTTTTGTTCGCGAGCAACGAATATTGTATTTTTCCTGGCAGTTTTGACTTTAGTTCTGAAATGAATGGAATTGATCAAGATAATATTGAAGATAGGTTGTATCTGCGCAGTGAAAGACAAACGTTTCGAAGGTTAAAGAGCACTAGCGCCATTGTTTTTGGTATCAAGGTGTATGTTGAGCCAATTAGTATAGTGAAAAATCATCCTGCTATTGCTGAGGACTTGCTTATAGCACTTAACACAATGGATGTAGAGCAAAAGCAGGGCTTAGGGGTTACATTTGTTGAAAAGCCGCTGAGTGATTATTTGAACAAAGTATTGGTGAGTTAAGTATTTAAGATGCGATTGAATCTCCTCGGCCAATTGCATAATACTTGAAGCCTAGCTGTTGCATTAAGCTTGGTTCGAATAGATTGCGGCCATCAAAGATAACTGCACTTGAAAGAGATTTTTTAATCACATCAAAATTTGGACTATTGAATTCTTTCCACTCAGTTACTAATGCTAATGCATCTGCATTATTTAATGTATCGTCTTTTTCATCGCATAGCGTAAGTGCTGGGTGGTCTTCGTATATGCGTCGACATTCGTCCATAGCTACTGGGTCATAAGCTTGCACTTTAGCTCCAGCTTCCCATAACGCTTCCATTAATTCTCGACTAGAAGCTTCACGCATATCATCGGTGTTTGGTTTAAATGCAAGGCCCCATATTGCGATCACTTTATCTTTCAAATCGCCATTAAAATGATTGTTTATCTTTTCAAATAAAACATGTTTCTGATTTTGATTGACTTCATCGACCGCACTAATAAGTTTTGGTGTATACCCCACTTCTTTGGCAATGTGTTGCAAAGCTTTTACATCTTTAGGGAAGCAAGAGCCCCCATAGCCGCAGCCTGGGTATATGAATTGGTAGCCTATGCGAGGGTCTGAGCCGATGCCTAGCCGCACTTCTTCAATGTCAGCGCCTAAACGTTCTGCGATATTGGCAAGTTCATTCATGAAGCTAATTTTGGTTGCAAGAATGGCATTAGCCGCATATTTAGTGAGCTCAGCAGATGCGGGTTCCATTATATGCATTCGATCTCGACTGCGATTAAACGGTGCGTAGAGTGCACGCATGAGTTCTGCGGTGCGTGGGTTTTCAACGCCAACAATAATACGATCCGGTTTCATGAAGTCATCAATTGCAGCACCTTCTTTTAAAAATTCTGGATTAGATACAACATCAAATTCGAGTGATAGATTTCTGTTGTCTAATTGGCTTTTTATGGTGTTAGAAACTTTTTTAGCGGTTCCAACTGGCACAGTAGATTTGTTAATGACTACTTTATATTCGTTCATACTTTGGCCAATGGTTTCGGCGACTTTTAATACATGCTGTAGATCAGCTGAACCATCTTCGTCTGGGGGTGTTCCAACTGCAATAAATTGGAATAGGCCGTGGTTTATTCCGGCTTCGGCATCAAGCGTGAATTCAATTCGAGTAGCTTCTACATTTGTTTGGATAAGTTCCTGTAGACCTGGCTCGTGAATCGGTACGATGCACTGTTGTAATTTTTTGACTCGCTCTTTGTTGATGTCTACGCAGAGCACATTATTTCCAACCTGAGCAAGACATGCTGCGGTGACAAGGCCTACATAGCCAGAGCCATAAATTGTTACATTCATATTTGAAAAATATTTCTTAAGTTAGATTTATAATCTTTGCATATATTACGGAATTGACCGTAAATATTAACGTAATCGTTTTACGTTAGCTTAACAATGCATTAAGCTACCAGCGCGTTATTTTTGGGTTTGAACTATGCTGAACTTCACACTATTGACAGTTCAATGATCAGTCACACACAATATTTCACGATGGAGGGGTGGCCGAGTGGTTAAAGGCGACGGACTGTAAATCCGTTCTCTCTGAGTACGTTGGTTCGAATCCAGCCCCCTCCACCATTAATTCCAATAAAGCATGCTGGCGTAAGTGCTTGGTGTGTTACGTGTTAAACAAGTAAACTAACGATTCTTGTTCTATTGCGGGTGTAGTTCAATGGTAGAACCCCAGCCTTCCAAGCTGATGATGTCGGTTCGATCCCGATCACCCGCTCCAAGACCTGCAAATACTTCCTGCTATAAATTAGTGTCCAATCGGTTCTTTGTGTTTGGATTTCAAAGTAATTTGTTTAGCGATTAAGAAATATTTTAAACATCCCATCAAATAACTCACTTGTTAGCCCAATTGGGCCTATAAATAGTCCTGCGGCGCGTTTACAATGCCGAGAAATTTTAAGTGCCCGCATAGCTCAGTCGGTAGAGCGCATCCATGGTAAGGATGAGGTCAACAGTTCGATTCTGTTTGTGGGCTCCATTTTATAAACTGATTCAGGTATGTTGCCCAGTGAGTGGGTGAGCTAATTAATTGAGGGTAAAAGAAAATGTCCAAAGAGAAGTTTGAGCGTAATAAGCCGCATGTAAATGTGGGCACGATTGGTCACGTAGATCATGGTAAGACCACCTTAACGGCGGCGTTAACCAAAGTAATGGCTGAGGCGTCAGGTGGCGAATTCAAAGCCTATGATCAGATTGATAATGCTCCTGAAGAGCGCGAGCGCGGT